>JBAYYI010000012.1:0-38475 GCA_041673165.1 Bacteroidales bacterium
TCTTTAACTGCTTTTTTTGCCCAAACACCTGTTTGAAGGAAAGCTGCTTTTGTTTTAAGGAAGTTAGCTGGAATATGGAAGAATTGAGTTGAAGCACCACCACCTAAGAATAATACTTCATAGTTTTCTGGGATGTTTAATAATTCTCTCCACAAAGCTTCAGTTTCAGCCATTGTTCTTTCCCAACCTGGTGTACGGTGAGAGATTTCAAGTAGGCCAATGCCTGTGTTGTCGAAATTACGAATAGCTTCGATAGCTGATTCAACTGCTTGTTTTGGCAAAACGCAAGGACCTGCGTTAAAGTTATGTACTTGTTTCATTTTTCTTTTAATTTAAAGGGTTTATTTTAATTAATCTTCTTAATATAACAACTATATGTTTTTGCAAAGTTAAGACTTATTTTTTAAACAACAAGGAAAGAAATTAAATAAATTAATTCACTATTTAAATTATTTGGGATTTTGATTTAATAGGTCTGAAAAAAACATTACTTTTGCATAATATGAATTTAGAAAAGCAATTAAAACTCCCAATATTTGAGATTGTTCAGCAGGTTGCGGACGATATGAAGATAGAAACCTACGTTGTTGGTGGATGGGTTAGAGATGTGATATTAAGGAGAGAGAGCAAGGATGTTGATATTGTTTGTGTTGGTAGTGGTATTGAACTGGCAAAGAACGTTGCTAAGAAGATAGGAAAGCATTCTAAGGTATCTATTTTTAAGAACTTTGGAACGGCAATGGTTAATTATTATGAGGGTGACACTAATTGGCAGATAGAATTTGTTGGAGCAAGGAAAGAGTCTTATAGTCGTGATAGCAGGAACCCAATTGTGGAGGACGGCACCTTGGAAGAAGACCAAAACAGAAGAGACTTTACTATTAACGCAATGCAATATCTCTAAACAAAGCCACTTATGGTGATTTGATAGACCCTTTCAATGGACTCCAAGATATAGAGAACAAGATAATTCAAACCCCACTTGACCCAGATATTACCTTCTCCGATGACCCACTAAGGATGATGAGAGCCATAAGGTTTTCAACCCAGCTTAAGTTTTTCATCCATAATGACACCTTTGACGCAATCACAAGAAATGCTCACAGGATAGATATTATCTCACAAGAAAGGATAATAGATGAAATGAATAAGATTATTATGTCTTCAACTCCTTCCTATGGGTTTAAACTTATGGAAAAGTCGGGACTACTAAAGCTTATCTTCCCTGAAATGGTTGCCCTCAAAGGAAACGATTATGTTGGAGAGAGAACCCATAAAGATAATTTCAAACATACACTTGAAGTATTAGATAATATAGCACCTCATACCAATAACCTATGGCTACGATGGGCAGCAATTCTCCACGATATAGCAAAACCCCTAACTAAGAGATATGAAAATAAGGTTGGCTTTACATTCCATGGTCACGAAGTAAAGGGAGCAAGAATGATTAAAAACATATTCAAAAGGCTTAGGCTACCTCTTAATGAAAATATGAAATATGTTGAGAAGCTTGTTGGAATGCACCTTAGACCAATAATTATTGCAGAAGATATTGTTACCGACTCAGCAGTTAGGAGGCTTCTCTTTGATGCAGGAGATGATGTTGACGATTTGATAACCCTTTGTGAGGCTGATATAACATCGAAGAACTTTCACAAGGTGCAGAAGTTTAAAAGGAACTTTGAGATAGTGCGTCAAAAACTAATATCATTGGAAGAAAGCGATAAGATAAGAAGATTCCAACCCCCTGTTTCAGGAGAGGATATAATGGATATATTTAATGTTATGCCTTGTAAGGAAATTGGAATAATTAAGACCAATATAAAGGATGCAATTCTGGAAGGGACAATTCCTAATGACAGAGAAGAGGCTCTTAAACTAATGTATAAGGAAGCAGAAAAGCTTGGATTAAAACCTAAGAAATGAAAAAGAGATTATATGTTCTTGTTGGGCCAACCGCAGTAGGCAAAACCTCAGAGGCTATTTCTTTGGCAAAGTGTTTAAATACTGAAATACTTTCTTCTGATTCACGTCAGTTCTTCGAGGAAATGAAAATTGGTGTTGCCTCTCCAACTGAGGAAGAACTAAAAAGTGTAAAGCATCATTTCATTGGGCATATATCAGTTGAGGATAATTATAATGTAGGGCTTTACGAGAAAGACGCCTTAGAGAAGATAGACTCCCTTTTTAAGACTTATGACAGCCTTGTCCTAACTGGAGGAAGTGGAATGTATGTTGATGTTGTTTGCAATGGGATTGATAATCTCCCTGAAGTGAGAAAAGAGATAAGAGAGGAGCTAAACGATATATTTAATACAAAAGGCATTATCCCCCTTCAAGAAGAGCTAAGAGAAAAAGACCCTGAGTATTATAAGAAGGTGGACACTCAAAATCATATAAGGCTTATCAGAGCATTGGAAGTAATAAGAGAAACTTCTAAGCCCTTTTCCTCATTCCTAACTAAAAAGAAGACAGAGAGAGAGTTCGAGATTATTAAGTTTTGTCTTTATATGGATAGAGAGAAACTAATTGAAAGAATACATAAGAGAGTAGATATAATGGTGGAAGAGGGATTGGAAGAAGAGGCACGAAGACTATATCCTTTCAAAGACCTACCTGCTCTTAACACTGTTGGCTATAAAGAGATATTCCGTTATTTTGATAATGAGATAACACTTAGTAAAGCCATAGAAGATATTAAGACCAATACACGCCGCTATGCCAAAAGACAGATGACTTGGTTTAGGAAAGACGAAGACATTATATGGGTTGAGGCAAATAATAACATAAACTGGAAATGCTTAATAGAAAATATAAAATAAAAACTACGATTATATTGATTATATCCTTTTTTGTCCTAAGTCAGACCTTGACAATGGCTCAGAAAGGAGAGAACCTTATTTACAACCCTTCCTTTGAAGAATACTATACTTGTCCTCAGAAGATAGAGCCTTATGGTTATATGTCGGAGGTAGTGGCATGGTGGCAACCAACAGGAGGAAGTGCTGACTATTATAATAAATGTGGATCTAAGCAATGTAATGTTCCGAGAAACAAATTAGGCAAGCAAATGCCAAGGACAGGAGTTGGGATGGTTGGCATCTATACATCGAAAACAACTTATAGGGAATATATACAAACAGAATTTAAGGAAGACTTGGAAGAAGGAGAAACCTATAAACTAACCTTCTACGTTAGCCTTTCGGAATATAGTGCAGGAGCCGTTGCAACAATTGGAGCCTTATTTACAAAAGACAGGATACAAGAAGACACAAGAGAAATGCTTACCGATAAAGTAATAACAAAGCACGAAAACGGAATAAGCCAATCAATATCAACCTACCTCAAGCCACAGATTGTTAACCCTTACGACAACCCACTAATCGACACCGAAAACTGGATGAAGATAGAGGGAGAATACAAAACCCTTGGAGGAGAAAGATTTATCACAATAGGGAACTTTTATCCTGCACCTCAGAGTAACTGTATTGACCTACCATATCTGACCTACCTACTCCCAGGAGCTTATTATTATATTGACGATGTATCACTTCACTGCCTAAGTTGCAAAGAAAAACAAGTTATCCAAAACAATATTACAATCACTAAGACCAAAGACGAGAAGCGTTACGAGGTTGGACAGATTATTGTAATGGAGAATATATTCTTTGAATTTGACAAGAGCATTATCCTACCGCAATCCTTTGTTGAGCTAAATAACCTAATCTCTCTGCTCAACAAAAACCCATATATGAAGATTGAACTCTCAGGACATACCGACGGCAAGGGATCTGATAACTACAATCAAAAACTATCTTATAGTAGAGTTAAAGCTGTTTACGAGCATCTAATCTCACAAGGCATTTCTTCCAAACGCCTACAATACCGTTCCTATGGAGCAGCCCAACCAATTGCCGACAACGACACAGACGAAGGAAGAGCAAAGAATAGAAGAGTTGAATTTAAAATCTTAGAGCTATAAAGAGTTTTTTTGTCCACAGATTTACACAAATTAGCACAGAGCATTAGAGTGAAATAGTAAAAGAGAAGAAGTAAAAAGTAAAAATCCTATAAATTTGTGTAAATCTGTGGACAAAAAAAAGAAAATCTGTGGGCAAAAAAACTAAATTATGACTGAATTACAAATATATCCATTTATTGATAAGAGGATTGAGGATTACTGCGAGAAGAATGTTAGTGAGGAACCAGATGCATTAGTTAAACTGAACCGCAAGACTCATCTAAGTTTTGTACATCCACAAATGATTAGTGGCAACTGGCAAGGGACATTCCTAAGGATGATTTCTAAGATGATAAACCCTAAATCCATTCTTGAGATAGGAACATTTAGCGGCTACTCAACACTATGCCTTGCCGAGGGTTTACAAAAAGGAGGAATAATTCACACCATAGAGAAAGAACAAGAGTATGAGGACTTCCTAATTGAGAACTTTGAGAAACTAAGTGATAAGACAATAAAACTTCATATAGGAAGAGCCATAGATGTTCTTAAAACAATAGAAGGAGAATTTGATTTAATATTTATTGATGCTGACAAAGCCTCCTACCCTGAATACTATGAAATCTGTATTGAGAAACTACGCCCATCAGGAATAATCATTGCCGATAATATACTTTGGTATGGTAAGATTGGACTTTCACCAATGCCAACAGATAAGCAAACCTCTGCAATAAATGACTTTAACCAGAGAATAACAAATGACCCAAGGGTAGAAAATGTTATAATACCCATTAGGGACGGCTTGATGATGGGAAGAAAACTATAAATCTATTTAAGAGATTGCAAATTATTCAAAATTATTATATAGCTTTGCAATAAGGAATATTCAATAACAACGATTAAGAACCCAAAGAATATGAAAAAATCAATACTATTTTTATTAATATCAATTCTTGGTATTAGCATAAGTGCAGAAGCTCAAACCTACGACTTCAAATCTCTTATTAATGAAAACACAATCTATTTCAAAGTTAAGAACGTTAAAGAGAGGAAAGTAGAAATAGTATCGGAAATACCAACTTCACCTTACTACGAAAGCAATACCACAAGACCAGTAGGAAACTTAATACTCCCTGACACTATAATAGATAATGGAATAATGTATTTTATAAATTCTATTGGAGATTATGCTTTTTCAAACTGCACAGAGATAACCTCAGTCACCATACCAAGCTTGGTTGTTTCAATAGGCAAGGGTGCTTTTCAAAACTGCATATCCTTAGATAGTGTATTCTTTAATGCTGAAAACTGCAAGCATTTTGGAGAAGAGAAATTCCTTGCTTTTGAGGGATGCAATAATATAAGCAAACTAATTATTGGCGATAATGTAAAGAGAATTCCTGCATTTTCATTTGCTGGCATCTCAAGCCTAAAAACCATAATGGCTAACCCAATTACTCCTCCAAAAATCAAAGGCACAACATTTAAAGGAGTATCAAAACATATAGATGTTTATATATACTACTCTGCACAAGAAGGATATAAGGAAGATTATTTCTGGAAAGAATTTAATAATTAAGTCTGCGTATTAATTTTTTATTACAGCGTTTCAGCAAATTATTACGGCGTATTAATTTCGTGAGACTGCGTATAATTAAGAGTGCTTACCAGCCAAAAGGACCTTGGTTTGAAAATCTTGAACCTGGGAATAGACCTCCATTTATAGTGTTGAATGAATTGAATGGGGAACTATGATATGGCATTAGCATAGATGGGTTATTGGTTTCCATATAGGAGAAGCTAAGATTTAAAAAACTATTCTTTGATATTTCATAGCTTAGGCTTGCGTCAAATCCGTATGTATATATGCTTTTTGCTTGTGAACTAAAGTTCTGAGTTCTTAGGGGGTTATATGTGTCGTAGAAAGCAGTCACAAAGAGATTTAGTTTAGGGCTTAGCTCAAAGTCCATACCCATATAGGCTGAACTATGTTTATAGCGGTCGGCATAAGGAGCTCTATCCTCAGGCGTATTCTTAATAAATTTTCCACTCAACCAAACATCTCCTGTCAAAACCCCTGCTCTTAGGTGGACTTTATCGTTTAATTTTGTCCTAAGTGAGGGTGCAATATAGGTTGAGGTAAAGTTTGGACCAAAGAATCCCCTTCCAAAGCTTGTTCCCATCGAAATATTATACTGCGTCTTAGGAATATCTTGTTTTAGAAAGAAATTGCTATTGTCAAAGTCTATTAGAGAGTCTTTATCAATAAGAACTTCTTTCTCTTGAGCCATAAGGCTTGAGAGGGCAAGAATAAAAGCTGAGAATAATATAATCTTTTTCATCATTAAATAAGAAACGAAAAGACTATGGTGTTTAGTCTAATACTTAAGTTTATTAGAGAATAAATCTAAATAATATGCTACGGTTATTGATATTACTTGTTGAGATGGTGATTTAGGAGCACTTAGTTTTAGAGCCTCGAATGAGTTTGATACGTTTTGTATTCCTTTTTCTTTATAGCGTAGGGTATAGTCGTGAGCATAGTCATATAAAGGAGTAAAGCTATATTGGTAGGCAAGAGATATTTGAAATCTTTTATATTCAAAGCCTAAGCCAAGCTCAAGACCTGCATCCCAACGATTAGTTCCTTCTGTCATAAAGGTGTCATCGTAGTCTTCACTTGAAATTTGGTGGACAGTGTAGTCATAACCAATAAACCCATTAGGGATTGAAGGGTTTGCTGTTTGCTCGTGTTGTATTCTTGGTATAGTTTTCTCTCCGTAGTGGTCAAGGAAATGGCTCTCTCCTGCAATTCCAAATCCTAAGAATGCACCACCTTGAACGATAAATCTAAAATCATCGTTAAAAGAATACTTCCAAACAATATCTATAGGGAGTTGAAGATAGTATGCCTTAACATTCATTTCTACGTTTTGGTCAAGGTAGCCTTTGTTTTGAGTGTTAAGCTTATAGCCTTTTGTTGTAAACATTAGTGATGGTTGAACATACCATGAGTCTGCAATTTTGATTTGTCCTGTTGCTCCAACATTAAAACCATATTGGAAAGGCTTAGTGTCGGTGAAGCCTACATATTCAAGGTCTTTGTTGTAGAAAGCCAAACCGTTGAAAACATCCAATCCCTTTGCACTCGTCAAGTCACTCATATTAAAGCCTGCTCTTATTCCAAAAAGGTTCTCAGGAGCCCTATTAGTTCTTTGAGCAAAGCTATTAAATCCGCCTATTAGCAACAGTGAAATTGCTATAAATGATACAACATTCTTCTTCTTCATATTTCTCTTACTATAAGTTCAATTTGCAAATATAATATTTCTTTATTAAAGAATGCATAAAAGGAAAAAGAAATCTTGAAAATTGAGTAGAATTATTATCTTTGCAAGCAGAAATGAATAAAGAAAAAAAAGATTTTATAAATGCTTTAATAGTACCCTTAGGCTTTGTTTTTTTGCTTTGGGCTATTAAGATAATGGAAACTCTAAGTGGAATATCTCTTTCTGAATATGGATTAGAGCCAAGAACTCTTAAAGGTCTTAGGGGGATATTCACAATGCCACTCCTTCATGCTGACTTCTCTCACCTCATCTCTAACACCTTAGCTTGTTTCATCCTATCATTCGGACTCTATATATTCTATAAAGAATTTGCAACCAAACTATTCCTTCTCTTCTATCTCTTCTCAGGCATAGGGGCTTGGATAATTGGCACAAGTGGTTCAATACATATTGGAGCAAGTGGCTTAGTTTATGCCTTGGCTTGGTTTCACATTCTTAGCGGACTAATAAAACGAAATAAACCACAATTAGCTTTTAGCTTAATAGTTATCTTCCTCTATGGCGGAGTTATATGGGGCATTTTCCCAGAATTTCAACCCAGTCCAAGGATAAGTTGGCAAGGACATCTTGGAGGAGCAATTACTGGCTTTGTATTTGCAATCTACTATAAGAGAAAAGCAATATCTATTATACCTCAAGAGCCAATTCAAGAGGAAGAAGAGGATGAATTATCAGACGAAAATCCTTATTGGTTAGAATATGGTCACCACAAAGACATTAAAAAGGGTGAAGAAAACAAAGCAGAAGAGGTAAAAGAAATAGAAGAGATTAAAGAAATAGAAGAGGTCAAGATAGAGCAAGAGAAAGAGATTAAAGAAGAAGAGAAATTTAAATACACATATAAGGAATAAAAAAAAGGACGCAGTTAATTACGTCCCAAATTATTAATCTATAATAGATATTGATTTAACTATATATTAGTTTATTTCTTGTTCTTAATATACTCATCAATCGCTTTTGCCGCTTGTTTCCCTGCTCCCATTGCAAGAATAACAGTTGCAGCTCCACTAACAGCATCACCTCCAGCAAAAACGCCTTCTCTTGATGTTTGTCCGTTCTCATCAGCAATAATCCCCCCCCATTTCTCAGAGGCAAGACCTTTTGTTGTATTAATGATTAGTGGGTTTGGGTTTGTGCCAAGAGACATAATAACACTCTTTGTTTCAATCTCATATTCACTTCCCTCAATCTCAATTGGTCTTCTTCTACCACTTGCATCAGGTTCGCCCAATTCCATCTTAATACACTTAATGGCTTTCACCCAGCCTTTCTCATCTCCAATAATTGCAACAGGGTTATTCATTGTGTGGAAGATAATACCCTCTTCTTTTGCGTGGTGAATCTCTTCAACCCTTGCTGGCATCTCTTTCTCACTCCTTCTGTAAACAATATGTGTGTCAGAGCCTAAACGTCTTGCTGTTCTTGCTGCATCCATAGCCACATTTCCTCCTCCAACAATAACTGCTTTTGAGCCAGGGAAGATTGGTGTGTCATATCCTTCTTCAAATGCTTTCATTAGGTTGGAACGTGTTAGGATTTCATTTGCAGACAGAACTCCGTTAAGGTTTTCACCAGGAATGCCCATAAACTTAGGAAGTCCAGCACCTGAGCCAATATAAACTGCTTCAAAGCCTTCTTCTTCCAATAACTCATCAATTGTAATACTCTTGCCAACAATAACATCATTAATTATCGTTACACCAAGTTTCTTAACATTATCTATCTCGTGTTGAACAACCTCTTTCTTAGGAAGACGGAACTCTGGTATTCCATAAACTAATACTCCACCTGACTCGTGTAGGGCTTCAAAGATTGTTACCTCATAACCGAGTTTAGCTAAGTCCCCTGCACAAGTAAGACCACTTGGTCCTGCTCCAACAACTGCAACTTTCTTTCCATTTGAAGCTACTTTCTTAGCAAGGTCTATATTATGATCTCTTGACCAGTCAGCAACGAAGCGTTCTAACTTTCCAATCGACACTGCCTCTCCCCTCTTAGCTAAGATACATGTTTCTTCACACTGAACCTCCTGAGGACAAACCCTACCACAAACAGCAGGTAATGCAGTATCTTCTGCCAAAATATGAGCTGCTGCTTCAAAATCCCCAACCTTTACCTTTGCAATAAACTGAGGTATCTTAACACTAACAGGACATTGAGTTACACAAGCAGGTTTCTTACATTCAATGCAACGTGAAGCCTCAGCCATTGCCTCCTTTTCATTATAACCATAGGAAACCTCTTCAAAGTTTTGCGACCTCTCAACAGGGTCTTGCTCCCTTACCTTTACTTTCTTAAATTTCTCAACAACAATTTCTGCTTGTTGTGATTGTTGAACCTTAGGAGTTAGATTGCAGTGATGCCCTGGAGTGTCGGTTGCTATTTCATGTGTCCTATACATTCCCTGACGCCTCATAGCCTCATCAAAATCGACTTGGTGAGCATCAAACTCTGGTCCATCAACACAAGTAAACTTAGTCTTTCCTCCAATAGTTACCCTACAAGCTCCACACATTCCAGTCCCATCAACCATTAGAGTGTTTAAACTCACTGTTGTTCTAATATTATATTCTTTAGTTAAAAGCGAAACAAACTTCATCATTATCATTGGCCCAATAGCAATAACCTCATCGTAGTGTTTGTTCTTATTATCAATCAAATCTCTAATAACATCTGTAACCAAGCCTTTGTTTCCGTTTGAACCGTCATCAGTGCATATATATAAGTTCTTTGCAACCTCACCCATTTCCTTTTCAAGAATGATTAGGTCTTTGGTCTTAGCACCCATAACAACATCTACATCAATCCCATTTTGCTTAAACCACTTAACCTGAGGATAGATAGGAGCTGTTCCAACACCCCCAGCAACAAATAGAATACTCTTTTTCTTTAACTCTTCTACGTTTTTATGAATAAACTCACTCTCATTGCCTAAAGGTCCTACAACATCTTTAAATGAATCTCCAACATTAAGCATAGACATTCTCTGGGTTGACTTACCAATAACTTGGAAGACAATGTTTATTGTTCCTTCTTCAGTATTGTAGTCGCAAATCGTTAGAGGTATTCTCTCTCCCTTTTCATCAATAATTAGAATTATAAAATGTCCTGGCTTAGCCGATCTTGCAACCCAAGGCGATTCCACATCCATTGCATAGATGTTTTCTGTTAGCTGTTTCTTTGATTTAATTACAAACATATATTTTTATTTTATTTATATACTAATTAATAGGCTTATCTATCTTTTCAACCTCTTGGTTTGTTAGATTAAGTTCAAATGATAATTTAATTTTTGAAGATCTATTTAATAAGATAAGTAATATAGATAGGAAGCCAAAACCCAAATACAAGATATTAGAAGAGAGTATAAAGCCAATTGAGGAAATAACGGTCATTATTGTGAAAGAATTTAACCTTTTCTTGTTTATTGTTTGATACTCGTTTAGCTTTTCCCCAAAGACAAGTAGTTTTATCTTACCAAGTTGAGTTTGGTATTTCTTCCTTCCCGAGATAAAGAAAGTAAGTATCAAAATCATCATAATTATAGAAATATACGTGTTAATCTTGCCTGACAAACCAATATCGCCAATTATTAAATGAGATAGGTAAGCAGCTAATGCAAAGACAAAATTAATTATTACATACTTGATATGCAGACCATTGAGATTAGAAATATAGTTTTTCATACGATTTTAAGCTATTGAATAAGAGAACAAATATATAAAAAAAAGCCTTTTGTTTGTTATTATTACAAATATTTTTTAATTTTGCAAAGTCGATTCGAGATATATTACCATGAAATTCATCCTTTCTCTTTCGATAATCCCCAAAAAACGTTCATTTAATTAACCAGACGAATTTAATCGCAAAATTTATTTATCATACAATAATATATGTATAACAAATCTCAATTAGACACAAAATCTTTAGAAGAGTTAAAATCAATTGCTGAGGAGCTATCAATACCTAAAATCAATAAACTTAAGGAGCAAGACCTAATCTATAAGATATTAGATCATCAGGCAGCTAACCCTAAAAAAGAGGATATTGAAAAAGAGAATACCACTAAGACTGCAAAAAGAACAAGGCTTAAACCAAAGCCAATAGCAGAATCAAACGTTGGAGGATCTAAAGCCACCAAAGAAGCAAAGCCTGAGGCTGAAAAAGCAGAGGTAAAGAAAACCGAAGTAAAGAAGACAGAAGTAAAGAAAACAGAGGTAAAGAAGACCCCAGCAGCAAAGACAGCAGGGAAACAAAGCAAGGCAACTGCTTCAACTCCTAATCCTAAGCCACAACCAAAGCAAGTTGAGAAGGCAAATAAAGATATTAGCAATATGGAGCTATCAGAATTTGTTTTACCAGAAATTCCAGAGGTTCCAAATGTAGAAAACTTTAAGGCACCAGAGCTTAAATACAAATCTCCAATAAAGGAAATAGAAAGAAATAAGGAAGAGCCTAAGCTATTGTCTGAAGGAGTGGTTATTGAAGAGAAAAAAGAGAAAGGAATCTCAACAGACACAGATAGCTCAAACATAGAGACTGAAAAAACACAAGTTCCACCTAAGAAGGAAATCCCTAAGATTGCAAAGGCAGAAAAGAAAGTAGAGCCTAATAAAGAGGCAAAACAAGAAACAAAACCAGAGCAGAACAAAGAGCAAAAAGAAATTCCAGAGGGAAACCGTTCTGAGGGTAGTTCAGAAAACCAAAACTCACAACAAAACCAAGCTTCAAAGGTTACATATAACTTTGAGAAAGAAGGACTAATTGAATCAGAAGGAGTTTTAGAAATAATGCCTGACGGTTATGGCTTCCTTCGTTCATCAGACTATAACTACCTTAACTCACCAGATGATATCTACGTTTCACAATCACAAGTTAAACTATTTGGCTTAAAGACAGGCGACACCGTTTCAGGAGTTATTCGCCCACCAAAAGACGGAGAGAAATACTTCCCACTTGTTAAGGCAGAAATAATTAACGGCAGAACAACCGACCAAATAAGAGATAGGGTGCCATTTGACTACCTAACACCACTATTCCCAGAAGAGAAATTTAACCTAACAGGACATAAGCTTGAAAGCCTATCAACAAGAATAATTGACTTATTTACTCCTATTGGAAAAGGACAAAGAGCTTTAATTGTTGCACCACCAAAGACAGGTAAGACAACCCTTCTGAAAGAAATAGCAAACGCAATATCTGCAAACCACCCTGATGTTTATCTTATAGTTCTTCTAATTGACGAAAGGCCAGAGGAAGTAACCGATATGAGAAGGACAGTTAATGCAGAAGTGATTGCTTCAACCTTCGATGAACCAGCAGAAAGACACGTAAAGATAGCAAACCTTGTTCTTGAGAAAGCAAAGAGGATGACCGAATGTGGACACGACGTAGTAATAGTTCTTGACTCAATAACACGTTTAGCAAGAGCATATAATACCGTTGCACCATCATCAGGAAAGGTTCTATCTGGAGGAGTTGAAGCAAATGCACTACAAAAACCAAAACGATTCTTTGGAGCAGCAAGAAACATAGAAGGAGGCGGCTCACTAACAATCATTGCAACAGCCCTTATTGAAACAGGCTCGAAGATGGACGAAGTAATTTTTGAAGAGTTCAAGGGAACAGGAAATATGGAACTTCAACTTGACAGAAAAATATCTAACAAGAGAATATACCCAGCAATAGACATCGTTGCATCCTCAACCCGTAGAGAAGACCTATTACTTGAAAGCTCAATTGTAGGAAGAATGGGCATAATGCGTAACTACCTATCAGATATGAACACTGTTGAGGCAATGGAATTTATTAGGAAACAAGTGCTAAACACAAGGAATAACCAAGAGTTTCTCCTAAGCATGAACAGTTAAGATTAATCATATAGTTAGATAATGAATAAGATAATAGACCTTCAAGAAAAGTCCGACAAACTCTCAAGCTCAATTTGCACACTAAGTAAACCCTTTATGCTAACAAAAGAGCATAGCCAAGAGGTCAGACAGCTACTAAGCTCCGAGAGTGACCTACGTTTAGGCATAGAGTTTATAACAGAGGGAAAGACCCAGAAGGAGCTACAAGATAACATAATACTTGTTAAGCAAGAGGCAGACATAATACTCTATTCTCTTATGCAGCTAAAGAAGAAGCATGTTAAGGACATAATCCCCATGATAGCGGAAATTGAAGAGATTATAAGCATCTTAAACACATTATAAAACCAAACAAGACTAAGAAAAACACAATAACGATATGGCAAACAACGAAGACCTATTCAAGAAAATCATCTCACATTCCAAAGAGTATGGTTTCATATTCCCTTCCTCAGAAATCTACGATGGCATGGCTGCCGTTTACGACTATGGACAATATGGTGTTGAACTAAAGAACAACATAAAACAATATTGGTGGAAATCGATGGTGCAGATGAACGACAACATAGTAGGGATAGACTCCTCAATCTTCATGCACCCTAAGATTTGGAAAGCCTCAGGACATGTGGATGCCTTCAATGACCCTCTAATCGACAACAAAGACTCAAAAAAACGCTATAGGGCAGATGTTTTGATAGAAGACCATATAGCAAAGATAGAAGACAAGATAAACAAAGAAGTTGAGAAAGCAGAGAAACGATTTGGAGAGAGCTTCAACAAAGCAGAGTTTATTTCAACCAACCAACGAGTACTTGACAACCAAGCAAAGATAAACGACATCTCAAGCCGCTTTGCAGACCTAATGAATGCAGAAAACCTTGAAGGAGTTAAACTCCTAATAGAGGAACTTGGTATCGTTTGCCCAATATCAGGAACAAAAAACTGGACAGATGTTCGTCAGTTCAACCTAATGTTCTCAACCAAGATGGGTTCCCTAAGCGAAGACACCAACATAGTATATCTAAGACCAGAAACAGCACAAGGCATATTCGTAAACTTCCTAAATGTTCAGAAAAGTGGTAGAATGAAGATACCATTTGGCATAGCACAGATAGGGAAAGCCTTCAGAAACGAGATAGTAGCAAGACAGTTCATCTTTAGGATGAGAGAATTTGAACAAATGGAGATGCAGTTCTTTGTTCGTCCAGGAGAAGAGCTAAAATGGTTTGAATACTGGAAAGAAACAAGAATGAAGTGGCACCTATCACTTGGCATAGCAGAAACAGAATACCGTTTTCACGACCACGAGAAATTAGCCCACTACGCCAATGCGGCAACAGACATAGAATTCCGTTTCCCTTTTGGATTTAAAGAATTAGAAGGCATACACTCAAGAGGCGACTTCGACCTAAAACAACACCAAGAGTTCTCAGGCAAGAAAATACAATACTTCGACCCCGAGCTACAAGAAAACTATACCCCCTACGTAGTCGAAACATCCATAGGCTTAGACCGAACCTTCTTAGCAGTACTATCAAACGCCTTTAAAGAACAAACCTTAGAAGACGGAACCATAAGGACAGTCCTAAACCTACCAAAAGTACTATGCCCAATCAAAGCCGCAATCCTACCCCTTGTTAAGAAAGACAATATGCCAGAAAAAGCAAAGGAGATAGAGAAGATGCTACGCTCAGACTTTATGGTACAATATGATGAAAAAGACGCAATAGGCAAACGCTATCGCCGACAAGACGCAATCGGCACCCCATATTGCATAACAGTCGATACCCAAACCTTAGAAGACAATACCGTAACCATTAGAGAAAGAGACACCATGCACCAAGACCGCATAGCAATCACTGAACTAACTGCCTACATACAAAAAGGCATAAAACCCCTTGCATAAGACAAACACATATTATTTCAATAATATAAACACATACACACACTGTAGAGACGTCCAATTGGGCGTCTCTACTAATTTATGAGCGTCTCTACTAATTGATATACGTATTTTAGAAATATCATCACACAGCTCTCAACCCTTAAACCCAAGTCAATTTATGACATCTTTCTCAAATTCAGTTAACTCTAAGAGTATATGTAACAAAATATAAAATAATCATAAGTTAAAAAGGTAAAATTCCAATAATAGTCCAAAATACAACCAAGTTTTTGATTGTGTTTATGTCTTTCTTTATTTTGACTTTGACCTCATCTACTTTTGGGATTAAGTTGGAGGATGAAACTCGCATAACTCATTGTATTCTTGGTCTGTTAAATCAATTGTAGAATACCTGTCATAGTAGTATGACTTTTTATCTTCATCATACAAGAAATTACTTTGGTAATAATCAACATACACCCTCACACTTTTAGATTTATAAATTAAACCAAGACTAACTAAATGCATAGTCTTAGCCTCCTTAATCATTTCTCGCCTCTTCTCAATTTAACTTGGCACCTGTTCATTCATAATAATTTGTATTAAGTTACGATTCAATCCTCAAAACGACAAAACATTACTTTAGTAGCAAATATCTCATTTATTTTCATCCCACCAGAAATTTACATAGACCCATAATTTTGAATCTTGGAAAAAAAGGTTAAAAAAATCCCAAAGCAAAACTAATATTCACTTTGGGATTTTTAATTATTGAGATATAATTTATCTTTTTATTAATCTAAAAAGCTCACCAACCCATAAAACCAAAGATGTTACTCCAATAATAATAAACCAGTCAAGTGAATTTAATGGTACAACATTAAACATTTCTCCACTGAAAGTTACAATTAAATATTGACCTAGAAGAATTATTAAAGCTACTACTCCAAATCCTTTCAAAGTTTTACCTAACTTATTAAATGCACTTTTTCCAGTATTAAAAGCTTTGGCATTAAACATATTCCAAAATTGTAACATTACAAATATTGTAAAAAATAACGATAACTCGTATGGAGAAAGAGCACCATCGGTTACTGATGAAAAATTAAAGTAGTTAACAAAGAAATCCATAAAATTAAATTGCGTTAAAGTTTCTATTTCAGCGTACTTGAAATACTGAAATAGTCCAAACAAAATAAACACAAATAGCATTCCAACACCTATAATCCTATACGCCATTGGCTTGCTAATTATATGATCTCTTGTTTTACGAGGTTTGTTTAACATAACTTTCTCGTCAGGAGGTAAGGAAGCTAGAGCCAATGCTGCAAAAGTATCCATTATTAAATTAACCCATAACATTTGAGTTACTGTTAGTGGTGATTCTGTTCCTAAGAAAGCTCCAATTAGTACAATAATACAAGCAGCAACGTTTATAGTCATTTGGAATAATATAAAACGTTGGATGTTTTGATAGAGTGAACGTCCCCACATTACAGCTCTTGTAATACTGTTAAATGAGTTGTCAAGTATTGTTATTGCACTTGCTTCTTTTGCAACAGATGTACCATCTCCCATAGACAAACCAACTTGTGCAGCATTCAATGCAGGAGCATCATTTGTTCCATCACCTGTTACCGCCACTACCTGATCTTTTTGTTGAAGAAGTCTAACCAAACGCTCTTTATCCATCGGTCTAGCCCTGGATAATATTTTAAGGTCTAATATTCTTTCTAATACTAAAGAATCTGTCATTTGTGCAAATTCAACACCTGTCATATGATTTCTATCGGTGTCTTCACTTGACCATAAACCAATTTGTCTACCTATTTCTTTTGCTGTTCCAGGAGTGTCTCCTGTAACTATCTTAACACTAATTCCCGCCTTTGTACAATTCATTATAGCTTCAGGAACGTCAAACCTAACAGGGTCTGATATTGCAACAACACCAAGATATATTAGCTCTGTATTAACTAATTCTCCTTCTTTAAAATGACAACCGTCATCTTCGATAATTTGATAAGCAAACCCTAGTGTTCTCATTGCTTGATCTTGATATTCTGATAATTGGTTTTCAATTGTCTCTCTATATTCAGAAACTTTAACAAGACCATTATCAGTTAAAACTCTTGAACACTTATCAAGAAGAATTTCAGGAGCACCTTTAACATATAATACTTTCTTATTCAACAATGATGATTTAACAATAGTTGCCATATACTTTCTATCAGTTGTGAAAGTTAATTGTTCAATTATCTCTGAGGATTCTCTCATATCAAGATAATTATCCCCATTTTCATGTAACCAAAGAAGTAATGCTGCTTCTGTAGGATTTCCCAAAGCCTTTATCTTATCTGCATTTGAATAATCAAGGTAAGCTGTTGAATTTATAGCTATACCTTCTTTTATTATTATCCCAATTTCACTATTACATAAAGCTTGACTTACTAAACCATAGAAATTAGTTTTATATATTTTCATTTGGTTTTGTGTAAGAGTACCTGTTTTATCTGTACAAATAACAGTTGAAGCACCCATTGTTTCACAAGCATGCATTTTTCGAACTAAATTATTTGTTGACAACATTCGCTTCATGCTAAGAGCTAAGCTAAGGGTTACACTCATTGGCAATCCCTCTGGAACAGCAACAACAATGACTGTAACTGCTATCATTATTGTTTTAAGAATATAATCTCCTGCTTCAATCCAAATAATAGGTTCTCCATTAAGATGAAGAAAATACAGACTTAAACGAGCAATAATAATTACAGCCGCTATTCCATAACTTGCATAAGTAATTAAATCTCCTAAACGATCAAGTTGCTTGTTAAGTGGAGTTACTATTTTATTATCAATCTGCGAACCCTCATATACTTTACCGTATTCAGTTGAATCTCCAACTTTTGTCACCTCCATTATTCCATGACCATCAACAACAGTTGTACCTTTCATAGCCTCATTTGAAGGATAAGTAGACTCTTTGTCAAAATTAGCTTCAACAATTGTTTTTTTAATCACAGGCTCTCCTGTAAGTGTGGATTCATTTATTTGCAAGGAAATAGCTTCAATTAATATGCCATCTGCAGGAACTTCTTCTCCTGTTTCCAATATTATTATGTCACCTACAACAACCTCTTTTTTTGTTATTGCACAAACATTTCCGTTACGAATAACTTTTACTAATGTATCATCATTTACCTGATTGAGAACATCAAATTTTTTATTCGCACTCAACTCAAAAGCAAATCCAACTAAAGTAGCTAACATAACAGCTATCAATATACCAATAGGCTCTAAGAATACGCTCAGAGTCTCTATTCCCATAAAATATTGATAACAGGAAACTACGACTGATAAGGCTAATGCAACTAATAAGATTCTGATAATAGGGTCTTCAAACTTTTCAATAAATTGAGACCATAAAGACTCTTTCTTAGGAGGAGTAAGAGTATTCTCTCCATTTTTTATACGACTATCTAAAACCTGCTCATGCGTTAATCCAGTAAAATGTTTTTTGTTTTCCATTCTTAATTTAATAGATTTGTAAGTAAAGTTGGAAGTTGTTTTGCTTTATTTTTCAAATTTTGAAGAAGTGCTAACTCTAATTTATCAAGATTACCATCACCTTGAATTTTCTCAAGCAACCATTTTGCTTCGTCTTCATCTACTACCCCAGGTGAATTATTATCTTCTAATAAAAAATCTGTTATTGAATCAACAAACAAAGTTCTCCAACTTGGATGATTTTCTTTACCAGAAACTGCGTCATTTAACTCGAAAATAAATTCTGCTTCTTCTTTATCAATTTTACCATCTTCATATAGAACTTCACGTAGTTTATTTACTTCTTGTTCGTCAATAATGCCATCAGCAAGGATTGATTTTTTTAATTCATTTAAATTACTCATAGTATTTGTTTTTTATATTATAAATTAGAAAGATTATCTTTTAGTTCACCTAAAATAGTACTTATATGCCTATTAAATTAAACTCTCATTCGTATCTTACTTTTTTCTATTAACAATCCACCTTGCGTCTATTCACAACTTGAACTAAAGAATTAATAGAAAAAAGAGTATAAGAATAATGTAAATTACTCTTACACTCTTTTAAATAATAAATGAGATTAATCACTAATAGTAAATTCAACTCTACGGTTTTCAGAGCTTGAATCATATTTAGTAGATATACCTTTTCCGTGATGAGAAATGCGACTAGAATCAATTCCCTTTGAAATTATGAAATCATTAATCGCTTTTGCTCTTTTTTCAGATAAAATTTGATTAAATTCTGGACTACCCACGTTATCTGTGTATGCATCTATAGAAATCTTTACATTAGGATTTTGTTTCATTACTTCAACCAGTTTATCTAATTCAAGATTCGGTTGAGAATAATCGGCAGAACCAAATGGAAACTGATAAACCAGATATAAAACATTTTTTTCATAAGGCAATTCAGCTGATTTGTTAGTTGCATTTTGAGTGCTTTGATTATCTAAATCAGCTATCTCATTAGCTGCCTGACCCGCCTGCGCTGATTGTGATTCAGAAGTTATCAAATCCTCTGCAACTAACATTTCATCAGTGCCAGTTTTGCTTAAAGAATTGAAATACCAAATACCACCTCCTACAATTAGAATCCCAATAAGTATAAATACCCACAATAAAGATTTTTTCTTTTCTTTTCCAGAATTTGAACCACCAGCTAAATTAGATGTTGATGCTGATTTATCTGGAGATTTTGAGAGGTCAAATTTTTTCTTTTCCTCTCCTCCTTTATTTAAATCGAATGCCATAATGTATTATTTATTAATTATGTGTACATTTCTACTAATGCACCTAAGCTACCGTTATGTGCACGACCCATTGCTTCAAACTCCCATGAACCACCCACACGGAACAAACGACCAAATTCAACTGCATCTTCTGTACCAAAGTTATCATTAAGTTGATATCTAAGAATCTCTTCATTTGAATCCTCATTTATAATTCTAATATAGCAATCATCAACCATACCAAAGTTTAGGTCAAGTGTCCTTTTATCTTTGTTGTTGTCGTGAGGATATTTGCAGATAGTTACACACATAATGATTTGTTGAATTTGAGGTGACACTTTGCTTAAATTAATAATCATGTCTTCATCATCATTACCATCACTTCTATTACCATCTGGATCGTCAATAGCTCCGAGAATTGATTTGTCAGCAGTAATAGGCCTGAAAAGACCTTTTTCTGTTTCATCTTCAATAGCATTTCCCATTTTAACCTGACCGTAAAAAACAAAATAGCTGTCTGATGGAATTTTAAAACTCTCATCAATGGCAAATGCAGAAACATCTAAATCGAAGTCTGGTCCACCTGGTTGATCATTAGGATTCCAACCTAAACCGATGCGTACTTTTGCTAAGCCTGGTGCCGCCTTTGAAAGGTCAAACCTTTCACCTTTTGATAAATTAAAGCCCATAATTTAAAATTTTAATTATTATTGATAAAGCTGTATTAACGTTCCTAAACCTCCTGAAAAAGCATCTCCCATTGCTTCAAATTCCCATTCACTTCCACTACGATACAATCTTCCAATTAATAAAGAATCTGTACCATCAAATTTATCAGTCAAAGTAAACTTGCAAAGTTCTTCATTTGAATTTTTATTGTAAATACGAATAAAAGCATTATTAACATTACCAAAATGGTGTCCCCTAACTTCAGATTCATGAATAGTAACAGCAAATAAAATTTGCACAACTTTATTATTCACTTTAGCAAGATCAATCTGAATTGACTCATCATCGCCATCTCCTTCACCATCTCGATTATCACCGTTATGGATAACGGATTCATCTTCACTTTTTAAATTATTGTAAAATACAAAATACCCATCAGTTGGAATTTTATTATTTTCATCTAGCATAAAGGCAGACACATCACAATCAACAGCTTTTCCATTGATTTCATTTGTATCCCAACCTAAACCTGCTACAATATTACGTAGTCCTGGCTCTTTTTTTGTCAAGTCGAAGGACTCTTTTTTTCTTAAATCTATTGCCATAATTATATATTTATTATTTATTGGTAATTTTACTAGGAAATGGTGGTGGTAATGGTGGTAGTTTTGGTTTTGAACTTATTGTTTGCTGTTTTGTTTCAGTTGGTTTTTTAAGAGGCGGAGGTATAGGTGGACTAGAAACCTTTTTAATCTCAGGAACTTTTGGTTTAACCGGGATTCCTTTTTTATCATTACTTTGACAACAAGGTGGCAAAGGTGGTTTTTTTATTTCTGGTTTTTGACTATTGATATCATTTGTACTTGTTGTTAAACAATATCCAGAGTCTTCAATTGATTTAAAAGATGCTTTTAACGTTTCATTATGAGCATTATCAGGAACCCTAATAACATTATTATATTTTTTCTTCAATCTATCTGAAAAATACTTTGTGTTTATAGATTCCCCATTTAATAAATATTGGACTTGATTTGCATTCAAACCATTCTTAGATAACAGAGTATCGATAGACTTAAATATTTTATCTTCTCCAGCATAATATACTAATAGATCGTTTAATTCTTTTAATTTTATTTTTACATAACAAGTACTACCATCTGATAAAGTAACATCTCCCTTAGGTATTGCAATATCTTGATCTAAAAATTGTTTCGCGTACGGCATTAAATGATCAATCTCTATTCTCTCATTTAAACTCAATCTAGTAAAGGCTATTGCATCATCATAAATCAGCTTAGCCATGATTTTTGTCCTAGGATCCTCTCCATGACCTTCAAGTACTTCTTGACTAGTTGGAGAAATATAATTATCTTTAAATAGTTCAATATATAAATCCCCGTTAATTCCAGTCAACAATAAAACTGGTTTTTCTCCATTTATAATTTTATTTTCTTTTAGAAAAGTTAAAGAAAATTCACTGTATGAAATTGATTCTACATTGTCATAACCAGATTCTTTAAATAAATTTTCTACTAAAATCTTTTCTTTATGCTCTATATCGCTTGAGAAAATAAATCTCAATGGTAAACTACCGCGATACTCTTCAATAGTTCCAGTCTCGTATATAACTGAATTTATAAAAAAAGAAAGATATTGTTCAACAGCATAATATAATAAGTATTTAATCGGCTTTTGATTACCATAAAGGCTAAAGAATTTTGTAGGATCAGTAATTATACTAAAATAATTACCAAATGCAGATATATTTCCATTTAAATATCGGTCTTTAGCAAAAGATCCAATAATAAACTCATTACCTTTTGCATAAAAGTATAAAGGTAATTCATTTCCCTCCTTTTGAGCCAATGGCTCAAAAGGAGTTCCTTGTAACTGGTACCAAAAAAAAACTGTGTTCTTGCTTATTTGCACTAAAACGCAATACTTCATTTTTTATACGATATTTTTTTTAAAATTACATCTTCTAAAAATTTCATTCCCTCTAAAATAATTATCGGTGCAACAAAATCAAATTCACTACTTCCTTCTTTTTGTTTACTTTCTTGAGCCATTCTATATTCTGGTAATTGCCTGATATAACTTCCGATATTCATATTATTGAATCCTTCTAAAAAATCTTGTTTTGATAATGGTAAGCCAAACATTGTTGTAGCAATATTAAAGTAGGCATCAGCAAAATCCATAAATTTTGGACAAGGAGGATTTCCTTGAGAAGGTGAAGATAAAAAGTATGAACCAATACTTTCCATCATTTCAGGTGTTATTGAATCTTCACTCTTTATTTGCTTTTGCTCTCCATTGGACGTTAAAACAATAAAGTTGTCTTCTCCTATTAATTCAATGGCAACATTATTTTTTGGAACAAACAGTTTTTCAGTATCTTGAGCCAAGCCTTTAGATACTTCATATTTAATATTACCATTGCTATCGTTATTTGTAGGATTTATATTTGGAGGTCCACCTAAACAATCTTTCGCTTTTTGCATTCCACCAAATCCTCTAATAAATAGACTAGTATAATAATCTTGGCTCTGTTTCGAATTGTTCGACTTCAACCAATCAAAAATACGAGCTCCCTTTCCTGCAAAAACAATATTTACTATTGGTTTCCAATTCTCCATACCAGGTAATTTATTTGGAGAATTTATTACTTCTGTACGAAGCTTTAAAGCCAATTGTCCTGCATAATACATTATTAATCCAGTCACATACAGATTTATACACATTAATTCTGGACATTTTCCTGCTAATAATTGATAAAAGTGTATTAAATCATTATCGTCTAATCGATCTACCAATTGTTCAAAATAATAAGGTGCAGTGTTTGAAGTATACTTATTCTCCCCTTTATTTAATCCTTGAATAGTAATATTCTTCCGTTCACACATTTCAATCATAACCGATTTGAAATTTGGTGAATTTCTTGTAGCCTGTGCAACACGCTGTGCTGCAAAACGTATAGAATTTTGTTTAACCATTGCCAAACCTATACCTTGGGGTCCCATCATATTACAAAGTGCCATTATATCAGTTGTGCTTCCGCCAACATCAAAACAAATAGTAAGAAATCTCATATCTGTACTA
The DNA here is from genome assembly GCA_041673165.1 of Bacteroidales bacterium. GTDB lineage: Bacteria > Bacteroidota > Bacteroidia > Bacteroidales > P3 > UBA10566. The sequence goes on from JBAYYI010000012.1 coordinate 23,618, forward strand.
ACTTGACCACTATTGGCAAGATAATTTGCGACTGCACAAGATTCTGTTAAAGATTCTTCTGGGGATAAAACTTTAAAATCAAAATCAATCGGACCTAGCTCTGTTTTTATTGCCTTTAAGTTATTTGTTGAAGTATTATTTGGTTTTCCTTCTCCCCAGCCACTTGCCACTGGAGCAGAAGGTAAGTCACCCCAGCTATTAGCAGGATTTGAAGTTACTCCACCCCAGTCGTTTTCAGGCTTACTATCTCCTGTCGACCCCCAAGGATCTGAATGTTCAGCATTTCCCCAATTACTTTCAGCATCAGGTGCCATATTCAAATCAGTAATAGGATTATATATTTTTAATTTTGCAGTTTCGTTGAGTGGATTTACTTCGCTTAATTTTGTCCAAATTTGAATATATTGGCGAATTAAATTATTACTCATGGAAGAAGGATATGACCATTTCAAATTAACAGGTTTATGGCCCTCTTCAAAAAGTTGAGCATATACATGTAATAATAGAGAACTTAAATAAGCAGTCTTATAACTATTTTCAATCTCTTGATTTGACCATTTCATATTTTGTACAAGTTCGACTCTTCCAGCATTTGCATAGTTTAGAAAAAATCGACCATCGTTAGCGTCTTCAATTGGTAAATTCTTTTCAAAGCATGGGAAACCTCCTTTTACAGCTTGAGAAACTAAAGATTCATTAGATTGGCTTACAGAATCCTTTACTAATCGTTTAAAATCATGTAAAGTAAGTATTGATTTAATTGCATTGCTTTTTATTTCATCATTTTGGAAGAAAAAGATTTCGTTTTCAACAGCTGCATTAACATCGTTGTTATTGTCATCGTTTGAGAATAGTGATACCCTTTTATTTTTAAAAATCATTTCAGACATCATTTTATTAGTTGACTTTGAATAGTATGCAACAGATGTATTAGTGCTCCCAAAATCAATTCCTAAGTTAGCATCCAAAAGCTCTTGATTATCATTTAATTTATTTTTAATCAACGCATCAGGACCTGTACTATATCTAATAATAATATATCCACAATCAATATCGGCATAAGATAATTTCAACCCTTTAAAAGGTATATTACTCTCATATATTTCATACTTATACTTATTATCTGAGACTCTATTATCTGATACTACATGAAGTTTCGCACGTAATTTATCTTTGAGTTTTGTATCTGCAATAGATTTTATTTTTCCGTTTTCAGATAAATACACAGGTTTATTATTTTCATCTGTTATTATTCTAAAATACTCATCTTCCATATCTCCAACAAAAGGAGTTGCCTGATATTGAGAATCATTGTGAGGTAATTCAGAATACATAAAATACTTACCCCACTTTTTAGAAATAAAGTTTGGCCAAAGCAAAATATCTTTATGTTTTAAAACCTTACCTACTTTGTATTTTTGAGTTTTAGAAATACGAACATTAGCTTGAGTAAATAAGTCTAATTTAACTTCCAATACATCACTATTTGGATCATATTCAGCATAAAGTCTTGATTCCACATTTGAATTTTCAATACCAACCAATGAACCAATGTTTTTGCCAAAAACATTTAAAGCCAATGCTGTTAAAGGTAATGCAAAATAGGAATATGAATCCTCCCCTTTCGTCTTAGCTTGTAACATATAAATTGAACGCGTTTTTGGAAAATCAACATTTTTATCAGCTTCTTTAGATACAAATTCTATTTGAGCTATTTCAGAACCATCAGGCAAAAGCAAATTCTTAGGATCGAAAGGAATTGAACCTTCCAAACCAATATCACTACTAATTATTCCTTCAGTACCATAAAGTTCAGTTGAGTGATTAAATAAAGTACTAAATGGCTTTTTGAAAATTGTCAATTCAGGTACTTGTTCTGTTATTTTAAAGCCTTTTTTAGACGCATAAGCATCCATTTCTTTGAGCCAATCTTGCAAATTGCCATTTATATTTCCATAATTAGGTTTTAAATTATCATCAAGTTCATCAAATTGTTTTCTGAAGCTATCAATTTTATTATTAATAAATTTGACATATCCATACAATACGTTAAGTTGTCCATTATTTATATCAGATTTAAGAGGATCAGTAAATTGTTTGTTTTTAACATTGATATAGGGAGAGTTACCATCTAACTTATATTCAACTGAAGTAAATAAGAAACTTTCTGGAGAAGTTCCACCAACTACTTTACCTTTATAACTAATTACGTCTATAAAAGGATAGTTATCTGTATTACCAGCGCTTGTTTGATCGCTCCAAAGAGGTTTCCTCTCAAACAAAACATTACCAAAAGCACCTTTTGGCTCATATATATTATTTGTGTCAATTATTTTTTTGCCATCAGAATAAGATAAATATATTCTTCTTACCGTAAGTTCACTATAATCAAAAGCAATGCATGCTATAAAACCTCTCCACTCATCAACGAGTGATTTGTAAAACCCTAAAAGTCCATCAGCATTCGCAGACTTATCGGTTACAGTATTTAATGCATTGATAAACATATTTGCTCTTGCAAATACTGTAGGCATTCCTGAAACAATTGCGCCAATATTTACTTCACTCCTTCCATCTTTATCAACACTAATAGCTGGAGTAATAATACTTTTTGTAAAAGAAGGCATTCTACTTGTAAGTGAATCCCATTTATATTCTATACCGCCTGGTTCTGCCTTCTGATGTACTTTTGTAACAAATGCTTTTATTTTTTTTTCTGCCATGACATTAAGTTTTTAAAATTTCTGCGATATGGTAATTGCATTGTAAATATGAGCTAAAAATTTCTCTTTAAGAGTATTAACCTTTTGTTCTTGTCTAGGTTGCCCTTTCTCAATTAATGTACTTGTAAAAGTATTTAATCTATTAGAAATTAAACTCTTATCCCAATGGTGGCTTTCATCTAAAAACAAAGCTCCAACATCTAAATTTTCTAACTCCTTAGATGTAAAAGAAAATGCTTTATCGTTAAACATAAATCTACCTGGACTAACTGTACCTCTAACCTGGTACAACCATCCTGGAATAAATTTTTGATTATCGAAATTATACGCAAACTCTTTCATATAATTATCTATTTCAATGGTTTCATCATCGGAAATGGTAACATAATCACGTACTTTTTGAGTAACAAGTAGATCAATAAAACCTTTAGTACCATGTGAATTTTGGGTAGCTGCTTTAAATCTTGATAAAACAATATGACCAAATGACAAAAAAGCACCTAATCTATTTGCAAAAATATCCCCAGCTTTATTCTCATTACCAACAAAATCGTTAAAATCAAAATTAAAAGTACCATTATCAAACTCAATTGCTTTATAAACATATTCAGCCTTAGGATTATCAAGACCACTTGTACTTGCAAAAAAATCATACGCTGCACATGCACACATCATTTCTGTAATATGACAAGGGTTTTTTTGATTTGCACCTCCTGTGATAGTTTTCCCATCACCTTTTTCATCTCCTAAAACTTTACTTTCAACTGGCCATCCAATAAGATATAACCTCTTATAAGTTGATTGAACTGTTGGGTCATTTTGATAGAAATGGAGTGCAGCTTGGCTGTTAAGTGGAAAAAATGATGAATCTGCAACAACGCTATCATCTTTAGTTGACATTTGTTTTAAGTCTGGTTTCTTAAAAGAAAAATACTCTGTAAGTAATGTTGATCCAAATTTTGTTTGTGATAAATCAAGAGAACTTTTCCCTCCAGAACGAATTTTTATAGCATCTTGGAATGCTTTTGGCAAAACTGGTATCGAAGATGCACCTGTTCCTCCAAACACAGAACCAAATATAAAAACTTTCGCATTTGAACCTGCTTTTTCTAACCTCCCTAGAAATGTTTCTAATTCTTTCTCCTCAACTTTTACATCTTTACCAGAAGCCAAACTCCTTGCAGCTTCAACAATGCCGTGATACATTAATTGAGAGCCCAAATGTGTTTGTGCTCTATAACCGTGCGCTAAATTAAATTCCTGAACAGAATTTTTATCCAAAAACAAGTCAGAAAGCAATTTGTTTTCTTCTTGCTCATCAGGTGTGCCTGTATTTAATTTAGAGATATTCCTATAATTTTCTCTTCCAGGTCCTTCGTAATTTGTCCAGAAGCGATGTAAGTTTAGCTTTGCCGAAAAGAAAGTATCAGCATTTGGACTACTATTGCCATCTGAAGATTTTATTCTGGTGTATAATTGTATAAGATTTTCAACTTTAGATTTATTACCATTGTTTTGGTCAGTATCTAAAGTCAATACTTCTATTTCTTGATTATCAAACATTCCAATAGCACATAAATGCGTAAATGCCTCTAAGCAACGCATACCAGTGCCACCTACTGCAATAACAAAAAGTTTATCATTCATATTTTCTGATTATTATGTATTAAGAAGAAAAAGATTAATTAGAACCAATTACCTAGTTTGCCATGTTTGAAAATCTTACTTAGCACAAAGCCTAATATTACATATAACAAGAATGCTACACCTGCTCCAACACTTAATGCAATAGTGTATTTATCACGCATGCTTGGTACCAGTATATCAGGTCTGACAACCAAAAAACCATACATAAATATAACTATTGGGCAAAGAACAGCAAGAATCCAAAACCAATTTTTACGTTTTTGTGCGTCTTTTGGCCTGCTTCCTACCTCAAATTGAATGAGATTAGAAATGATTGCTGCAATAAGTAAAAAGGCTAAAGCTATTACCACTGAGATAATGTACGCTGAAATAGATTGATCGTTCATAATTTTATTTTTTAATTGATTTATATACTATTGTTCACCAGTTTTAATGAAATAACTATAAATAACTTTTCCTTTAGGGTTAACCTTATCAAGCGTATTTCTAATAGCTTCAGCAAGTGATTCGTTTTGTTTACCTGCAACAGTAAGAGATTCCCATTTAAAAAGATCTAACCTATTGAAATTTACATCACATTCATCTATGATAATATCTACCCTTAGCAATCCGTTTGGATTAGAGATTTGACTTCCGCTGAAATTTGGGTGGTATTTAATTCCCAATTCAATTTTATTCTTATTTTGTTTATAACCATTATTATAAAGCTCCTTGTTTAGAACGAAAACCTCATTTAAAGCAAGATAATCTTTAGGGCTATATTTCCATTCGTTTTTAATATTTCCTTCCCCATTGAAGCAAGTCAATGAAATAACATCTGTTTCATCATCTGCAATAATTGAGTTTCCACTAGCATCTTTACTTAGCTTAGGCTTATGAGCATTTACTTCATTAGTTTTTGCATGAAATACAAAATCCTCAGTAACATCATATACCTTAACATCAAGCCCTTTTAATAAAAAAACATCATCATTACTTGCATCTAAATATAACTTTCTGAAAAAGTCTGTAAATGGATTTGGAACTCCAGCTTCCATTAGTGATTTTGAATTAATAATTATATCCTTCCAAGGTTGTTGAAAATTATAAAATTCAAAAGGCTTGTTATTCTTTGTCAAGCCATTTATATATGTTTCAGCATCTAAACTACCTACAATATCATTACCATTTTTATCATAATAATTCCCACCTCTTTTTACAGCCTCATATTCATTACTTAAAGTATAAAAAGTAGTTGATAGAGAGAATGTTTCGTATTTATATCCCCTATCTTTTAGAGCATAATTTATATCGGTAAGCATTTTCTTCTCAGGACCTGCATTAAACACTATAAAATACAAATGCTTTGTAATAGTTCTCCTATCATTTGTTTTCTCAGTATAATCCGTAATGAAAAAATCAATAGAATTTCCTTTTGATAACCAATCTATAAAATAACCTTTTGCAAAGTTTTCAAATTGCTCCTTTCTGTCTGGAGTGTATTCTTCAAAATCAGTCACCAATAATGCATCACTATTAGAAGAAGTAATATCTTTTACCGCACCTTCAATTGGAGCCATTATTTCTTTAGCATAAGATCTTGTATCCGTTACTTTATTATACAATTGTGTTGTTGGAAAATCTAAAGGATAAATCACACCTCTTCCCAAACCAAACCACAAAATATCTGAGCCTGTAAGTTTTTGAGTTATTTTTTCGATTATTTTGGCATTATCAGGATTAGAAGTGTAAGCATGTACCATTCCATCTGAAAAATCAATGTAAACCTTCGGCGAAGAATCAGCCACTTGATCATTGTGAAATCTATTAAAATCGAAATAAGCTTCAACTCTTTTGTTTACGCAACCGTCAAAAGCATTAAAACCTGATTGATCAAATACATCTCCATCTTTTGAACCACATGAAGCAACAACAAGAATTAATATTGCAACCCCATAAAACCTTAATAAATTAATCTGTCTTTTCATTATATATATATTAAATTGAATCATTCATTTAATCCACAAGCCCTTCTACAGCACCAGCAGCCTGATCTAAACCATCTTTAAAAGATTGAATACCATTTTTAAGCATATTTTTCAATCTTAAAGATTTAAAGCTCGCTTTTAATGTCCCTATCTGTCTTTGGTCTTCTGGTGTAAGGCTTGCATGCACCTCTTGGTATAGCGTTGTAGTAAAATTCTCATATTCTTTGTCAGCAATATCCCATTCATGAGAAGTATAAAGATCTTGATTAGCCTCAACTTCAGTAACAAATGCATTAAAATCTTTAAGGTAATTTGCTTTTGAATAAGATCCAATACAAGAAGTAAAGGACAATAGAATTATTGACGTAATTAAAATAAAGCTAAAGAATAAAATATTTTTAAAAAGAAAATAATACAAGTCTCTCATATTACAATATATTTAATAAAAAATGCTCGTTTAACAATCGCAAAGCTATAAATAATAATATTAAAATCAAAGTAATTATAAGAATATTCACAACTAATAAATTACACCTCTCCAGAATAAACAATTACAAAACTGATAGATAGTTATTTGCAATATTGCATTTTAATCATTTATAATCTCATAATTTAATTATAATTAGAAAAAATTACAAGACAACTTCACTATTTCAATCAAATATTATCCATTTTAAATCATTAATGTCCTATAAAACTTTTTCAATACTCCAAAAATATAGGCTAAACTTTTACAAGTTCAGCCTATTTAGATCATCTTTGTTTCTCCACAAAAAAAATAAATCATATAGGCAAAAGTAAAATTTTTATCTCATTAAAAAGTCTTTACTATGCCACTAAATTAAAATCTAATGCAAAATACGAAAGTGATATTGAGATAGATATAACAGAAAATACAGACAGAGTCTATAGTAACAATTAGAGAAAGAGACACCATGCACCAAGACCGCATCCCAATTGCTGAACTAACTGCCTACATACAAAAAGGCATCAAACCCCTTGCATAAGACAAAAACATATTATTTCAATAATATAAACACATACACTGTAGAGACGTCCAATTGGGCGTCTTTTCTTGTTTAATGGGCGTCTTTTCTTGTTTATAGTCGTCTATTCTAACCCAACCCCCAACCCTTGTAGAGACGTCGATTTATCGCGTCTTTATTTGTTTTATTGTGTCTGAATTAATAGATAATATTAAAATAGTTAATGAATTGTTTTGTTAAGAAGTTTATTAATATTAGATTTGCAGAGGTCAAACATAGGGTTTGAAGATTTAAATATTTATCCGAAAGATTATGAAAAAAACATTAGCATTATTACTGATTATTGTTTCAGTTTCTACAAATACATTTGCTCAATCCTGCCTCAGTTCTGTAATTTTTGATTCGTTAAACAATGTTATTCTTTCAAATCAAACAATTCAATTAAACCTTGAAAGACCTTCAATTCTTTTAAGCTCAAAAACCTTTGCACCAGGATCAACTAATTCTTATGTTTTTGATTCAATTCCTTTTAACCCTCCTTGTTCTTTTAATCTTATTGAATATCCAGGAAGAGTTGAATGTATGCTTCCATGGGATGATGTTTGGGGTGAAGTTCTGAGTTTGGATCTTGGACAACCAATTACTGCACCACCTTTTATTTTCTCTTTTTATGGACAAAACAATTTAAGTCAATTCGTTGTTGGCTCAAATGGAGTACTTTCTTGGGATTTAACTCAAGCTTCTGGAAGTGGCTTTATTAATCCAAGTCATACTTGTAGCTTTTCTGCAGGAATACTTATTCCGTCAACAAATGCTGAGTTTCTAAATTGTATTTTTGCTCCTTATCATGATATTTATTTTAAGTCAGATCAGGCTGGTTGGGGAAAAATGTATTTTTATATTGCAGGAGACTATCCATGCAGGAGACTTATCTTAAGCTTTTATCAAGTTCCTCTATATATAAGCGGAGAAGCTCAACCTATTGAAAAAAAGGCAACACATATGATTGTATTGTATGAAACAACAAATACTATAGAGTTTTATTTAGAAAACAAACCTTGTACTACTTCAACAAATGAAGGTAAAGCAACTTTAGGAATACAAAATGCAACAGGTACTCAAGCAACATTTATTACAAACGCAGCAGGTTTAGATTATAACAACACTATATGGAGTGCAACAAATGAGGCTTGGAGAATTAGACCTGAGGGAGACCTTAGTTATTCCACTCAATGGTATAAAAGACCTACCTCTGGAACAGACAGAATAATGCTTAATTCAACAAATGGAAGCATACTAGCTTGTCCTGATTCAATTGAAGGGGCTCAATATTATATAATGGAAACAAGCATTATAAGAACTGATGGAAATATAATAATTATTTCTGATTCATGTTTAGTAAGACCTCAAACTACATTGCATGTAATAAATATAACAGATACAATATGTAATGGAGATACATATAACTTAAATGGGTTTAATGAAAGTACAACAGGTGTTTACACTCAAAACCTACTAACAACACAAGGTTATGATAGCATAGTGAATCTAAATCTTATTGTTAATGAAGTTACAACACCTACAAATTTAACCTTAGATAATGTTGAGAACTATTTGAAACTATCTTGGTATGGAGATTCAGAACGATATGCTATTTACAAAGACAACGATTCATTATGTGTCATAACAACTAAAATATTTAAAGATACTAATGTAGTTGATGGACTAAATTATTGTTATCAAGTAAAAGCAATTGATGGAGAATGTGAATCTGAAAAAGTTGAAATTTGCAATGTGTTTATTGGATTAAATGAAATTACAAACAATAACGACATTTCAATCATCCTATACCCTAACCCAACAACAGGCAATACAATATTAGAAGTTGAAGGACTAACATCATCTGCTGAAGTATTTGTATATGATATCACAGGAAGAATAGTAAAGAACTATAACCTACAAGCTAACCAAACAGAATTGAATATAGATTTATCAGGCTTTGCAAAGGGAGTTTATCAAGTAAAGGTATTGAATCAAACAAAGAAATTAATTGTAAACTAAAAGCTTTATTAAACGACTATAATTTAGACGATGTCAATTACGATGTCGTCTTTTTATTTACCGTTGAAAAGGGTTTGTACAATCTAAGACAATTTAGAGAGCAGGTATATCGTAATAATAATAGATAGAATTCCAAGAACAGTCCAAAATAGAAACAAGGATTACTCAGCATCCTCTTTTTTGTATAAGTATCTATTGTTTTTTGCAGATTCAACTATATCAATCAATTCTTCGACTTCTTTGTCTTTTAGTTTACCTACAATTATGATAATTTTTCCAGCAGCAGAAGAAATACATAATACCCTAGTTATAGTTAAGAAATAAAAAATAATTAGTACAACTCCTATTATTAAGTAAAACATTCCTGAGTCGTCATAATTAAGAAAAACAATTCCAAAAATAACTGCCATTACCCCAATAATTATTAATAAAGGCATAGATTTTCTTTTATACACACAAGATGTTATTTTTTCAAGCATAATACTTATAACACTCATTCTACCCATTGATTTTTCCTTTTGTCTAATACGATGAGTTGTTAATGTGATGTAGTCTGCTGCATAGCTCTTTAGAACTTTTTCGTCATTTAATAAATTCATAATGTTTAGTTATTAAGGGTATAGATTATTTTATAATGTTATTTGTATGGTGTGTTAAATGTTAATTAACAACTGAATCAATTTGTACAATCTAAGACAATTTGGAGAGCAGGTATATCGTAATAATAATAGATAGAATTCCAAGAACAGTCCAAAATACAAACAAGGATTTCATTGTGCTGATATCTTGCTTCATTTTATTATCTGCTTCGTTAGCCTTTTCAACTTCATGAGGAGGAAAGTATTTACATAATTCTTTGTATTCTTCATCTGTAACCTCAATTGCAGTAGCTCCTTGAAATTTATTAGAAACATTACCTTCTTTTGTATAAGTTGATTCATCTATTTCTGAATTTGACTCAACAACTAACCCCAAACTAATTAAATGATTATTTCTATTCTCTAATTCAATTTGCTTAAGAATTTCTTTTTCTTCTTCTATTAAATCTTTTATTTCTTTTCTCATAATGTCTTGCTTTTAAAGGTTTACGTTAGTTTGCTATTATTACTAAAGCTACAATTATAGAAATGGCAGCAGCAACAATTGAAACTATGCTCCAAAGTTTAACCCAGAATTTAATATTACTAATATCTTCGTTCTTTTTATAATCTAATCTTACACGCCTATCAAGGGGATAAAACTTGCAGATTTCATTGTACTCTTCATCTGTTAAATAAATTGGAACTGCATCTTTAAATTTATTAAATAATGCTCCCAGTTTTTCTTTTACTTTTTCAGTTGCCTTCTCATTAATAAAGCCAAGACTAATTAAATGCATTCTTCTAAGTTCCTGCTCTTTCTTCTCTATTAAACTTTGTGCTTCTTCGTTCATAATAATTTGTATTAAGTTACTATTCAATCCTCAAAACTACAAAATAATATTTAATGATTAATGAATTATTAGAAACTAATATCAATAAATCGTTTTTCATTATTATAGTTTTTTTAAAATATCAGATATTAAAGTATCCATTCGAGAAAAAGCAAACCACTTTTTACCTAAATCTTTTAACGATGCACCTATGTGGTATAATTCAGTTTTATCAATTAATAAAAACCTATCATGACTCTGTCCAAAAACTCTTATATCTATAGCTGGATATTGATCATTATATTTATTCAAATCAAGTTGAAGAGACTTACTTATAGTTTTAGTGTAAATAATTGCATCAACATTAGATTTTCTTTTACTTAAAATAGTAAGTACACTTTCATCAACAAAGTTATCAATTAATATAATTTCACTGTCAGCAGTTTTAATCAAATTTGATATGAAACTATAAGCATCAAAAACTTGTCCTTCAAAGAATATTCCTTTATCAAGTTTTGGTTGCGATGTCTGTAATGCGTTAAATAGCTCTTCAATCTTTTCATCTGTTTTCAATTGTTTGTACTCCATACTGTCAAGTCTTTGAAAGACAGAAGCATTTTGCAATAAAAACTTCCTCATAGTTACAAAAGCTCGCATTATTACTATACTTACTTCCGCCGCTTTATCACTTCTTAATACTGCCGAAACAGCAGCTACTCCTTGTTCTGTAAATACATAGGGTAAATGTCCACCTAAGCTTTGTATGGAAGGTATCGCATTTTGCGATACCATATAATCAACCTCTTCATTAGTAAGTTGAAAAACAAAATCAGAAGGAAAACGATTAGGGTTTCTTTTCATTTGTTCCCTTAATCTAATTGGTTTAACTTCATAGAATAAAGCTAAGTCTGTATCTAACATAACTTGAATACCTCTAATAGTGTATATCTTATTTTCAATATGTTGCTGAACTATTAATTCCATAAAACCTATCTTTTAAATGTGACAACTTATTTTGTATTTAAGCTTAAATAATGCTTTATTAAACTCTAGAAGTGAGGTATGGTGTCTTGTAATTGATTATTAAGTTTTCAAAAGTACAAATTATATTTAATTAATTCTGAGTTTTCAGAAATTATTTTTATAAATACATTAATTACGGAAATAAAGAGTTTGAAATTTAATATCTGATAACTAATCTTATTACCTCTTTCTTAAGCAAGATAACATCCACAATGGAGGTATCGCAAATTGAGATACCATAATCTCTTACAAAGGCAAAACACAACAAAGAACCCGCAACCCTTGTAGAGACGCGATTTATCGCGTCTTTATTTGTTTTATCGCATCTGAATTAATAGATAATATTAAAATAGTTAATGAAATATTTTGTTAGTATGATTATTAATATTAGATTTGCAGAGATCAAACAAAGGGTTTGATTTTGTTTATTGATTTAATTGATTTGGATATGAAAAGAACCATTACACTTTTAGCTTTTTTCTTTGCACTAATCACAGCAAGTAATCTATTTGCACAAGACGTCTTTCAAGATGTTTTGTATTTGAAAAATGGAGAAATTCGTAAAGGAAAGGTTTTAGAAACAAATGACGATTATATATTATTTAGCATACAGGACGTAACATACAAAGTCATTGCAAAAGACATTGACGCAATCAAACAAGAAAAAGTTGAGCATCCTGAATATCCTGAATTACCAAAACTTACAGAACAAGTAAATTCAAGCTCATCTAAGGTTACAACACCTTATAGAGACCCTTTTTTATCAACTATTCTGTCTTATTTCATCCCTGGTGCAGGACAGATATATAATCATCAAGTAGGAAAAGGTGCTGGGTTTATAATTTGGGGAGTTGCAAGTCAAACTCTAATGCTTACCTCACTCATAATGCAACCACTTAGAAGCAGTGAAATTTATCAAAGAAACTGGACAATTGCAGCAGGACTTTCAGCTGTAAGCTATTTAACTTGTTGGATATATAGCATGTATGATGCAAATAAAACTTCAAAAAAAATAAATTCGGAAGGTCTATACTCTATGAATTTAGGAAACAATAAGACATTATCAATCTCCCCTGATTTGAGCTTAGTAAATGATTATAGCAAACCTAATACTTCAAGCTCACAAGCAAGTTATGGAATGAAAATAAAGTTGGCATTTTAGCATTAGAAATACTTATCGGATAAGTAAATCCTTATAGTAATAACGTGTGGGATGACATATCCCCCACGACGAAGAAACTGATAGTTAACTAAAAGTTATAAAACCCTTAGCATAAGACAAACAACCCTTCTAAAATATAAAACACATAATAGAGACGTCCAATTGGGCGTCTTTTCTTGTTTAATGGGGTATTTGGATCCTCTTTTATTGATTGGGGTTAATTATTGTTAACCAACTCATTATTTATTATTAGGATATTTTTTTTGATTGATAGATTAATCTATTCTTATGCTTCGATTTTATTCAAGAACCTTACTACACTTCTTGCAATCGCCCATGCTAAGTTTACGGGTAAAGCATTGCCTATTTGTTTATAAGCATGTGATTGTGAACCTGAAAACTTCCACTCATCAGGAAAGGTTTGTATTCTAGCTGATTCACGAATTGTTAAAGGTCTTGTTTCTGTTGGGTGACATCTCTCGGTTTGTTTCATTGCTGGCGAACATACCACTGTTAAACTTGGTGCCGACATTGATAATCTTCTTGCCAACCCTGTCTTTCCTCCACCTAAATAGAAACTTCCTCCCATATATTCTTTTTGCAATTCAATAGGTAAATCCTTCCAATAACCACCCTCAGGAACTAAATCCATAATCTCTTTTTTCTTTTTAGGATATTTAGCACCATCTGACTCTGGAACATCACAATCATATAGTTCCCCTTTCTTAAAGGCATCTTCTAAAGTTAAAACCTTAGGATATGGAGAAGGAAATTTAAACTCATTAATTCTATCAGCATAATCATTTCTAATAGCTATTAAGATTAATCGTTCACGTTTTTGTGGAACCTTATAATACATTGCCTTAAAAACTTTTCTTTGAATAAGAGTATAACCAATCTCCTTTATTGTATTACAAATTATTTCTAGAGTTTTCCCATTATCATGACTAACTAAACCCTTAACATTTTCTGCAACTAAAACTATTGGCTCGACCTCTTTCACACATCTTGCAAAATCGAAAAACAAAGTACCTCTTGTATCTTCAAAACCCATCTTTTTCCCTGCATAAGAAAATGCTTGACAAGGAAAACCACCAGTAACAACATCTACTTTCCCTTTATATGGTGTAAAATCAACATCTCTAATATCACCCTCCACAACATTCCAATCAGGTCTATTCTTTCGTAAAGTAGCACAAGCATCTTTATCAACCTCATTAAGCATAAGGTGACCTATTCCTGCTTTTTCAAACCCAATAGCCATACCTCCAGCACCAGCAAAAAGTTCAATAGACTTATATTCCCTCTTTGGTTTAGTTTTGCATTCTTCATCCCAAGAACTTTCAAATATATTTAATGCATCTTCAAAAAGAGCAAGTTGCGATTTGCTATAAAGCTTTTCGTTATTCTCATTTAAGTGTAAAGGCACGAGTTTCCCTCTTTCCTCCCATGATTGCAGTCTAGGGATAGAAACATCCAATAAATTACTTATCTCTTGTATTGTAAAAGTACTTTCAATCATATAATAATTTACTCCTCTATTTTAAAGTCCTTAAATCCTTCATAACGCTTAAAGGAAAGAAGATAAATACTTGTCAATAAATCATCTGATATTTTACTTAGTTCATCATAAACAGTATTCTTCCTTTGTTGTAATTTCATCGTTCCAACGACATCTTTAATAACTTGTGGTATAACTTGGCATAGGTTTACAAAAGCATCCTTATCTCCTGTTACCAATTCGTAAAACTTATCAATAGAAACTCTTCTTATCTTTTTAGAAGGAGATTGTCTTTCACCATCAAGATTTATTACCCATGGAATGTCTTGACTTTTTTTCGCAATCACCTCAACAAGCATACAAGTAGATTTAGGGTC
>JBAYYI010000013.1:0-36318 GCA_041673165.1 Bacteroidales bacterium
CTATTTCAAACCAAACACTTATTGCCGACACCATTTCAAATTCAAGCAGAGATTTCTTCCTTTCCAAACAAGAATTAGTTAATATTGAGAATTCAGGGAGACTGTGGGTTGGAAAGCAATACTCTTCAAATAAAACAGAAGAATATCCTTTGGACTTAAGAAACGCATTAGTTGATCAAAACAATAACTTATTAAAGCCAGCTAATATTGAATATAAGTTTGTAGCTCAAAGTGCAACAAATACAACATTCTTGATAAACTATAATAATACAGATATTGACACAATGATATTTCCTGGGAAACAATCAGAGACAGGAGTTGATGTTAATGATAAGATATATAGGAAAAACCTAATCAGCATTAAGCCAGCAAATAAAACATCCATAACTTTTAGTGGAGGACCAACATCTAAAGGTTGGTTGGATTATATTTTAGTTAACTATGATAAGAAACTAAAATATAATTATCCTTCGGTTTTAAAATATTCCACAACAGAATTCTTAGGGCTAAATCTAAATGTTGAGAATATAATTTCAAACGTAACAAATGAAAATGTTCTATTTTGGGATGTTAGCAATTGGACTAACCCTACTCAGATAACTGGAATATATAATTCAACTGATAAAACTTATACGGTAAAATTAAATTCTGATTCAATAAAGAATATTGTTGTCTTCCACACCAATTCCAATTTCAATACCATTAAACCAATTGGTAAAATAGAAAACCAGAACCTACACGCAACAGAAGCTGTAGATTATGTGATTATTACCCATCCACTATTTATTGAAGAGGCTAATCGTTTAGCTCTTTTACATAAGGAACACAATAACATATCAACTAAGGTTGTAACTACCGAACAAATTTATAATGAATTTTCATCAGGGACACCAGACTACTTAGCTTATAAGGAATTTATGAGGATGCTATTTAATAAATACTCTCCTCAAGGAAAGAGACCTCAAAATGTACTTCTTTTTGGAGATGGAACATTTGACAATAAAAACATCTTAAAATACAATAATAACTTTATTTTAACATATCAACTGGATAACAAAATACATAAATTCTCAACTCCATGTGACGACTATATAACATACCTTTCTCCAAATGCACAAGGGATTGAAGATGTTAGTCAAAGAGATTCAATGATGATTGGAGTAGGGAGACTTCCTGTAAACAACCTTTCTCAAGCAAAAGTCTTAGTTGATAAATCTCAGAGATACTTATTGAAAGAAGATATAATTAATAATCAAAGCATAACAGATTGGAGAAATACGTCTATTCTAACAGCTGATGATGTTGATAACGGCGGGGACAAAGACTTTGTTCTTTTTGCAGAAAACATCTACGAACAAACAAAGCTTTACCAACCCCAAATCAATGCAGTAAAAATTTATTCTGATGCTTATAAACAATATGCCTCTTCATCAGGAAACACATACCCAGAAGCTTCAAAAGCAATTAATCACCAAATGAAAAAAGGTTGTTTGATATTTAACTATGTTGGACACGGTTCTGAGGACCACCTATCAAGTGAAAGGTTAATTACTATTTCAGATATGACAAGTTGGAAAAACTACCACTCAATGCCCCTAATGATTACTTCAACCTGCGAATTTGCTCGTTTTGATTTAGTTGATAAACCTTCAGCTGCAGAAAACACATTATATAATGGGAATGGGGGAATGATTGCTTTAATATCGGCAGCAAGACCAATATATGCAAACGACTCAATGAATAAAAGATTTCATAAGTATGTACTTGAAAGACTTCCAGACAATCAAACAAGAACATTTGGAGAGGCTTTCTCTGCAACAAAAAACGATAATGGATCAGCAATGGGTTATGATGCAAGAAGTGTTTTGTTGTTAGGCGACCCTGCTCTTAGAATAAGTATTGCAAAATATAATGTTGCTACCTTAAAAATAAATGGAATTGATCCAGAACTTGAAACCGATACCATTAAAGCACTATCAAATGTTACTATTGAAGGAAGAATAGAGGATTGGGACAAGAACTTAATTGAGGACTTTAATGGATATGTTCAAATAACATTATTCGACAAATCATCCAAATACTTTACCTTAGACAATGAAAACAATGGTGCAAAAATTGAATTTGAACAACAAAAAGATATGCTTCATAAAGGTAAAGCTAAGGTTGAAAATGGATTATTTACACATAGCTTCATCGTTCCAAAAGGAATAGCATATAATTACGGCTACGGCAAACTAAGCTACTATGCATATAGCGATAGCAGTGACGCAAGTGGTTATTGTAATAGTTTTGTTGTTGGAGGAATGGACACAACTGTTATTCATGAAGAGACAAGACCAATAATTAGATTATTTATTGGAGATAGTAATTTCCGCTCAGGAGGAATAACTAATGAAAACCCTGAACTATATGCAATCATTTCAGATAAAATTCCAATAAATAATGTTGGTAGTGGATTAGGACACGACATAACCGCAACGTTAGATAATGCAGCAAATACATTTAATCTAAACGATTATTTTGTCCAATCCGACACCGATCCTAATAAAGGATATATTCAATTCCCTTTCAACAAACTTAATGAGGGTGAACACACACTAACTTTAAAGGCATGGAATATTCTTGATAGCTCTCAAAGTGCAACAATAACCTTTAATGTTATTTCAAAGAACAAAGAAACCTATTCTAACCTCAAAAACTATCCTAACCCATTCTCACACAAAACTAATTTCTATTTAGAGCATAATCAAAATGATGAGATTACAAGTGCAGAGATACATATTTTCAACACTACAGGAATGAGAGTTAAGACAATAAAGATTAATAACCCATCACAGGGCTATACCATTGGCCCAATTGAGTGGGATGGAACAAGTGATGGAGGACAGAAACTTCAAGCAGGTATATATATTTACAGGATGCTAATTAATAAAGAAAACTCAAAAGAATATTCTAAATCTCAGAAATTAGTAATTTTTTAAAACCTAAATTATAATATTCACTATTTATTATCGTTTAATTGAATTAAATCAGGAAACAAAAGAAATGGAAAGAACAAAAGGCAGGCAAATATCTTATTGGATTTTTATTACTCTATTTTTTATTGGAGTAAAAACTACAGAAGCTCAATACACTCTAAAGGCTGGAATAGACAATCCTAGCGGAGTACTAAGTCAAAAAATTGAAGAAGGAGCAAGAGTTATTAGCACAGGTGTACCTGTATTATTAATTTCTCCAGACTCTCGTTCAGGAGCAATGGGAGATGTTGGTGTGGCTTCAACACCTGACATTAATTCAATCTATTGGAATGCTGCCAAGCTTGCTTTTATTGAAAAACAATCTGGAATTTCATTCACCTATACCCCATGGCTAAGAAACTTAGTTGGAGATATAGGACTTTCATATCTTAGTGGATTTTACAAACTTAATGATAGAAGTGCAATCGGAGCCTCACTTACTTATTTCTCATTAGGAGGCATCGATTTCTATGATGCAAACGGAGAATCAAAAGGGAATTTCGAGCCTAATGAAGTTGCGTTCGATATGGCTTATGCAATGAAGCTTTCAGATAAATTTTCAGCATCGGTTACTGGTCGCTATATTCGTTCCGATTTAACCCAAGGACAAAACTCTGGAACTGCAACAACACAAGCTGCAAACGCTTTTGGTGCAGATTTAGGACTATATTTTCAAGACGATATAAAGAGTGCAGAATTTAAATCATCTTATGCAATAGGTCTTCAGATAGCAAATCTTGGTTCAAAGATATCTTATTCAGAAGCAATTGAGAAAGAATTTCAACCAGCAAACATAAAACTTGGTGGAAGATATACAATGGACTTCAACGAGTTCAATACCCTTTCCTTTATGCTGGATTTCAATAAACTATTAGTTCCTACTCCAGCCATTTTTGACTCAACTGGAAGAATTGTTTCTGGAATAGATAATAATGTTGGCGTACTTCAAGGAGCAATACAATCATTCTATGACGCTCCAAATGGTTTTAAGGAAGAAATGCAAGAAATCAATATATCTTTTGGGGCAGAATGGACTTATAGTGAGTTCTTTGTTCTAAGAGGAGGATATTTCTACGAAAATGCAAAGAAAGGTGGACGTAAGTATATTACTTTTGGAGGAGGATTTAAGTATAATGTTATGCAATTAGATATTGCTTATCTTGTTCCAACAGTATCAAATAATCACCCCCTAAAAAACACCCTAAGAATATCTCTTTCATTTGATTTCTAATATCTAAAACTATGAAACTTAAAGTAGGAATAGGATACGATGTCCACAAGCTGCAAGAGGGTCTTCCTTTTTGTATTGGAGGCATTGTGATTGAATCAAATGTTGGAACACTAGGACATTCCGATGGTGATGTTCTTATTCACGCTATAATCGACTGCCTGCTTGGCGCTTCAAACCTTAGGGATATAGGTTTTCAATACCCTGACACTAACAAAGAGTATAAAGGAATCGATAGTAAGATACTGCTCAAAGATACTGTTGCAAAAATCAAAGAAAAAGGCTATAAAATTGAAAATATAGACACAGTAATATGTCTTCAAAGCCCAAAAATAGGCAAGTATATTCCACTTATGCAGGAAACCCTTGCTAAGATTTTAGAGATAGAAACAGAGGATATAACAATTAAGGCAACCACAACTGAAAAGCTTGGATTTGTTGGAAGAGAAGAAGGTGTTGCCTCTCACTCAGTTTGTCTTATTTCAAAGGTATAAAGTCCCCATAAAACCAAACGCAGAGTTAGAAAACTAAAACGCTGTTTCAAGAAATTAATACGCCGTTTCAGTAAAATGAATCAAAGAAAGAATTTATTGAATCTTTGAATCATAAAATCGATATAGTAAGCTAAAATAATTTGTTTTCTTTCAGAATATCTTGAAGACTTAGGTAGCAATTCTCTATCACATTGTCAATTTCATCTTCCCCAATCCAAACTGCTTTTTCAATACCTTCTTCTTTTTGAGGCGTAAGGTCAAAAGATTCTGTCCTCATATAATACCAATGAGTCTCCTTAATTTCACTCCTACCATTCAAATAATAGGTATGATATGTTATTCCTATTTTCTCTCCCAAAACAAGGTCTTTTAAACCACACTCTTCCTCCACTTCTCTGGTTGCAGTCTGCTCAATATTTTCATAATTCTCTTTGTGTCCCTTAGGCAAATCCCACCTCTTGTTTCGATAGATAAATAATAATTCATCTTTTGGGTTTCTAACTAAGCCACCCGCAGCCTGAACAAAGACATATCTTTTTATACATTCAATAAAGACTCTTGAAAGATCTAAATCACTAACATGAAGAATAATGTCTTTCTTGCTCGGAACCTCTTTTAGAAATTCATAGAAAGGAAGAGTATTAAAGTTTTCCCTATTGCATTTGATAATATCTTTACCCTCAACATTTAAGATTTCTATTGGTTGATTTGTTATACAAACGCTATGATATTTGGTGAATATTTTATATTTTTGCATCATGAAAATTAATAATGATACGGCCAATCAAGCCGCTCGATTTCTTTTGCAAATTAAAGCAATTAAATTGAATAATGAAAATCCTTTTACTTGGGCATCAGGTAGAAAGTCTCCAATTTATTGTGACAATCGCGTAACTCTCTCTTATCCAGAAATAAGGACTTTTCTCCGCCAACAATTTGTGTCAATCATCAATGAACGATTTGCAGAAGCAGACGTTATTGCAGGAGTTGCAACAGGTGGAATTGCATTAGGAGTTTTGGTGGCTCAAGATCTTGGGAAACCTTTCATTTATATTCGTCCAGAAGAAAAGAAACACGGACTTACCAATAAGATTGAGGGCGTTGTTAAGGAAGGACAGTCTGTTTTAGTTATTGAAGACTTGATTTCAACAGGCAAGAGTAGTCTTTTGGCTGTTGATGCGCTAAGAGAAGCTGGTTGTATTGTTAAGGGAATGGCTGCAATATTTACTTATGGATTAGATATTGCCGAAAAGGCATTTGAGGACAAAGAAGTTCCTTTATACACAATAACAGATTACGACACATTAATTGAAACTGCAAAAGAAGAATCCTATATCAAGGAAGAAGAAATAGCTTCACTAAGCAAGTGGAGAATGAATCCTGAAAGATGGTCAGAAGAGAGATTGAATCAATAAGATAAAAAATTCAAATAACCTTTAAGGCGTTATCTCAAACTAACGCCTTTTTTTATATAATCACTATGACAAAAGTAGAAAGTAAGACCGTTGAAATAGACTCTAAGGCAGAAAAGATATTTGACTTCCTAACTGACTTCACTAATTTCTCACTCCTCTTGCCAGATAAGGTTGAAAACTGGAAGGCAACAAAGGAGAAATGCTCTTTTACAATTAAGGGCTTGACCGATTTTGGAATGAAGATTTCAGCAACAACTCCCTACACTTCCATTCTAATAACTAATGATGAGGATGTTAAAATGCCGATTAAATTTACTTTCAATTGGATTTTTTCTCCCCTAACAGATAATAAAACAAAGGTTACTGCTGTTTTCAACTTAGATGTGAACCCAATGATTGCAATGATGGCAAAAACCCCACTAAAGAACTTCATTGATGTTTTGGTTGATAAATTAAAAGAAAAAATAGAAACAGATATTTAATGATTAAACGCTTTGCTACATTAATCCTAATAGTTATACTTTCTCAAGGAGTTTTTGCACAAGAGAAAAACCTTTTAGATTATGACCCTTGTAGCGAAACCGTTAATAAGAAATCCCTAAAACAATTCGATAAAGCATATAAGTTATATCTGAAAGGAGAATTTAGTGCCTCTTCAGATATCTTACGTGAACTAATAATTTCTGAACCCGAATTTGCATCCCCCTATTTCATTGTTGGACTTATTGGAGTAAGCAAGTCAAACCCTGCAACCATAGAGAAGTTCTTCCCTAAAGTTTTGGAGGCTTGTTCAGACTATTCAAACCCACTGCTTTTCTACTACCTTGGACTAATTGATTATACTTACGAAAGGTTCGATTCCTGCTTAAAATACTTCAAAACATTTAAACAACTGGCAACTGAAAGTCAAGACGTAGATTATGACAACCTCTTAATGGAAGCCGAAAACTATATTGAATGGTCTGAATTTATAACAGAAACTAAATCAAACCCAGTTGACTTCCGACCAAAGAAGATAAATAATATCTCAACAAATGAAGACGAATACCTACCTTTTATTTCCTTAGACAGAGAAAAGATATTCTTCACCAGAAAGCAGTATGTAAAGAAAGATAACGAGCCAACCTTCTACGAACAAGATGCAGGAGAGATGAAAGAACTCTTTTGCATGGCATCAATTCAAGAAAACGGACTCTACGACAAAGGATTTCCTCTTCCAGAGCCTTTTAACGAGATGTATAATGAGGGAGGTGCAACATTGACAGCAGACAATAGAGACCTCTACTACACAGTCTGCATGCCCAAAGACGATTATCTAAACTGCGATATCTACCATTCGAAATGGTTAGGCGAATATTGGAGTGATGTAAAGAACTTAGGAAACAATATAAACACCTTAGGCACATGGGAATCGCAACCTTGCATATCGCCAGATGGGAAAACCATATATTTTGTTTCAAACAGAGGAGGCGGATATGGAGGATTAGATATCTGGTATTCGAGAAAACAAAGAGATGGTTCATGGTCAAGAGCAGTAAATGCAGGACCAAGGATAAACACCCCACTAAACGAAAAAGCACCCTTTGTTCACCCAGACGGCATCAGCTTTTATTTTAGCTCAACAGGTTGGAGGGGAATGGGAGGCTATGATTTGTTTTACATAAGATTGGATGACAAGAAAATGAAAAAGCCAATCAATCTTGGCTACCCAATCAATACAGAGGCGGATGAGGTTGGAGTTTATGTGACATTAGACAATAAGACAGCCTACTTTGCATCAAATAATATTAAGGGGGAACCTAACTGGAATATCTACGAGTTTGAACTTGACCAGAGGTATAGACCACTTAATACAAAGCTATTAAAGGGAAACATTTTAGACCATTCAAATGACGGAATTGGAGCAGAGCTTGAGCTAACAAGGATTTCAGACAAGACACAAACAAGCTATGAGATTGACCCAATAACAGGGAACTTTGCAGTGGTTGTTTTGGATGATGAATCCTATATGCTAAAAGCCAAAAAAGAAGGATTTGCCTTTGAATCAAAGCTTCTGACAAAAGCAATAATAGAAAAAGCAAATCCAATAGAGATGGAGATAAAGGAACTCAAAGTAGGAGAAAGCTATGTTATTAAAGATATACTTTTTGCAAGTAATTCCTATGAAATAACAAAAGAAAGCCAACAAGTAATTGACGCCTTCATCGACTACCTTAACCAGTACCCCAAAATCCGTTGCACAATTGAAGGACATACCGACAACATTGGAAAGGAAGAAGACAATCAAACCCTATCTGAAAACAGAGCAAAATCCGTTGCAGACTATATCATTAAAAGCCGAATAAGAGAAGACCGTATCAAACACCAAGGCTTCGGATCCCAAGAGCCCGTTTCCGACAACACAACCGAAGAGTCCCGAAGCAAAAACCGTAGAACAGTCTTCAAAATAGATTCAATGTAGTTTATAACAGAAAAGACTTACATCTTATAATGCTATCTTAAATGCAATAAAAGGTTTTATTGAATTAATTCTATTTTCCTTAGGTAGTTGAGAAGGAATGCCATCAATTATAGCATCGTTACCCTTAAAATTATATACTTGACAATCTACTCCAAAACCTATTTGAACGTTCTTATCTACAGAAAAGAAAACACTTGATTTAAACTTTGCCGCTAATCCATTCTTTTTATAAGAATAGTTTTGATTTAATACAGAAAATGTATTATTGTATTGTCCCCAACCAGCACCAATGCTAAAATCTAAGGTAGTAATTTTTGATAATTCAAGCATAAAACCACCTGTAAAGAATGCGGACATAAGGTTTATTCTTTCATTTACTAAAGGAATTTCACTTTGATTCAAATTAAGACCTAAGAAACCACTTGTTCTAAGGCTTTCCATATCTGAATTATTATAAACAACGTACATCCCATTAATTCCAACATTATTACTGCTGTATAATATTTGCTGTGGGTTGTTACTTATAACGCTTAATTCTGATGCATGGAATATATCAATCCCATACTCCACACCCAAGTCAATTCTCCATAATGGAGAATGTTCGAATAGACCATTATTATATTTTTGCGAATACCCATAAGACGTGCTAAAACACAATACCAATAATAATGCAAATTTTGAAACTGCTCTCATATTAATTTATTTATTTGTTAATAAAATTGTATTATCCTTACTATAAATTCATTCTATGCGTAGTCAAAAATACTTTCTCTGTCTAGTAAACTTAATAAAGAACTGCATAAACAATATATTATTGCCTAAAACAAGAATAAGATTTCCCCCTATTTCAGTAAATAAAACAATTGATGACAATTCAGATAGATAATCTCAAACAAAGAACCCACATAAATAAACATCCAAAACACCAAAGCAACCATTAATTTTATAGGCGTAAAGTCAAATCTGGACGATAGGAAAGAGGTGTAAAGCACATTTAGTCATAACAAGAAACTTGTAAACCTTAGTTAGGACTTGTCAAATCCTTGTAAAATTCTTTTGTTTCTTTGATTTCAAGAGCGTCCCTTGGCAACATAGCGATTCTCCCTTGGCAAGGGAGAGGTCTTATGTTGCCAACAGAGAGGTCTTCCCTTGGCAAGGGAGTTTTAGTATGTTGGCAAGGGAGAGGCATAAAGTGCTTATTATAAATTATTATTATGCTGTAAAAAACTTTCGTTACTTGATATCCTTAATTGATTTGCAAAAAAAAGAGAGTGGATTACCACTCTCTTTCTCTTTACTGATTATAAGTAAAGAATTACATCTTAATTATCTTCTCTACTCTGCTTGTTGTTTGGTTTTCTAGTTTGATATAGTATATGCCTTTTGGCTGATTTGTTAGGTCAATTATGGTATTAATTGAATTGTTAGTTGGTTTGATTCGTTCTTTTTTGATTATTCTGCCTTGTATATCAATTATTGTTAGTCTTGTTTGGGTGTTTATGCCTGAAATTTGAAGTTTGGATTGATTATTTGTTGGGTTTGGATATAGGGAAACATTGATTTGATTTTCATATTCTCTAACTAAACCTGCTTCAAGCATTATAAAAGTTATGTTTTCTCCATATTCTTTTCCTTGTTCTGATTCAATAAAGGTTCTAAAGGTATAGTAGGTATTTAGTGATAGGTCTGTTATTATTGTTTCTAAGGTGTCGCTTGTTCCAATGTTTAATACTGTTATAAAGTCTTGGTCATTTCTTTTTTTGCATTCAAATCCTCTTGAAACTAAGTTGTGCGTGCCTATATTTGCATAGCCATAGAGTTTAGCGGATGTGTTTGAGACAAAAGAAACTGAATCGGTTGAGACTTCTACTTGCTTATGAACTGTTGTGAAACTAAGTATTTCTCCAAAATATAGGTTAGTATCTTTGGCCATATAAGCCTTGAATTCGTAGTTTGTATTAGGGGTAAGTCCTGTTAGGGTTGTTGAAATAGTGTTGTTTCCTACATAATTACCAATTATAGAACTCCATGTATTTATTGTTAGTGAATCCAAATCGGTTTCTCTATAATAAAACCCTATTGAGTCAAATGTAACTCCGGTTTCTATGATTAATCCATTTAATTTAGCTGTTGTTTCTGTGATATTACTGACTTCTTTTGTCATAATATGAGCTGTATATTGCCATGAAAGAATAGGAAAACCATTATTACGCATTAGGAAATCTGTTTTAAATTTTGCTGGCATTAATCCTAAATTTATTTCGGTAAGAAACAAAGAGTCTTTCATTTGCACTATAGTTCTTGGATGTCCACCTTCATTTCCTAATGAAAAGTAGCTTTGTACGGCATCGTCTCTCATATAAATAGAACCATTTGTTCCCCAAGTTGTGTGAGCGTATCCACAAACAAAAGTATTGCCTGTAACTTTTCCTATAGAGTAGTTGTTTTTTGATGTTGCATAAAAGAAAGATCCAACAAATCCTCCAACATAAGATATACCATAAACATTAGAAGATGAATAGCAACCCTCTATAGATCCTCTTTCACAAAAGCCACATAATCCGCCAACCATAGTATTTCCGCCTATTAGTCCTGAGGAATAAGAATTCTGAATTGATCCGTAGTAAACCTTTCCGCAAATAATACCTACGTTTTCATACCCCCTCACTCTTGCATCAACAACTCCAATATCTTTTATTAAAGATAAGGAACCTAATAGTCCAAATAATCCTACATTACTATTATTACTAGAATTTGAATCTTTCAATATTTGTAGATTGCTTATGATTTTTCCATTCCCATCAAATGTTCCATTAAATAGATTTGATCCCGAATTTCCAGTCCCTGTTGAGTTCCATCCTCCAATTGGAGTGAAGTTATTGAAACCTGTTAAATCGAGATTATTCATCAAAAGAAAGAAAGTCCCTACGTAGGTATTCCCTGTTCTAACATTATTTGACAATGTTCTTAGCCCTGTTGTGTCAGTGATTTGATAAGGATTAGTTATCGTTCCTGTTCCTGTCCACTGTGCAAATGAAGTTTGCGACAATAGGATAAAGAAACCTAAAAGTACAATGTGTAATAATCGTTTCATAAATTTAAAAATTATAATTATTGAATTGCTCTTTTATAGAGCCTTTATTTCTTCTTTTATTTTAGTCCAACGCTCAGAGTCCATCTTTGCTCCGTAAACTTCGACAACGTTACCAGCTAAAATGCTACCCATCTTTCCGCAATGCTCTAAGTCTTTGTCAAGGCATAGTCCTGCAAGAAATCCTGCTGCATACATATCGCCTGCTCCTGTGGTATCAACTTTTGCACGTTTTGAAGATGATATTATAAACTCCTTTTCTTTGGACTTAATCAATGAGCCCTTCTCACCTATCTTAACAATTGCTATTTCGCAGTATTCTGAAATTGTTATTAGTGCTGATAGGGGTTCTTGTTGTGTGAATGACTTTGCTTCTTCTTCGTTTGCAAATATTATATCTACATTCTTCAATATATCTTTTAGGAATTGGAGATTATCCTCAACAACATTATAGCTTGCAAAGTCAATAGATACTTTCAAGCCTTCTTGTTTGGCAAGCTCTATTGCTCTTTTTATTAATGCGTTATTTACTATTAGGTAGCCCTCGATGTGAAAGTAATCGTAGCCCTCAAATAATTCTTTTCTTAATAGGTCAGCACTAAGTTCAATTGCTGCTCCAAGATAGGTTGCAAAGGTTCTTTCTCCATCTTTTGAGATAAGTGCTATTGCTCTTCCGGTTGGTGTGGTCTTGCTTTTAAAGAACTTTGGCTCTATTGAGTTATCTAACATGTCTTTTGCATAAAACTCTCCTAATTCATCCTCTCCTACCATTCCAATATAGCCTGAATCTATTCCAAGGTTTGCTATTCCATTTGCAGTGTTTGCTGCTGAGCCTCCAGTTTGAAGGGTTGAGGGAAGATTAGAGGTTGATTCTTGAATTGATTTTAAGAGTTCTTGATCTACTAATTGCATGCTTGCTTTTGGAAGGTTTAGTTTTTCAAGTGTAGTATCTGATTCTAATTGGGTGATTATATCTACTAAGGCATTACCTAAGCAAAGTACTTTTTTTGACATCTTGTATTTGATTTTTGATTTTTAATAAGACAAAATTACAATTAATTTCTGAGTCCTATCTATTCTTTCCTATTATTTACTCTTTAAAACAAAAAAAGTCGCCTCTATTTCTAAAGGCGACTTATCTAACATTTGTTATTTAGTTTGTAAGAACTTCTTTTTTATCCAAGATAAGACTTTAGGATTTCCTTACGAGCTGGTTTTTGCAGTCTTTTGATTGCTTTTTCTTTAATCTGACGCACTCTTTCACGAGTTAGGTCAAATTGCTCGCCAATCTCATCTAAGGTCATTGGTGGGTATCCCTCTAAGCCGAAGAACATTTTTAGGATGTCTGCTTCTTTAGGTGTTAGGGTTGAAATAGCTCTATTGATTTCTATTCTTAAACTTTCGTATAAAAGGTCTGCCTCTGGAGTTGTTGTTTCCTCACTTCTCATAAAGTCATACATGGTATTGTCTTCATCGCTTGCAAGTGGTGCATCCATCGATAGGTGTTTTCCACTATGGCGAAGACTTTCTCTAACCTCTTGATCGGTTAGGTCTAATTCCAATGCTACTTCTTCTGGGTTTGGAGTCCTTTCATATTCTTGTTCTAATTTTGCATAAGCTTTGTTGATTTTGTTTAGCGATCCAATCTTGTTTAGAGGAAGACGCACAATCCTACTTTGTTCTGCAAGAGCTTGAAGTATTGATTGACGAATCCACCAAACTGCATAGGAAATGAATTTAAATCCTCTGGTTTCGTCAAATCGCTGTGCTGCCTTAATAAGTCCTAAGTTACCTTCGTTAATAAGGTCAGGAAGACTCATTCCTTGGTTTTGGTATTGCTTGGAAACAGAAACAACAAAACGGAGATTGGCTTTGGTTAGTTTTTCTAATGCTGATTGATCTCCTTGTTTGATTTTTTGTGCCAACAAAACCTCTTCCTCTGGTGAAATCATCTCAAGACGACCTATCTCTTGTAGGTATTTGTCAAGGGAAGTAATCTCACGATTTGTAAGCTGCTTCGTAATTTTTAACTGTCTCATTTATATATGTTTTATTAATATCTTTCTAAGGTCTCTATAATACGAATCTTAGTCTTGAGAGTTACAATAATAATTATTATTCTCAATTTCTTTCCTAACTGTTTCTGGCAGCAAATAAAGATTCGATTTTCTTTCTTTAATGTTTTTCCTAATCTGAGTTGATGAAATATCGATTTGTGGGGAGTTAATTCTATTTATGTTTCTATTTTCTGAAAATTTATCTGTTCTAATATTTGCTCTTGGATAAACCATTATCTCATATGAGCTAAGTATTTCTTTATAGTCTTTCCATTTATCAAAACATTCTAAATTGTCTTCTCCAATAATTAATATGAATTCTTTTGTTTTATATTGTGATCTTAAATTTCTTAGAGTTTTAATGGTATAGGAAGGCTTTTCCATTTCAAACTCAATATTTGATGCTTTAAAGTTTTTATTTGTCTTGATTGCAAGCTCGACTAATTTATATCGAAGATTATCATCTAATAAGTCTTTTGTGTTTTTAAGCGGGTTCAATGGAGATAAAACAAACCATATCTTGTTAATATTTGTGTTTTCAACTATATAGTTTGCAATTATTAGGTGACCTATATGTATTGGGTTGAAACTCCCAAAAAGGAGACCTATTCTTTCTTTGTTTTTCTCCATAAATAAAACTTCTAATACTTATACGAACAAAACTCAAATTAGTTATCATTATTGTATTATTAAGAAGAAATTAATGAAACCCAGTATTATTATTCCTGAAAAAGGGAATGAGCAAAATGAATCAGTGATTCCGTAAATTACTTCAGTGATTCAAAAAATCCTTTCTTTGATCCACGGAATCCTTTCTTTGATTCAATTTCGTAGATCAGCGTTTCAATAAATCCTTTCAGAGTTGAAATTTGTTTATAGAAAAAGAAGAAGCAACCAAATTGTATTGATTACTTCTTCTTCGATATTTAAAGAAAATAGATTACTATTCTGCTTTATATGCTATTGTTTCAATTTCAACAAGTACTCCCATAGGAAGTTTTTCAACTGCATAAGCTGCTCTTGCTGGAAGAATTTCGGTATAGTAGCTTGCGTAAACTTCATTCATTGCTGCAAAGTCATCCATAGAATCAAGAAGGCAGTTGCTTTTTACCACATCCTTAAAATCATAACCAGCTTCATTAAGAATGGCTTTAATATTTTCAAGAACTTGCTCTGTTTGTGCAACAATTCCTTCTGCCATCTTTCCGGTTTGACGGTTCATTGGCATTTGTCCAGAAATAAATAAAAATCCATTTCCTGTTTTAATTGCTTGGCTATATGGTCCAATTGCTTTAGGAGCTTTCTCTGTGTTAATTACTTGATTCATATTATATTTTTTTATTTATTAATAATGATGCTCTTTGTTAATTGTTTACCTTCAGATGCAATTGTTATTAGATAGTTTCCGCTTTCAAGGTTACTTAAATCTAATGTCTTATTATTAATTGTAGTTGTTTCCATTATAACAATTTGACCTAAACCATTAACTACTCTAAGCTGAACTGGATTATTATGTGAAGATGTTATTGTTATGCTTCCCTTTGATGGGTTAGGGTATATCTTCATACCTATGTTGAAGTCGATGTCTGTTAGACCTAAAGCATCTTTAACTAATATCGATCTTTGTGAAGAATACGCTGAAGGGCAATTGCCATTTTGTATTTTAACACGGTAGGTATATAATCCGTTTGAATCAATAACTTGAGTTAGATTATTTGTAGTATTTTGAATTATAGTCCAATTACCATCATCTTTCATTCTTTCCCAGTTTTTGATTGTTCCAATATGATTTTTAAGAAGAATCATACCTGTTGATGCTGATTCATTGATTGTATCTTTAGGTGAGTTAAGATTTCCTCCCCATGAGTTCATAATATTAATTAATACAATATTTGAAGTATCTTTAATATTATTGGAAAAAGTAATTCTACGATAGTAAGTGCTGTCTGATAGTGTTGATGGTTGATAGTTCATTTGGTTATTGGTTTGATTTGCATCCGTCCATTCTCCCATTCTCTCCTTTTGCTGCCATAAATAAGCAAAGGTTCCATATCCACCATTTGGAGTGCGTCCAATAAGAACCTGAGGAGTTCCTTGACCACAGAAAGATTGGTTGTCTGAAATTATATTACTTAGTATTTGTGGGAAAGTTGTTGTGAAAGTTCTTTTTGATCCATATTTTATTCCAAGGGAGGTTAAAATATAAGCTCTATAATAATAGGTTGTTTGTTCTAGAAGACCTTGTATGGTATAAGAATATGCACCTAATGATGTATCGGTTAAGGAAACTACAGAATTATTAATTGTTGGAGAAGCGGATGCATCTGATGAGTATACAAAACCTTTTTCTATCATTGTACCATCTCCAAAAGAGATTATTGAACCATTTAAATTTGCAGAATTATTGCCAAGCGAATTTGGGTTTGATGTAATAAGGTTTCCTAACCCATCAGTTGTAGTGAAATATAAAATTTGATTAGCAAGATATGTTTCTTCAGAATTTGAAACAAAAGCTCTATAGTAAATCATTGTATTTGATGGAAGGTTTGTTAGTTTGGTAGTCAATAAAGAATCCGTTGAACTTGAAATCACTTTATGTCCAGAGAGCAGATTAACGCTATCTATGTCGGTATGCCAATACATTCCTTTTTCAAATATTTGACTATTTCCATTATATACCATCAACCCGTTAACTGTTGCAGAAACTCCATTTATTGTAGAAAGATCTACTGGCTGAGTTATAACTTGTGGAAGGGTTGCAAGAAATTTGAAACTAATAGTAGAGTCATTAGTATAATTTATATGAGTTATTGGCTTATTTGATGGCGTTCCGTTCTTTAAAGTTGATTGAGGGGTGGATTCATTGGTAAAATAATCATGACCA
Organism: Bacteroidales bacterium; assembly: GCA_041673165.1. GTDB lineage: Bacteria > Bacteroidota > Bacteroidia > Bacteroidales > P3 > UBA10566. The sequence continues at coordinate 16,648 of JBAYYI010000013.1, forward strand.
CTCAAACCTCCAAATGGTGCATAAGCAGACGAGCTTTGAGAATTGTTGCCAGTTGAAACCTCTATATAGAATCCTTTATCAGCAGGATTAATATTTATTTTATTATAAAAGAATGTAGTTGATGACTCTAACAAACGTTTGTCTCCATGATATATAATCAAACCATCGCCAGGAACAAATGCATCCCAGCTCTTTTTCATTCTATGTTCTAATAATAAATATTCATTAGAACTGAGATTTATTTGATAAGACTTCAAAGAATCTGACATTGCAGGAAGCATTCCAGTTGCAGATGTTGTTGAAAGAAGGATAGGATCTCCCCAACCTAAGATTTTTCTTTCCCAAGCATTTAAGAAAGGAGGTGTATTACTATTATTATTATAACTACCTCTATCCATTAAACACCATGAACCAGGAGTAAAAGCCGTTCCGCCAGTTAGTTCATAGTCTGTATCGTAAAGGTCCATTAGTCCTAAAGAGTGACCCATTTCGTGACACATAACACCAATGCCATCTATTTGGGTAGCTGATTTCTTTTCTGAAGAACATGAATAGGTGGTGAATCTAACACCATCCTTAAGTGTTGAATTTTGTACAGTCGATTTATGAGGCCATATTTCATCAGTATTTCCTGTTGAAGACTGTGGTCTTCCTGCAAAAATAAAATGTACATTAGAGACTCTTGCTTCACCATTTTGATATTGAGTGAAATTAACATTAGGGTCTATTGCTGTTAATGCTCCTGAAACAAATTCTTGCATGCGATCGTGGGCGTAGTAGGATGATGTATTAGGCAGCGTTATCGGCCCAACAACATCTATTTCCATATTAAGAAGACCATTAGAATTGTCTCGATAATATTCTTTTACACTTCCCGTTGCTCCATTTACATTATAACCATCTTGATTACATAAATTGTCAAAATCTGTCTGAGTGAAAGTAAAAGGTTTATCGGAAAATCCAACAAGAACTAATAACAGTTTAGCTGTTCCACTTGTTACTACTTTATGATTAATCTCCCCTGTATCAAATGAAGATAATTTATCGTTAATTTGATTGTTGCTGAAACGAAGGTCATAAGGAAGGGTTGACAAGAAAGACCTTTCCTCTGCTGATCTTTCCTCTTGGTTAGACGCAATGTATATTGAAGGGATTAAATCTCCTAACTCGTTTAGTTGTCCGTAAACTAAAACGTTTTCATTATTTCTAACTAAGGTATAGCTGTCAATAGTTGACGCCCAATTCACTTTTTCATCTCCTTTAAGTGTTAAAGTTAATGATTTACCATTTGGTTGTTTAATGGTAATTTGCTTTGGGTTTGCAGGAATCGCTAATAGGTTGATGCTTAAAACTAAGAATAGCATCAGTATTGCGATTTTTTTAATTGAATATATTTTCATAGAATGCTTTAAAATAATTATTTTCAAGTGGCAAAAGTAATAATAAAAATTGGATAGTTCACAATTATCTTCATATTTAATTTATATTAACACAAGTTCAAAGTCACTACATTACAAAATATACAAAAAAAAAGAGCCTACATTCCTGCAGGCTCTTCAATGAATTGAAATATTAAATGTTATTTGTTAATAACAAGTTTTTTAGTTTCTTTAATTCCGTTAGCGTTAATTGTGTAGAAATAAGTTCCGTTATTCATGTTAGCAGTGTTTAAAGCAACTCTATTAACTGAATTAGCAGATCTTGATCCTTGATTTAATTTCACAATTTCTCTTCCCATAATGTCAGTTACTGTAACAACAACATTTGAATTAGTGTTTAGTGTATATTCAATTGTAGTTTCAGTTTTTGCTGGGTTAGGATAAGCATTCAAATTGAAAGATGGAATCTCGTTATTTACATCATTAATTGATAATGGGTTCATAGAAACTCTTAAACGAACCATTGGTGCGTTTCCTTTTGCAAGTTGTCCGTATAGTTTTCCCCATGATGCATCTTCGAAAGTTTCAGCACCAGGTGCAGCAACAATTTTTGACCAACGATCTATTTCTTTGAAAGATGTAATTATATCACTGTTATCACTTGCAACTACAAACTTAGAAGCTCCGTCATTATTATCAATAATTTTGAAACAAGCATAGTACCAATTACCTGGCTCAAGAAGAATGTTTGATTGAGTAAATGGTAAGTTTATAGATGTGAAATCAGTTGCTATTGATCCACCAGCTGCAAATAATCCATTATTTAAATCAGTTTCACCAACAGTGTAAACATCAGAAGCTACTTCTTCGTTATTACTTGTTAGGAAAGGCACAATAACTTCTTCGTAAGTTTCTGCTATATCAATATATTTTTTCATGCTTGCCATAATTCTTGCTCCTGCAATACAAGAGTCAGCTGCAGCAACAACTTCAACTCCCTTAGCATAGTAAGTGCCTTCAGGAAGATCTGTAGGTGTAATGAAACGATTACAAACTGTGTAACCAGGTTCGAATGCTGCAGTTGTATAGTCAGAATAAGTATTTTGACCAACCATTCCACCTGTCCAAGCTGCTGATTTGATTAATACGTCCATATCACAAGCCCATGTTGCAGAATTTGCAGATGTTGCTTCTGGCATTGGTGTAACTCTGTAATATAAAGAGTCTCTTAATTCTTTAGAATCATAAACTTCTCCATCTGATGTTTGATGATATTTAACAGATCCAGATAATCCATATATACCTGCCTCTTGGGTAAACAATCTACCTGTTTCTGCCCAAACTGAAACTGATCTTACAAGGTTTATCTCATCAATTGAAGTACCATCAAAAACTGTATCTTGTCTGGTTGCTGTTGTAACATTGTATGGAGCTGAAGATCTACTTGTGTAACCAAGATCTCCAACAAAAGTAATTGGACTGAATTCTAAAGCTGGAGCGGTATTGTATTTTTCTTCAACAATAGCATTAAATAATGTATCTCCTCCTGTGTTTTCAATTATCACTCTATAGTTTAATGTATCCATTTTCATTCCTTGTGGAACAATTCCGTAAGTTGCATAGTAATGTGCTGATGATACTTCATCAATTCTTTGTGCTGGACCATCAAAAACATTGATTTCATCTACTGCCCAGAAATAACTTGAAGGTTGACCTTGTTCAAATGCTGACTCTCTTGGAGGACATACGTAGCGTAAACGAATATATAAAACGTCTTTTCCAACAGATTGTGCAACAGGTAAAGTTACTCTTTTTGTCCAAGCACCATAATCATTTACTGCAACTTCAATTCCTCTGATGTTAAATTCTATTGAATCATAACCTAAAGCTGGGAAAGTAGGATCAGTACTATAATCAACATAATAACGATCTGAATTAAAACGTCTTACTATTTGATTAAAAACAACATCAACAGTATTGAATCCTGTTGTTGCAAAACCATCAGTACATTTAATTGCAGAGTTATAGACTTTATTGTTTTGTTCACCATCTGCATAAAATTTATCCATTGGAGAAATTAAAGCAAATCCGTCTCCCATTTTTTCTCCAAGTCTGTTTGAGAACCAAGCATAGCTACCAAAGTTGTCATAGTAGAAATAAACCCAGTCATTATAACTTGATTGTAAGATAGCTGTTGTAGCTGCAGTAGTGTCGTAACGATTGAACCTACCTTGTAAATCTCCTGCTGAGTGTCCAGGTAGATTAGTAAATGCATAATTTACATCAGTAGTCTTAAAAGAAACTGTCATTACTGGATCTCCATAAGTAAAGTCTTTTGAAAGATTCTCAGCTTGTTTTTTAATAATAGTATTTATTCCTGCATCTTTAGCTCCAACTACCTTATTTACAGGAAGAGCATCAGTAGAAATAAACCTTTGTGCATTTGCACTTGTAGCACCTACTAAAAGGGCTGCTAAAAGAAGAAATGTTTTTTTCATGATTAATTTTGTTTTTGTGAAAACTATTTGTTTATATTTATATTCTAAGTTGCAAATATACTACAGAATTTTATAAAAACAAACTTTTAATATATTTTTTCGTGTAGAGTATCAAATAATTATTAATTTTGTATGTAAATAATAGAAAATATATGAGAGTTCATTTTATTGCAATTGGAGGTAGTGCGATGCATAATTTAGCAATAGCACTATGTAAGAAAGGTCATAAGGTTACTGGTTCTGACGATGAAATATTTGATCCAGCGAAATCAAGATTAGAAAAGTATGGGATATTGCCAAAAACAATTGGCTGGGATATTAATAATGTATCAGAGGATTTAGATGCAGTTATTCTTGGTATGCATGCAAAAAAAGATAATCCTGAACTAATAAAAGCACAAGAAAAAGGGATAAAGATATATTCCTATCCTGAGTTTTTATATGAAATGTCAAAAGAGAAGACAAGAATAGTGATTGGAGGAAGCCACGGAAAGACCTCTATTACTGCAATGATACTCCATGTTCTTAATAAATTGGATATTGACACTGACTATATGGTGGGAGCCCAACTTGAAGGGTTTGAAGTTATGGTTAAAATAAGTGAAGGGTCAAAGTATATGGTTATTGAGGGTGATGAATATTTGACCTCCCCTATTGACCTTAGACCAAAATTCCATCTCTACCAACCAAATATTGCATTAATAAGTGGTATAGCTTGGGATCATATTAATGTTTTCCCTACTTTTGAAATATATGTTGACCAGTTCCGCATTTTCTGTCAAATGATAAGAGAAAATGGTTCATTAATTTATTGTAAGGAAGATGAGATTGTGAAAAAGGTTTCTGAAGAGTCGAGAAATGATATAGAGAAATTCCCTTATAGCATTATCCCTCACAAAATTGAAAATGGTAAAACCTTTGTTATTTGGAAGAAAAAAGAATACCCTATTGAGGTTTTTGGCAAACATAACTTGATGAACCTTTACGGAGCTATGCTTGTATGTGCAAGAATTGGAGTTAGGAATGAAGACTTTCTAAGAGAAATTGGAAGCTTTACAGGAGCCTCTAAACGATTGGAGCTTGTCAAGAAAAATAAAACTGTTGAGATTTACAAAGACTTCGCTCATTCTCCCTCAAAACTTAAAGCCACCGTTTCAGCCCTTAAAGAACAATATCCTGATAGAAAACTAATTGCAGTAATGGAGCTTCACACCTTTAGCAGTTTAAATGCTGAATTCCTTTTGCAATATAATGGCTCTATGGATATGGCAGATGAAGCTGTGGTTTATTTTAACCCTCATACAATTGCACATAAGGGATTGACTGAAATTACAAAAGACCAAGTATTTGAAGCTTTTGGCAGAAGAGATATTAAAGTTTTTACAGAGTCTAAGGATGTTGTTAAAGAAATCAAAAGCCATAAATGGGAGGATACAAACCTCCTTATGATGAGTTCGGGAAATTTTGATGGAATAGTTTTTGAAGATTTAGCCGACCAATTGATCTAAAAAATAACTCTTTGTTCTAATTTTTTATTCCTTTGATTCAGAAAATTCTTTCTTTGATTCAGTAAATTGTTTCAGCGTTTTAATTTTCTGTCTCTTTGTTTTGTTTTTCTAAGGCTTGATTCTCTTTAATTTTCTTCATTCTCTGCCTTCTAAGAACTCTTTTTGTCCAAATTGGGAGAACAATTAGACCTAAAATTATATAAGGATAGTAGGTATAGAGTCTCCAAAGAACAGAAAGAGTTGAACCTAACCCAAGTGGAATAAAATCATTGAAGAAAATAGGGAAAGCAAACTCTGCAATTCCACTGCTTCCAGGGGTTGGGCTTATGCAAAGAATAATCCACATCACTAATTGACGTGCAAAAATCAGAACTTGGTCTCCATAGGAAGAGAATGCTAAGATAATAAAGTTTACGACTAAGAATCTTGATATCCAAGAAGAGATTGTTATTAGGTATGCCTTAATCCAAAACCAAAAGCTCTTGCCTTTAAATTCAATGGAGGAAGTGATTACATCATCACCTACCTTTTGGAGATCTGCTTTTTTCTTAGTAAACACATTCCTATTGGATAGGTAGTAGAGGAATTTCTTAAAAGAATTTGGATATATGAAAATTGCCAATAGAATTATTAAAGTTAGTAGGCACATAAAACCATACCCTATAAAGAAAACTGTAACAACTCCAAAATCAAATCCAAAAAGACTAAAATCAAAATCGTGAACAAAGACAAGATTAACACCAACCATAATTATAACTATTGGTGCAATAATAATGTAGAAAAGCTCATCTAAGAGTGCGGTTATTAAAACAATGGCAGTTGAACGAGCAACCCCAATTCCTTCTAAAGAAACAATAAAAAAGGCGACGGCAGACCCTCCAACAATTGAAGGAGTAATAGCAGAGCCAAACTCCCATATCATAATAATTTGAAATGATTGCTTCCAAGAAAGTTGTTTATCGGACAAATGCCTTAGCCTAAGCATATACATAAAGTCTCTCATCACTGCAAAGAACATTGCAATAAGAAGAAAAATGGTTGAAGCCCAAGTCCAATTTTTAATAATTAGTTTTAGAATGTCTTTTTGGTGATCGACTGATATATTTCCTATATTATCTTCATCTGCTAAATGAAGTTCAGATATATCTTTTGCATTATCATTGTTTGCATCTATCCAATAATAGTCGCCATGCCCTGCCTCTACTTCCGAAATAATTGGTTCAGAAAAATCCTTAGCGATTAGAAAAACTGCAACTGCCAACCCTATAATGATAGGGACAATTACTCTGTTGAAAGAGAAGATTTTTAAGGGATGAGCCATTTATTTCTTATTTACAAATCCTTAGTAACGGTAAGTTTATTATATGGTACAGTTATATTATTTTGATAAAGATACTGGTATATTCTTTCATTGATTGCACCATTAACAGGCCAATAATCACTGGTTGCTGTCCAAAACCTTGCATCCAAAGTAACGGAAGAATCTGTAATATTTGTTAGAACATTAGGCTGAGGATCTCTTAAAATTCTCTCGTCTTGTTTTAAAATATCTATAATATCTTGTGCTATTTTTGTTGTTTCTGTTCCGTGAGCTAATTTAATATTAATATCTAATCTCCTTGTTTCCATAAGGGAGTAGTTAGTAATCGTTCCTGTTGAAAGGGGTCCATTAGGAATTGATATGGTTTTATTGTCTGGAGTTATTAGGACTGTTGTGAAAATCTGAATTGACTTTACGGTTCCTTCAATACCTTGAGCAGAAATATAATCACCAACCTTAAAGGTTTTAAGCACTAAAAGAACAACTCCTCCTGCAACATTTGAAAGAGTTCCCGAAAAAGCCATCCCAATCGCAAGTCCCATAGCTCCTAAGAGAGCAATAAATGAAGTCATCTCAATTCCAACAATACTAATAACAGTTATAACAATAAGTATTTTTAGAACAATTGAAGTAACTTGGGTTATAAAAGGGACTAATGATGCTTCAACATTTCTTCTAATCATTATTTTATTAATCCTTCTTGAAAGAAAATTAGTTAGTTTAAACCCTAACCAAAGAAGAAGAATTGCTACAATAATTTTAGGACCATAATCCAAAAGAAGATTAAGTCCTTTTTGTTGAAGCTGACTAATCATATCTAGACTCTGCTTTACAGTTTGCCCTGCAGATTCAACAGCAACATTTGTTACGCTTTCAGCATTTGTTGCAATCTTTTCTAATTTATCACCTGTTTGAGCAATTGTATCTGTTTCTACCATTTAATAAGTGAATTATTGGTTAGTAAAGAAAATTATTATAAGGATAACGAATTGCATGTAATCTCTTTATATTATCGTACATTTCGCTTTTAAACTCTTCAATATTAATTTTTTGTTTAGCAGAAATAAAGAATGAAGGGATATCGCCTTGCCCCATCCATGAAGCTTTTAAATCTTCTAAACTCCAATTCTCCCTTAAAACAGGAGTTAAATCATCTTCGTCTTTCTTAATATAGGTGTAGGCATCGATTTTATTAAATACCATAATTGTTGGTTTATCATTTACCTTAATTTCTGTTAGGGTTTGATTTACAACATCTATTTGCTCTTCAAAGCCAGGATGAGAAACGTCCACAACATGAATTAAGACATCAGCCTCCCTAACCTCATCTAAGGTAGATTTAAAACTTTCTATCAAACCATGAGGGAGCTTTCTAATAAAACCTACGGTATCGGTCAAGAGAAATGGTAGATTTTCGATAACTACCTTTCTAACTGTTGTGTCTAAGGTTGCAAAAAGTTTATTTTCAGCGAAGACTTCACTTTTTGCAAGTAGGTTCATAAGAGTTGATTTCCCTACATTGGTATAGCCAACCAAAGCAACCCTTATAAGGCTTTCCCTATTCTTTCTTTGAACACTCTTTTGCTTATCAATAGATTTTAACTTCTCCTTTAAAACAGAAATCTTATCTAATACAATTCTTCTATCGGTTTCTATCTGCGTTTCACCTGGACCTCTCATATTCATAGACCCTCCACCTCTTTGTCGGTCAAGGTGAGTCCACATTCTTGTTAATCGAGGAAGAAGATATTGGTATTGTGCTAATTCAACCTGCGTTCTTGCATGTGAGGTTCGAGCTCTTTGAGCAAATATATTTAGGATTAGACCTGTCCTATCCATAACTTTTCGATCTAATTCCTTTTCAATATTTCTCATTTGTGATGGTGATAATTCGTCATCAAAAACAACAAATTCTATATCCTCTGCACAAAGATATTCTTTAATCTCATCTAATTTACCACTACCAACAAATGTTCTTGGATCCCTAAATTGTAACCTTTGAATAAAGCTCTTAACTGCAAACCCTCCTGAGGTTTCAATCAGAAAAGCAAGCTCATCTAAGTATTCTTTAGTCTTTTCGTATGGGCAGTCAGGTGTTGAAACGCCGACCATAACACATTTGTCAGGATTTATGCTTGTTGTATCTATCATTATTTATTTTGAGCCTCCATATATTGTTCTAATAGTTTTTGAACGTATTTTCCAAAAACGTCAAATTCTATATTCACAATTGATCCTTCTTTAAAATTATGGAAATTGGTCATTTCCTGAGTAAAAGGGATTATTGAAACAGAAAACATCCCTTTTTCAGAATGAACAACTGTCAAACTAACTCCATTAACGGTTATTGAACCTTTTGGAACTGTAAAGCTATTCTTTGAATTATCGTATTCAAAGAAATACCTCCAAGACCCATTTTCATCAACAACCTTAACACATTTAGCAACCTGATCAACATGTCCTTGAACAATATGCCCATCAAATCTGCCATCCATTTTCATTGAACGCTCAACATTAACCTCTGTTCCTATTTCCCAAGTGCAAAGATTAGTATTGTCCATAGTCTCTTTCATTGCCGTAACAACATATTGGTTTTTCTTAGAATCTAACTTAACCACTGTCAAACAACATCCATCATGAGCCATAGATTGATCTATTTTAAGCTCATTTGCAATATCAACTTCTAATGTAAAATGATAATTTGTATTCTCTGTCTCAATGGCAACAACTTTTGCCATCTTTTCTATTATTCCTGTGAACATATATTTATTCTATTGTTTTATTCTTTAACTCTAAATTCTTATTATTTATTATAGGTTTTCCTTATGATAGAGATAAATCTTTTCATATAAGTGTATTCTATCCTTACCCCTTACGTTATGTTCGTGGTCTGGGTATAGGAAGAAATCAACTTGTTTTCCTTTCTTAATACACTTGCGAAGGAACTCAATTGAGTGCTGAGGAAGTACTGTTGCATCTTGGTAACCTTCAATCAAAAGAAGTTTCCCCTCTAAATTGTCTATATAATTTAATACGCTTGAGTTTTTATATCCTTCAGGGTTGTTTTCTTGTGTACCCATATATCTTTCATCATACATTGCTTCATACCATTGCCAATCAATTACTGGGCCTCCTGCAGTTGCAACCTTAAAGACGCCTGGGTTTTTAAGTTTAAGAGAAATAGTCATAAAACCTCCGTAGCTCCAACCATCAACTCCAATCCTATCTCCATCAACATAAGGTAGAGTTTTCAAATAATTTACTCCTTCCATTTGATCTGAAACCTCAACCGAGCCACAGTTATGCCAAATTGAAGATTCAAATTCATAGCCTCTATTGGCAGAACCTCTATTATCTAATGTCCAAACTATATACCCTTGTTGAGCTAAGAACAAAAAGAAGTTATTCGCTCCACCTAAATAGTTATCGGTTACAAGTTGTGCATGTGGACCTCCATAAACATAAACTATTACCGGATATTTCTTATTTACATCAAAATCCTTAGGTTTAATCATTCTATAATATAAATCTACACTATCCTTAGATTTAAGGGTTGACATTTCAATTATAGGAGCATCAATATCTTTCAGAGGATTTTCACTCTCGTTTATTACACTAATAGTTTTCCCTTTCTTATCAAGTAATTGGGTTTTTCCAGCAACTTCATTATAGTTAGAATAGGTGTCAATAAACATTGTTCCTTTTGTGTTAAAAGCTACATTGTGTGTTCCATGGTCTGGAGAATATCTTGTTATCTTGCCAGTTTTTATATTAATGCCATAGAAGTTATTCTCAATTGGTGAATCTTTTGTTGCATAAACAAAAACCTCATCTGCTTTTTGATTAAAACCTTCAATTGACTTAATCATCCAATTGCCTGATGTCAGTTGTTTGACTAACTTACCACTTGTTTCGTAAAGATATAAATGATTAAATCCATCTCTTTGGCTTAACCATAGGAATTGATTTGGTGAGTTTGGTATAAACATCATTGGAACTTGTGGCTCAACATATTTATCAGACTTTTCTTCAAACAAAACGCCTGTCTTTTCACCAGTTATTGAATTATAGCTTTCAACAATAATATGATTTTGGAGTCTGTTCAGCTTAACAATATATATTGTTTTTGAATCAGGTGAAAAAGTTATATTAGTTAAATACATTTCTCTTTCTTCTAAACTCTCATCTTTTCTTGTTTTTAAATAAATAACGTTTTGAGAAGCTATATCATAAACTCCAACTAAAACTTCATGAGATTTCATTCCTGTCATAGGATATTTCACAGGAGTATATTCAGCTATTCTTGTTTCTGTGTTTACAAGTGGATATGAAGCGACCATTGATTGATCCATCCTATAAAATGCAAGTTTTTCTCCATCACTACTCCAAAACAAGCCTTTATCAATTCCAAATTCATTTCTATGAACAGCCTCTCCATAAACAATATCCTTAGTCCCATCTTTTGTAATTTGTTTATTCTCCATGTTAAGATGAACGAAAAGATTATCATCTTTCTTAAATGCAATTCTTGGCTTTTTATAGAATATTTCTACTTGTGAGGCTTCCTTATCGAGATTAGCTGCAAGACTTGTAAGTTTAGTTTTGAAGTTATAAATACATAAATCATTATTAGTAGATGTGTAATAGAACTCATCCTCGTTAATATATTTAATTCCGAAAAACGATTTTGGAGTATTCTCTTTTATATCTTCTATTTTTAGTATTTCCTTAGGCTCATCGTTCGCTTTCCCAAGCCATAGTGATCTACCATCTTTGGTAAAGGTGAATTCATCTGAATTTTCAATAAACTTTGTATCATATATATTTGTTGGATAGTATTTTCGACTTTGGACATCTTCCAACTTCAACATCCTATTCTGACCTATAACTAAGGTCGAAACGCAAAGTAGTAATAGGGTTATAAATGTATTAATTCTTAATTTCATAGCTTTAACTGAATGATTATTTATCTAAATAGTTATTATTTCGTTTTCTTATATTTATTCCAATTTCTAAACCTTAGACTCCAAACTCCAAAGAAAGCCTCTTTAAATATTTTCATACTCATTTTGGATTGACCAAGAACTCTATCGGCAAAGATAATTGGCACCTCATTTAATTTAAAACCAAGCTTATATGCTGTGTATTTCATTTCTATCTGGAAGGCGTATCCAACAAATTTAACTTTATCTAAACACATAGCTTCAAGAAGTTGTCTTCTATAGCAAACAAAGCCTGCTGTTGCATCACCTATCTTCATTCCTGTTATTAATCGAACATACGATGAAGCATAATAGGACATAATAACTCTTCCTATTGGCCAATTCACCACGGATATCTTCCCACCAACATATCTTGAACCAACTGAAAGGTCTGCACCTTGAACGCAAGAAGTATATAGATTAATTAAATCATCTGGATTATGTGAAAAGTCGGCATCCATTTCAAATATATAATCGTATTTTTTATTTATAGCCCACTTAAAACCATGAATATATGCTGTCCCAAGCCCAAGCTTCCCTTTCCTCTCTTCAATATTAAGTCTTTGAGGAAAATCTACGATAAGCCTTTTTACAATATCGGCAGTTCCATCTGGAGAGCCATCATCAATAATTAGAATATCAAACTCCTTCTCTAAAGAAAAAACTTTCTTAATTATGTTTTCTATATTCTCCTTCTCATTATAAGTAGGAATGATTACAATACTATCAGACATCTGTTGTATATTTTAATTGTTTAATTTGCAAATTTAATTGTTTTATCCTTAAAATCCCAATGTATTCGACTATTTAGGCAAGACATACTCCTTATCCTTTGGTTTTTGTCTGGGAATAAAAGGCAGTAAACTCCCTTCTGAGGGCTTTCTCATTGGGTTTTGAATAATAAACCCATTGCTATCTATCATTATAAAAGTCGGGAAAACTATAATATTATATTTTTCAAGCAAATCCCACTTATCTTCAAAATGTACAAAATCCCATTTATATTTCACTCCAACATTTGAATTTACTAAGAAATTATAGAGAGCATCCAAACTCTTATCACATGCAATTGTTAGGAAGTTAAAATTATCCCCAATCGTATCCATAAGACTATACATCATATTTAATTCTCTCAAACAAGAAGGTTCACTAACTTTAACAAATGAAATAATCAAAGGCTTTTCATTATATTTATCAAGTGTTATATAGTTATTATATATATCCTTTAGAGAGAAATCATTTGCAATTACACCATAGGTTGATTGTTGAGAGAATGTCTCTAAAAGATGTTTGGCAATATAAATATGTTCTACGAATTTCGTTTGATAGACAAAGTTTTCAAGCATGGTAACAATATGGAGTCTGTTATAGAGCTGAGAAAAAAAAGCCTCTTTCATCCCTCTTAAAAAAACCAGTTCTCTAAAAACCTCATTCTTAAGCAAACTATCTTTCCCTAAGGAATCTATCAAAGAGAAATAATCATTTGCTTCAAGCCATCTTCCTAATGTTCTTTTATCAAATATCTTATTGCCTTTTGTAAAATAATCACCATAAATCATCTCAAAACATTCCATATAGGCTAAGTTTTCATATAGAATCGGCTTGTCGAAGAAGAGTTCTGTTTTAATTTTGATTTCATTTTTTGTTTTTGAAGAGTATTCAACTATTCCGACCGAATATTTTAGGTATTCTTTTATATAATCAGAATCTGTGGAGTCAACCTCTGAGTTTAACATCTTAATCAACGAGTCAACCTTTTTCTTATCTCTAAAAAATAAGATATCTCTATCGTTATTTGCCATAAAGTCCTCAATAATGCTATCAATAATAAATACTTTATCATTAAGATAATTGTCGGTTGAACTCTCTATTATTATTGGTAAGGGAAATTTATAAAAAAGCGTATTAACCTTATCAGAAATATTGAAATCAAAATTAAGCATTCTTAATTTATAGGTAGAACCCATTTGAGCAATAAAATTATAATCAAAAGACTCAATCCTAATCTTCATTAATGAAGTATTGGAAATACTTATAGCAAACCTAAAAACAGAATCGTGTTCTCCAACCCTAAAAACGGCTTCCTCTTTTTCTAATTTTGAAAGATTATCAGAAATAGAAATTAGCCTAATTGTCTTCCCTCCTATTCCCTGTCCAACTCCCTCAATCCTCAAATTCTGCGCATTAAGCCCAAGCGAAAAAGAAAATAAGAAAATAAATAGAATTACATTTCTAAAACCAAAACGGAGAGTCAAAAAATTAATATACGAGAATTTGTCTTTCATCATTAAAAAGTAAAATATTATGTATTTAAAACATATAATAATCTAAAAAATTACATCTAATTGAGTTTTATTTGCAAACATGGTATTAAAACCAAGTAATCTATTTTTTTAAGACATAGTCCTTAATCTTTTCCTCACCCCAAATCTTTTTCATAATTTCAACACTCTCCTCCACATTCAGACTATTTCTCATCTCTAAGTTTCTTTGCATAAAAACACAGTCGCTCATCTTTGCCTCATCACAAGCAATATCTTCCGCTAAAGCATGACAAGAAGGCGCTCCACAAACATTGCAGTCGGTCTGAGGAAGCATAGCCTCTATTTCTTTTATCTTTGTAAGTTTTTCAAATGCAATACTAATATCTTCATCCAAAACCATCATACTCCTTGGCATAATTTTGGCAACAGAGGAGTTGTCAATCAAAAACTTCTCCTCAGAATAGATTTCTTTCCTCCTTGATGTTTCACCATTTCTTTCCCTATCAGCCAATTTCCTCGCTCTTTGTGTCATTCTATCATTAATCAAAAACCTATTTCCACAAGTAAGGATTCCTCCAGCACAGCTCTCATCACAAGCTCTAAGCTCTAAAAAGTCTAAATCATCAATCTCATCATTTTCAACCTTCTCCAAGAAATCCATAACATTATGAATTTCATCAATAGCAAAGCTTTTCTTACAGTCCGTAAGCCTTTTTTCTCCATTTGTTAGGGCAAAAAGAATAGAGTCGGAAGAGGCATCATTAGCAGAAACACTCTTGTCATATTCCTTATGCTGCTTAATTTGCTTAAGTACCATATTATACATGGTGTCCATATTCAACACTCCATCAACCGTTGACTTATCTTCTCCAACAGGACTCTTAGTTGCTGCAATCTTAGCCGCACAAGGAGTTATGTAGAAAACACCAATATCCTTAGGGTCAATACCCTCATCAATTAGCTTCTTACGAATATAAATTGATGTAAAGTCAACAGGAGCCTTAATTGGGATTAAATTATCAACCAAAGAAGGGAACTTAACTTGAATAAGCCTAACAACAGCAGGGCAGAAAGTTGAAATTAGAGGTTTCTTGTCTTGATGTTCATAAATATATTGGTTGGTTAGCTTTGTGTGAGTCATTGTTGAGGCTTCAACCTCTATGACGTGAGTGAAACCTATCTCTTTTATTACAGAGTAAACTTGAGATGCTCTAATATCTTCAGGAAACTGACCTAAAAATACAGAAGGCATAAGAACTACCCTATACTTAAAATTATAAATATTATCAAAGTCATCCTGAGCAACATAAACTGCACCACATGGGCAAACTTTATAGCATTCTCCACAATCCACACATTTATTTCCATAAATAGTAGCTTTCCCATTCCTCACCCTTATAGCCTCTGTTGGACAATTTCTCATGCAAAGAGTACAACCATAACAAATCTTATGGTCAATCTTTAAAGCATGATAAAAAAAGTTTTCACTCATGACAACCTGTTTTTAATTATTACGAGAGGAAATTGACGACCATCTTAATCTCCGTTCCAACACCAACTTCAGTCTTAATTTCCAATACATCAACATTGTTTTTAATATTAGGCAAACCCATACCGGCACCAAAGCCCATTTCCCTAACCTTTGCAGAGGCTGTAGAAAAACCCTTTGTCATTGCCTTATCTAAATCAGGAATACCAGGGCCCACATCTTTAATTACAACAGCAATCTTTTCTTGATCTAAGTCCACAAAAATAGTACCCCCATAAGCATGAGCAATAGCATTTACTTCAGCTTCATAAACAGCAACCACAATCTTTTTGATTTTTTGATTGTCGATATTTAACTGCTTCAAAGTCTTCTTTATATCGCTTGAAGCCTTACCTGCATTGGCAAAGTCTCCCTCAACAACTTTAAATTCATTATGCATAAACTATAAAATTAATATACAGGACGAAGGCCATTCTCATACAAGATGCCTACTGTCCTGAAAAGCGAATACTCACACTGAAGAATTATCATATCATTCTCAATTGCAAGCTCTATCATTTCTTCACTCGCCTGCTTATTTCTTACAATAAGCAAACAATTAATATTGGCCATCTCAGCCGTTCTAATGGTTTGAATATTACACAAACCTGTAATAAGTATAATCTCTTCCTCGTCTAAGGTAAGGACATCACTCATAAGGTCTGAAGCAAACCCATATTTAATTCGAGAATCTATGTTTGAATTAGAAACTAAAATCTGAGCATCTAAAATCTTAGCAATCTCACTAATTTTCATACAATAAGTAATAATGATTTAGAAAATAAAGCACAAAGATAAGATAAATATGTTAAAATCAAAAAGCATAGAGCAAAAACTTACAAAATCCTTTCTTTGATTCAAGAAATCCTTTCTTTGATCTAATTTTTTCTTTCTTTGATTTAGAAAATTCTTTCTTTGATTCAGGAAATCCTTTTAGCGTTTTATTAATAGAACAATAGAACTTGTTTTATTGACTAAGTGATTAATTATTTTATAATTGTAAATGATTGAACGGTATTGTTACCTACTTGGTCTTGTAGCTCTATTCTGAGAATATTAGTAGGCTGATTTAGTTCCTGACTATCTATATAATATGTTAAGGTTGAAGTTTTGCCGTCGTATTCCATTAAGACCCACTTATCATTGATAAAACCTTTGTATTTTGCAATACCACTTAACTCGTCTTTAATTCGAAGGGTGAGTGTGTTTTGTTTAGTTCTTAGCTTTATGTTTGACTTGAAGTTTTTAGTTATAACTGTTGGGCTTATGGTGTCAAGTGCTATTGAATAAGTGCCGAAAAAGCGAGCAGAAGCTACTATCGTGTTTTGATTTACTTCTCCACCTATTGAGTTCTTAGACCTGTTTTTTTGTTCAACTACAACTATTTTAGTTTTATGCTCAGGCTTTATTGAGTTGGGAATAGGGATTTCAATACTCATATTGGAGTGGAGTGCAGAATTTGACTCTATTTTAAGGATAGGGTATTGAGTAATTAGGTCAATTGTTCTTTGGTAGTTAATATCTGCTATTTCGTATAATGCATTTTTAGGAACAGTTATCTTGAATTGATTATCAACAATAGCATTGTCTTTATGCCAATAAAAGGTCTCCGTTGAGGCTCTTTCATAATTGGTTTGAGTGTTTGGATTTGAAACAAGAGCTTGAAGATAAAAGGTTAAAGTTGTGGTGTTCTTCTTATAATCTTGGAGAATATACTCTATTTTCTTAGTAGTATTTGGCTCAAGTTTAATTATTCCTGTTGAGTTGAGAGCCTTGAAGTTGGGGAATTGATTGTTTGAAAGTTTCTTTGTTATTAGATATTTCTGATTCTTATTTCTATATAGCTCGTAGTCTATGCAAGCATTAATATAACGTGACTTATCGAATGAAAACTCATCAATTTGAAACTCCCAAAAGATTTCATCATCAACTAAGAGCTTATAAGAATAAACACCATTTTTCAATGTACTTCCTAAGGATTTATCATAAGCCTGTATTCCAAGACTAATTTGATTTGTTACCTGTATAGTGTCGTTAGGTTTTATTGTTTTCTTGTTCTTAGAGCTTATTTGGTATATTTGTTTTTCTGGCATTCCTTCAACCCTTGAGAAGTCTCCTTCAGGAGTGATAAGTATAGAATTAATATAAGGTGGGATATTGTCTATTACGTCTATACCAAAATGCTGTGGATTTATTATATTTTGGCTTTTGGTATCTCTTATTTCAAAGTGAAGATGTGGACCTCCACTTGAGCCAGAGCTTCCTGCATAAGCTATTAATTCTCCTTTTTCTATTCTTAGCTTGTCTTTTGAAACCTCAATATCAAATTCGTATGTCTGGTTTTCGTATTGGTATTTTCTAATGTATTCTTCTATCTTAGGAGAGTAGTTTTTAAGGTGCATATAGACTGAAGTGTATCCGTTTGTGTGGTCTATATATAAGTTTTTCCCTCCTCCCCAAGCCTGAATCTTTATTCTTGAGACAAATCCTTGATATGGACTATATACTTTTTCCCCTTCAACTCCTCCTATTCTAAGGTCAATGCCTGAATGAAAGTGATTAGATCTAAGTTCTGCAAAACTGCCCGATAAGTTTAACTGCCTTCTTATTGGACTTTCAAATTGATTTTTTGGATAATTTTTAGTTTGACTCTTTGCTTGTGGATTTATTGAGAAAAAAAAGAGTATTGTGAAAAGCAGAAAGTTAAGAGTTGTATTTAGTTTTTTGATCATTCTTTTTATAATTTATAAATAGCACATTTTTGTGAAACAAAGGAGCCTATGCTGTACTATTTTCTTTGCTTCTACGTGTATCATATGACCTACATTCTCTAACATCATTAGCTCTGAGTGCAGTGGCATCATTGCCTGAGCAAATACCTTTTCCATAACTATTCGTGGGTCTTGTTTACCTGCCAAAAACAATATTGGGAACTTAGCATTAACAAGCACATCAAGTCTTGAAGGCTTTTCCATCATTCCTTTTTGTGCTGCAATTATACTCTCAGCTTTCATGCCCATTGCCATATCTTGAAGATCTTTTATTTCTGGATATAATCTTTCGCGATTACCTACATAAAATAGATCTGGAATAAAGCTTACAATGAAAGAAGCCCTATTGTTTTTAATTATCTCACAAGTTTTTATCCTACCCTCTCTTGCCTGGTCGGTATCTTTAAGGGCATGAGAATTAATTAAAGTTAGACCTTTTACTAAGTTGGGATATCTTTCTGCAAAAGCTAATGCAACATATCCTCCCATTGAATGCCCTGCAATAACACAATCTTTGACCCCAATATTATCAAGAACTGATTTAACCATATCTGCCTGCATCTCCATTGTGTGGCTTTCTCCAAGATCGGAACTTTCTCCATGACCAAGTAAATCGATGGCTACGACCCTAATATCTCTCATATATTTAAACACATAACTTGCCCAAACATCAAGGTTATTCATAAAGCCGTGTAAGAGAACTAAGGTTTGGTTTCCTTGTCCTTCGTCTTGGTAGTTTATTATTGCTTTGTCTTGGTAAAGGATAGATTTGTGTTTCATAGTAGGTGTTTTTTGATTGTTTAATTCTACAAAAATAAAAATTATTATCCAAAGAGAGGTAGTATTTTCTTCTTTAATTGTATATTTGTACAATTATTTATTTATTCTCTCTAATGATTTATTCCGATTTCAACTTAAAACCACTCAATACTTTTGGCTTAGAAGCAAAGGCTAAAACTCTTATTTCCATTGACAACGAGTCTGATTTAATAGAGATAAACGATACTAGTCTTTCTGAAAGAAATCTTATTTTAGGCGGTGGAAGTAATACCGTTTTTGCTAATGATTATTTCGATGGAACCATTCTTTTAATTAGAAATAAAGGAATTAATGTTGTCTATGAAGATGAAGAGGCAGTTATTTTAGATGCTTTTTCAGGAGAAGTATGGAATGATGTCGTAAGTTTCTGTGCTAAGAAAGGATGGTGGGGAATTGAAAACCTTGCTGCAGTTCATGGAAATGTTGGTGCTGTTGCTGTTCAAAATATTGGAGCCTATGGAGCAGAACTTAAAGACTACTTCGTAGAATGTCTAACATATAGCCCATTGAAAAAAGAATGGAAGACATATTTAAATAAAGATTTAGACTTTGGATATAGATATTCAATTTTTAAGAATCAGAAAGAGCTTGAGATTATTTG
>JBAYYI010000014.1:0-34384 GCA_041673165.1 Bacteroidales bacterium
ATCTACGATTACCATTATGGCAATGGAGCTTAATCTTAAATTGTTTTTTTTCATGTCAAAATGAATTTTTAATTGTTTGTATTTGTCGCTACACTTTAATTATTGTACGCAAGTATTCTAATTAAGGTAATACATACGCTGCAAATGTAGAAATAGTTTTTTGCATTTGCAAATAAAAACGAAGTTATTTATTACCATTATCATTATTATGTAATTAGGGTCATAGATGCTAATTTAATTCTTATAATAATAGCAAGAAAAATTATTTATTGTTTTTGATAAGAATTAGATTGTCAAGTAATAATTTTTCAAAACAAGGTTCTAATGTTATAAAACAAAGGAATAATATAGTAAGGTGCCTGGTTACTCATAGTAAGGTGGCAGGTTACTAGTAGTAAGGTGGCAGGTTACTGAAATAAAACAAAGGAATAAAGAATTAATACTTGATTTTGTAAAATTAATCCTTGATAAAATAAAAATAGGGGCAAAGATTATGTTCGCCCCTATAGGTAATAAACTATTTTATAATAGTAGTTAGGGTATTATTGTAAGATTTTATCCCAATCTTTATAAACAACATCATAGCCTTGTTCTCTAACCATCTTCTCCATCTCTATTTCGTTGCGGTTGTCGTTGGTATGGAATTGTTCAAGTTCAGTATTGGCTTTGGAATATCCGCCTGGGTCGGTTTTGCTTCCTGCACTCATTGAGGTTATGCCAAGTGAAACGAAATTATTACGCATTTCTTGACTCTCACGTGTTGTCATTGTTATATCAATATCGTGATCAAACATTCTATAAGCCCAGATGGTTTGTGCAAATTCTTTATCGGTCATAACAACATTAGGTTGGAATCCTCCTTCTGCTGGTCTCATTCTTGGAAAAGATACTGCGTATTTTGTCCTCCAATAGTTCTTGGTCATAAACCTTAGGTGCATAGCCATATAAACCATTTCTACTCTCCAATCTTCAAGTCCTATCAAAGCTCCAAAGCCAACTCTGTGAGCTCCTGCCTGTGCTAATCTTTCGGGAGTGTCTAAGCGATGTCTGTAATTGCTTTTCATTCCTTTTGGGTGGTAGTGTTTGTATACCTCTTCACGGTAGGTTTCTTGGTAAACATAAACAGAGTTTACACCAGCCTTAAACATTCTTTCGTATTCTTCAACACTCATAGGATAAACCTCTAAGTTGATTGTTGAAAAATAAGGTCGGCATAGCTCAACTGCATGTTCTATGTAATCTATTCCAACATTTGAAGGATGTTCTCCTGTTAGAATAAGTAGGTTATCCATATTCATTTTCTTGATAACATGGATTTCTGAAAGTATCTCTTCATCTGTTAAGGTCTTACGTTCTATATCGTTATTATGGTTAAATCCACAATAAATGCAATGGTTTGAGCATTCGTTAGAAAGATATATTGGAACGTAAAACTGCATTACCTTGCCAAAGCGTCTTTGAGTGATTTCTCTACTCATTCTTGCCATTGGCTCCAAGTAATTGTTTGCTGCTGGAGATATTAAAGCCTTAAAATCTTCTATAGATATTATATTGCTACTTAAGGCTCTTTCAACATCTAAGCTTGTTTTTGCATAAATGCTTTCTCCAATACTTTCCCAATTAAGGTCTTTAATAGTGTCGTAAAAACTTATATTCATCTTATTCTATTTTTCCTTTGTCGGATACCTCACGAGAAATTCTCATTGCACAGAAGTTAGGTCCACACATTGTGCAGAAAGGAGTTCCGTGTATCTTTTCAGCTCCGTAATATTCTCTTGCACGTTCTGGGTCTATTGATAGGTTGAACTGATCTTTCCAACGGAATTCAAATCTTGCTGTTGACAGTGCATTATCTCTAACCATAGCTGAAGGGTGTCCTTTTGCAATGTCGGCAGCGTGTGCAGCAATCTTATAAGCCATTATTCCATTTCTAACGTCTTCTTTGTTTGGAAGTCCAAGATGTTCTTTTGGTGTAACATAGCAAAGCATTGCAGTTCCGTACCAACCAATTAATGCAGCTCCAATAGCAGATGTGATATGGTCGTAGCCTGGTGCAATATCTGTTGTTAGTGGCCCTAATGTATAGAAAGGTGCTGCATGACAAACTTCTATTTGTCTATCCATGTTTTCCTTAATCTTATGCATTGGAACGTGACCTGGTCCTTCAATAATCACTTGAACATTGTATTTCCAAGCAATCTTAGTTAGTTCTCCTAAGGCTTCAAGTTCTCCAAACTGTGCTTCATCATTTGCATCGTGGATTGAGCCAGGACGAAGTCCATCACCCAAACTAACAGCAACATCATATTGAGCTAAGATCTTACAAATATCTTCAAATCTTGTGTAAAGGAAGTTTTCTGTCTTGTTTTCCTTCATCCACTTTGCCATAATGGAACCACCACGAGAAACAATACCTGTCATACGCTTTGCAGCTAAAGGCACGTGTTTTTGAAGAAGTCCTGCGTGAATGGTGAAATAGTCAACTCCTTGTTCGCATTGTTCAATCAATGTATCCTTATATACTTCCCAATTAAGTTTTTCAGCAATTCCGTCAACCTTTTCAAGTGCTTGATAAATAGGAACAGTTCCCATAGGCACAGGACAGTTTCTTATTATCCATTCTCTTGTTTCGTGAATATGCTTTCCTGTTGATAAATCCATTAAAGTATCTCCACCCCAACGGCATGACCAAACTGATTTCTCTACTTCTTTTTCAATATCTGAGCTAAGAGCTGAATTACCTATATTAGTGTTTATCTTAACTAAGAACTTAGTACCAATAATCATTGGTTCAGCTTCTGGGTGATTAGGGTTAGCTGGAATTACTGCACGACCTGCTGCAACTTCTTGACGAACAAACTCAGGCGTAATGTATGTTTCAAGACCAGACTTCTCAATTAATTGGTTCTCACGAATAGCTACATATTCCATTTCAGGAGTAATGATTCCTTTTTTAGCTAAAGCCATCTGTGTAATCTCAACGCCTTGTTTTGCTTTATAAGGAAGGTAGTCTGTTTGGAAACGAAGATGTTTTAGGGTTTCATCCTCAAGTCTTTCATTACTATACCTTGAAGAATACTCGCTTAGTTTCTCAAGGTCATTTCTCTTGCTTGTCCACTCATCCCTAAATCTTGGAAGACCTTTCGGAATACTTATCTCAACATTTGGGTCAGTGTAGAAACCGCTTGTATCATATAGTAATACTGCACCATTAGGACGACTAACGCCATCTTCAACCGTATCTGTTAAACTAACTTTTCTCATCCCAACTTTAATAGGATGGATTATGCCTTGCACATAAACTTTCTCCGAAGCATCGAAGGCATTACATATATCTGTGTTTTCTTTCATAATAATATTAATCTAAAAATGATGTTAATGGGGAAGATGCCATAGCGCCGCTTTGAACTATTCGTCCAAGTCCGCTTTCGTAAGCCATTCTTCCAGATTCTACTGCTAATTTAAAAGCTATTGCCATACGCACTGGGTCGCTTGCTATTGCTATTGCGGTATTTACCAAGACAGCATCAGCTCCCATCTCCATAGCTTCAGCTGCGTGAGAAGGCGCTCCAATACCTGCATCAATAATAACAGGAATATTTGATTGCTCTATTATTATCTCTAATAGGTCTTTTGTTCTTAAACCCTTATTTGTTCCAATTGGAGCTCCCAAAGGCATAACTGTTGTTGCACCTGCTTCTTCCAAAAGTTTACAAAGTACAGGGTCTGCTTGTATATAAGGTAAAATAATAAAACCAAGCTTAGCCAATTCCTCAGTTGCTTTTAAGGTTTCGATAGGGTCTGGTAGTAAATACTTAGGGTCGGGATGTATTTCTAATTTTAACCAATTTGTTTCAAGAGCTTCCCTTGCCATTTGTGCTGCAAACACAGCTTCTTTAGCGTTTCTTACTCCTGAAGTGTTGGGAAGTAAAATTATATTCTCCCTAGGTATATATTTTAACATATCGTCTTTTTCGTTATGCTCAATATCTACTCTCTTCATTGCGGCAGTTACCATTTGAGTTCCAGAAGCAAGAATAGCCTCTCCCATAATAAAATTTGAGGGAAACTTTCCTGTGCCCAAGAATAGTCTGGAATCAAACTCCTTACCTGCTATTTTTAATTTTTGCATATGTAATTATATTTGTTTTTATTGAATTATTAAATTGATTTCTTTTATTGTTTTTGACGGGTCTTCGCTCTCCAAGATTAGGGAACTAATTGCTAATCCATAAACCCCAGTTGATTGTAAACCTTCAATGTCTTCAAGCTTTATTCCGCCTATTGCGTAAATAGGGATGTCGATATTATTAGCTCTACATTTATTTATTATATCCTTGTATCCTTCTATGCCTATGATTGGACTTAGACCTTGTTTTGTATTTGTAAATCTTAGAGGGCCAAGACCAATATAATCAGCACCATCATTATAATGCTTTACTATATCTTTGTAAGTATTAGCCGTTGCTCCAATAATCCTATCCTTACCTAAAATCTTTCTTGCTTCTTTAATCGGCATATCTTCCTTGCCAAGATGAACGCCATTAGCTTCTATTTCATTTACTAATTCTACATAGTCATCAATAAGAAAGGTT
This sequence comes from Bacteroidales bacterium, assembly GCA_041673165.1. Lineage (GTDB taxonomy): Bacteria > Bacteroidota > Bacteroidia > Bacteroidales > P3 > UBA10566. The sequence continues at coordinate 4,596 of JBAYYI010000014.1, forward strand.
GCGTTATACTTATCACATTCTTTTCTAATAAGTTTGCCTAGGAATACTATCTCATCCAGAGAAGCATCCTTAATTCTTAGTTGAACGAACTTTACACCAGACTCAAGAGCCATAATAGCTGATTCCAAGTAATTATACCTTGAATTGGAATGTGTAATGAATTGTATTTTTTCTAGTTTCATAATTTCTTTTCTTATTTCCAAAGGCTACCAAGAAGAGCTGCTCCTCCAAAGCCAATTGATTTTAACTCCTCGAACTTCTCTTCAGTAATTCCTCCTAAGGCTATTGTTTTCTCATTAATTAGAGATGATTCCTTTAAGTCTTTTAGATTGAAATTACTCTTATAACCTTGTTTTGATATACTATTATATATAGGACTAAGGAATACATAATCAAATCTATCTCTTGTTTCAAGCATTTCTTTAAGGTTATGACAGGAAAAGCTTTTTCTTAAATCACCGTAGATTGGTTTTATATAAGGACTTGCAAGATTAAAGTGAACTCCTCCCAAGCCAAACTCTAAAGCCAGTTCTTGATGATAATGTATTGTTAGTTTATTCCTTATCTCCAATGGAAACTCATCTAAGTAGTATCTTAAGTATTCAGGGCTTAGGGCAGGCTTACGGATATGAAATATATCAATACCATCATCCAATAGCTCAACAATCTTTTTCTGCTCATCCTTAACCCCTTTTTCTGGAGTAATTCCTATTAGCCTCCACATGTTGCTTGGATTATTGTTATCTTATCTCCATCCTTAAGTTTTGTTTCCTCCCATTTTGTTTGAGGGACTATCTCTTCATTAACTGCTAATGCAATTGACGAGGTATCTCCATGATTAATTATCTTTATCATTCCAGAAATTGAGATATTCTCTGGCATTATCTTTTCTCTCTTATTTACTATTACTTTCATCTTTTTATTAGTTTTTGTGGATTAAAGAAATGATTAACTGCTCCATGACCATTTCCAAGTATAACGTCTTTTCCTTCTAATATTGCCTTTGTGATATAATCCTTAGCCATTATAACACTGGTTTCTAAATCCTCACCCATTGCAAGATAGGCTGCAATTGCAGAAGAAAGGGTGCAACCAGTTCCGTGAGTGTTCTTAGTTTCTATTTTATTTGATTTTAGTAGTATTGCTTCTTTCTCTCCTTTTTGCAAAAAGACATCAACCATTTCTTTTCCATTTAGATGTCCTCCCTTAATCAAGACAGAGTTTATTCCAAAATGAAGAATAAACTCCTTTGCTCCTTCAATCATCTGATCAACTGTTTCTATTTCTCTTTTAAGCAAAACAGAAGCTTCGTTAAGGTTGGGGGTTATTATTGTTGAAAGGGGGAAAAGTTCTTTTACTATTGCATCAACTGTTTCATCAAGAATTAAAGCATTGCCAGAAGTGGAAATCATAACAGGGTCTAAGACAAGGGGGATATTCTTTTTATATAGTTTCTTTACGGCTAATACGTTTTCTGTTGTGAAAAGCATTCCAATCTTAATTGCATCAAAAGAAAAATCATCGAGAACGGCTTTAAGTTGTTTTTCAACCATAGAGCCAGAAACTGCCATAACATCAACAACGCCCATAGTGTTTTGAGCCGTTATTGCAGTTATAACAGAAGCCCCAAAAACGCCTATTGAGCTAAATGTTTTTAAATCAGCTTGAATGCCTGCACAGCCTCCCGAGTCAGAGCCTGCAATTGTAAGTGCTAATGGATATGATGCCATAAGTTATATTGTTTAAAAATATCATGAGGTGATAACTTATGGTAAGAAAACTACTCTTTCCGCCTTAGCATTATCTAAGAGGTCGAAGGGTATAATCTCAGCCTAAAATTTAATAAAATTAAGCACCCCAATAAATTTAATAATAATTATTACAATAAAACGAGAATAAGACCGTTTTATTATTTGCAAAGATAACATTAATAACTAATATAAAAAAGAAAAAGAGTATGAAAAGATTAATTTTAACCTTAGGAGTTGTGGCCGTATTATTTTCTTCTTGCGGAAAGAAAGAGCTTGAAGAGAAGATAATAACGCAACAAAAATTACAAGACTCAATCGAAGCAGTTATCTCAATAAAGGATGCTGAAATGGAAAGCTTATTCCAAGAACTTAACGCAATTGAACAAAGTTTATCAGATGTTTCTGCAAAATATGGTAACGTAAATAAACTTAAGAACACCTCTGGAGAGAAAGTAAATAAAGACACACGTGCAAGAATAACTGATGAAATTCAAAACATCAATGAGCTTTTAGCAAATAACAAACAAAAACTTAGTAAGCTAAATAATCAAATGGCTACTAATGGTAACAAAAGCAAAGAATTAGCTACATTTGTTGAAAAACTACAACTTAGAGTTAACGAACAAGAAGCTCAAATTCAAGCTCTAACTGCAGAACTTCAACAAAAGAAAATCGTAATCGAAAACCTAAACAAGAATATTGAAGACCTTTCAAAACAAAACCAAGTTAAGGATCAACAAATTCTTCAAGTAGAATCAGAAAAGAACACTGCATACTATATAATAGGAACAAAGAAAGAGTTACAAACTGAAAACATCGTAAACACATCAGGTGGTTTCTTAGGAATAGGAAAGAAAACAAAAGTAAGTGGAGATTCTGAACTATCGAAATACACTAAGGTAGATATTAGACAGTTTGAGCAAATTCCATTAAACGGAAAGAATAAAGTTAAGATATTAACCTCTCATCCAAGTACTTCATACACACTTGAGGGGGACGCTAAATACCCTAAATCAATTAAGATTAAAGATGCAAACGCATTTTGGGGTAAGAGCAAATTCTTAGTTGTAATGTACGATTAATAATTGATTGAATTTTATATTGATAGAAAAGGTTACTCCTACGAGTAGCCTTTTTTTTGTGTATATAAAATGATTTCCATTTTGCAATAATTGAAAAACTTTATTAACTTTGCAAGAATATATTAATAATAAACAGAATCAATCATGAAAATTAAACAAATAATAGCAGTATTAGCACTTTTTCTTGTCTCATTTTTTGCATCTGCACAATCAAAGACCGCAATAGACATAAACCCTTGGTCAGAAATCCCATCAGGAGTTTATAAGCTTGTTGTTAAAGGAGATGTTAGAGTAACAGTAGTCTATGGTAAAACAAGCTATTACGATTTGGGAACAGACATTAAGAAATACATTTCCTCAGGACAAGAACTTCCAGCAAGAGATGTTGTTTCTAACGGAACCCTAACAATAACCCCAGAGATAACAGGCTCTCCAAAAATAATTAGATTGTATTTGAGAGAACCATTATTGGAAATAGACATCTTGGATGGTGGATTAGTGATATTTGATTCCAAACTAAGCCAAGCCTCAATGACAATTCGTCTCTTTAATTCTAAACTATATTCAGAAAATAAGTTTAAAGTAGAGAATTTTGTTTTAGAAAACAATAAAGGAACATTAGAACTAAAGAAAGCAAACCTAAACTCTGCAATAATAAGTATAAATGAAGGCTCTAAAAACAGCATTTCAGGAGAAGTAAGTAAGCAACAAATCTACGTAATCAAAAAGGAATGTATAGAAATAGAAGAATAAATTTTTCCCATTTCTTTTTCGGTAAATCATTCATTCAAAATCCAAATAAACAATAAAGCGTCAAATTTTTGAGACGCTTTATTTTTTTTCGCTAATTCCAAATAGCATTTCCCTTTACAAAAACTAAATTTTTCAATTCAAAAAATATAACTATGTGCTATGGTTTTTATTCTCTACCATCTCCAATAAAATGATTTTTCTAAAGCATTAATTATCCGCATCTTCATTTTAAATTTCTATCTCTTTGTTTAAAATTGCTAAGATGCACATCACAGCGTGCTAAGATGTACATCACAAGACGCTAAGATGTACATCGGAGCAAGCTAAGATGTACATCACAGCAAAATGAACCTTTGTTTTAATAATTTAATACACTGTTTCAGAAATTTAATACAGCGTTTAGTGAATATGATTATGTTGTTTAGTAGTTGTTTTCATCATTCTTATCAAGTAAATGATATCAGGAAAAACAAATTCCCATTATTCTATTTCTAAAATAATGGGAATTAATTATTGAATTTGCTTTAAACTCTCTCTTTAGGCAACTAATATTCTTGTCTTATTGCTTTGCTAAATTATAGTTCTCTTTGCTTTTTCGAGGATTTCGGCTTCGTTAGGGATTATGCGGTCTTCCATTAGGATGTTGCCGTTGCAGATAACTGTTTCTATGCAGCGGCTGTCGGCAGAGTAAACCCAGTTGGAGATTAGGTTGTGATTGGGGATTAGCCTATCACTATTTAGGTCAACAATTAAACAATCGGCTAATTTTCCTTCTTTTATTGAGCCTGAATTAATGCCCATTGCTGATGGTCCATTCTTTGTTGCCCATGCAAATACTTGGTTTGCGGATAGGAGGGCGGTGTCATTATAGGATACTTTGGCAAGTAGGGCTGCAAACTTCATCTCTTCCATCATTGAAAGGTTGTTGTTGGAGCTTGTTCCGTCTGTTCCTAAGCAGACTTTACAATTATATTTATTTATTAGTGGAACATTGAAAGCTCCTGAGGCCAATTTCATATTTGCACAAGGGTTATGAACAAGGGTAACGCCTTTTGAGGATAGAATTTCTGCATCATGTTCTGTTAGGTGAACACAATGTGCTGCTATTGTGTTATGGTCTAAAACTCCAATCGACTCTAAGTATTCAGTAGGGGTTAGATTATTATTTGCTTCCCTACAATCCTTAACTTCTTTTGCAGTTTCTGATAAATGAGTATTGAATTTTAGATTGTTTTCTTTGGCAACCTTAAATAGTTCTTGGTATAGGTCTTTGCCAACTGTGTATATTGCATGCGGAGCAACGTTAATAGTTATTAGGTCTGTGGAAGGTTTGAAGTTATTTATAAAGTTAATATTATTTTCTATTTCAGTTTTCCCTCTCTCTTCAATAAAGGTAATACCAACACTTGCTCTAACTTTCATTTCTTCAACAGCACGGATAATTGCTTCGTGATGCCAATACATATCTAAGAAGAAAACTGTTCCAGAGCGTATCATCTCAACAATTGCAAGCCTTGTTCCATTATATATATCTTCGGCTGTCAGTTTTGCTTCTTGTGGCCAAATATACTCCGATAGCCACTGGAAAAGTCGCATATCATCTCCATAACCACGAAGTAAGGTCATAGAGGAGTGGGTGTGCATATTGTAAAAAGGTTGTATGATTGCCTTATTTGTTCCGTCAATAACCTTGTCGGCCTTTACAACTATGTTTTGGTCAATTTGCTTAAAGATATTGTCTTCAATTAATATATCAACTATTCTATTCTTTAGACTTATATTTTTTATTAGTATTGTTTTCATAATAATTCAATTTTAGGTTATTTATTTCTTTCCCATATAGCTTAAGAACTCTAAGTCGAGTGATAAACAGATGAATGGGGTAACTTTCCATTCTTTGGTGGTTTGGATTGACCAACCTGGCTTTAGTGCATCACCTTCTTTGTTAAAGTCTTTAGCCAAAAGGGTATATTCTGCAACATTGACTCCTGCCGAAACGCTGAAAAAGTCAAGGAAACGATAAGCTCCTCCAAAATAGAAGTTCTTAAACATATTTGCACCACCAAATCCAACATAAACGCCTATGTCGGAAGTGAACTTTGCTTCAGGTTTAGTTAAATCAATCAGCATAACTGATGCACCTGTGACAAAGTCAAATTCCACCTTCGAGGAGTTGCGGTTAATGATTATGTTTTCGTATCCCCCAATTCCAATATCTCTTGGAACAATATCCCAAGTTGGGGTAGGGAAGAAACGCATTGCTATTCCTTGAAGAACTCTTACTTTCTTCTTCTTATTTGTTGCAGCTGCTATTTTAGCTTCTGCCTCTTCTGCTCTTTTCTTGGTGTATTTTAGCTCTTCATTAGTTCTTAGGATTTGCTTTTCTGCCTCAACAAGCTTAGACCTTAGAGTGTCTGCCATCTTATAATACATATCCTTTTCTTCAGAAATCTTGCTTAGGGTTAGGTCTTTGGAAGCCATTGCAGACTCCTTTTCATTTATGCTTTTTTGTAAGAGGTCAATTTCTTTTGTCTTGCCTACAATTTTCTCATTAGAGGCATTTACTAAGCCCTCTATCTTTACCTTATCTAAGTTAGAACTGTTTATTGCTTCTTTATAAACCTGTTCTTTCTCAGCAAAAAGAAGTTCTTTTTCTTGAAATATCCTTATTTTCTCTTCTAAGAGTCTGTTTTTATCGTTTAGTTGGTTGCGATATTCTTGATTAAGTTTTGCAAGGGTGTCATTAATCAGCTTAAGGTTATATTCATTTGTTCTAAGCTCATCAATTTCTTCGGAAAACATAGAAGAGTCTTCCTTAAACTTGTATTGAAGGTTGGCAAGTTGATAGCTAAGATCTTTTCCCTTTTCATCATAAACAAAAAGAAGGGAATCCATTTTCTTTTTTTCCTCTCTCATAGAACGAACCTCTGAATCCATTTTCTCAATCTCGCTCTTCCTTTGTTCAATTTCAGATAGGGAATTATGATATTCTTGAATAATGGAGTCGCAATTTGCTACTATACTTGATTTTGTGGTATCGTTGTCGGTGATTCTTATGTCTTCAAAATTCTTTTCAAGAAATATCTCATTACCAATAATTATTGAACTAAGGGTATCAACTTGAGAATATGCTGAAACGGTGAGTATTGATAATAATATACCTATAAATAAATGCTTAAGTTTCATATCTAGATGTTAAGTTACAAGGTGCAAAGATAGTAATTTTTAAAATAATTGCATTATGCCTCCAATGAAGCTATAACGTATTATTCTGCCAATAAACATATATAGAAAAGACCTCCATGGGTTTAAACGGAAAAAACCAAGTCCTATTGCAATAACATCACCAATAAAAGGTAACCAAGCTAATAAACCTGCGGCAGGACCCCAGCGTTTTATTCTTTCTTGAAAACTAAGTATTTTTTCTCTTGGTGTGCGGAAGTATTTCTCGATCCATTCTATTTTTCCAAGATAACCAATGCCGTAAGAGGTCATTCCACCTATTGAGTTGCCAATTGTTGCAATCAGAACGCAGAGATAAGGATCAAATCCATTAGCAACAAGAGCAATAAGCACAAATTCTGAACCCAGAGGAATAATGGTTGAGCTTAAGAAGCTGGCAATAAATAATCCTAAATACCCTAATTCAATAAACATAGTTGCAAAAGTAGTTATAAATCTAAGTAATTCTATCAAAAAACCAAGAAAACGATATCTCTAAAATGAAACGCTGTTTCACGGAATTAGATCAAAGAAAGAATTTATTAGATCAAAGAAAGAGAAAATTAAAACAAAGAGTTAGAAAATTCAATTAAACATCAATCACGTCCCAAAAGAAAACTCTTATGCCTTGTTCTGGTGCTTCTCTGTCAAGAGCTTGTATTCTTTTTTTGAGTATAGGAGCAATGTTTTCATGAACAACGCACATTGTTGCCATGTTCTTTGAAGGCCAAGCATGTGTTCCTAAATGTGGTTCACCGTCTTTTGTACCTCTTCCTTGAACATCATTCCAGCGTGTGAACCCTCTTATTGAAAGTTGGGTTAAAATATCATCAACTTCTTCAACATGGGCTTGATTATATGCAATAAATGCTGCTTTCATCTTCATATTATTATGCTTTAACTGTTCTACGATTTAATTTAATTTTGTGTTTTTTGCGTGAATTTTTTACTTCACTTGATGCAAATGCAGCATAGAGTGCTGGAATAAAAATAAGGGTTACAAGGGTTGAAACTGATAGACCTCCAACAATAACAATACCCATTGGTTGCCAAATTTCAGAACCTTCTCCAAGACCATAAGCCATAGGTATCATACCTAAACAGTTGTTGCAGTTGTCATTAGAACTGGTCGAAGTCTTGATTTCCCTCCATCAATAACTGCTTTGCTTATATTCATTCCTCTTTCGCGGTTAAGGTTAATGTAGTCAACAAGCACAATTCCGTTCTTAACAACAATCCCAATTAGCATTATGCTACCAATTGCACTCATCATATTGATAGTGCCTCCGGTTATAAAGAGAACTATCAAAACTCCTGTTAGGGCAAATGGTATTGAGAACATTATTATGAATGGATAACGAAGTGATTCGAACTGAGCTGCCATAACAAAGTAAACCATCATAATAATTAGTAGTGAGAGTAGTCCCATATCTCCAAATGACTCTTGTTGGTCTTTAATTGTTCCTCCAATTTGTATTCCTACGTTTGAAGGAATATCCATTTTGTCTATTTCATCTTGTATGCTCTTTGTTGCTTTATCAAGTGTCTCTCCATAAAGTGTCGCAGAAACTTTAATGATACGTTCACGGTCTTGTCTTTCAATTGAAGGTGGAGCAAATCTCTCAACAACCTTTGCAACTTCACTTAGTCGAATTGATTTTCCTGATTGGTTTAAGATTGCTATGTTTTCAATATCTTCAATAGATTCTCTGCTTGCTTTATCATAACGAACTTTGATTTTGTACTCTTCTCCATCTTCTCTAAAAAGTGAAGCTGTCATTCCGTTCATCCTATTTCTAATAAAGGATGAAGCTGTTCCAACATTAAGTCCATTAAGTGCTAGTTTTTCTCTATCAAATTCAACTTGAAATTGTGGGATATAATCTTCACGACTAATGGTAACATCTCTAAAACCTTTAATCTTTACCATCTTCTGCTTGATATCACGTGCTATTTTCTCCGTTACATCAAAGTCATAACCCAACACTTCAATATCAACCATAGAACCAGTGGTCATTCCACCACCGCCACCAGCGTCAACCTTATATTTATATAGCTCTGGATAAGATGATAGTTCCTCTCGAATCCCTTCCGAGATTTCAAAAATATCTTTATCTCTTTCCTTTAGTTTCTTTAGTTTTATTCTAAATGAAACGTAGTTAGAGCCTGAGGCTTGCATTTGAGCCCAAGAGTTATTGTCGTCTTCAGCTGGAATGCCAACTGTATAGGATAAAGTCTTTATTTCAGGATACTGTGCTTTGACTGATGTTTCAAATTTCTTTGCTATGACTTTTGCACGTTCAGCATTTGCTCCAACAGGTAATTGGAAGTTCCCAGAGATTTGTCCATTATCTGAGGCTGGAATAAATTCAGTACCTATTCCAAAGGTTAGCATTATTGAACCAGCAAATATTAATACTCCAGTAATAATGGTAAACGTTTTATGTCTAACTACCCAAGTAAGAATATTGGAATAGAAAACATCTAATTTGTCAAGTCCTCTTTTAATTGGAGCATATAGTTTGTCGAAAGTGCTACCAGTAACTTTGCTTTGTTCTCTTTTTAGAATAATGGAGCTAAGCATTGGGGTTAGGGTCAGTGCGCTTAAGGTTGAAACAACCATAACGATACTAACCATCCAACCAAGTTGAGAGAAAATAATACCTGCCATTCCACCCATCATGGTGAAAGGAAGGAAAACAGCTAAGATTGTAAGTGTGGTTGCAACAACAGCAACTCCAACCTCATTAGTTCCATAAATTGCCGCCTCTCTTGGTCTTGAACCTCTTTCAATATGAGTTGATATGTTTTCAAGAACAACAATAGCATCATCCACAACCATACCTATTGCAATTGAGAGAGCTGAAAGAGAAATTATATTAAGTGTATTTCCTGTTAGTAGTAGGTAGATAAATGATGAGATAAGGGAAATTGGGATGGTTATCATAATAATTAATGAAGCCCTCCACTGTCCTAAGAAGAATATTACAACAATTGCAACAAATAAGAATGCCAAAAGAACGGTTTGAACTAATGATGTTATTGAGTTTTCAATATTATCAGTAGCATTCATTACTTCTTCAAATTGAATGTCGTGAGGTAGATTTTTCGTTATGATTGGTAGCTGTTCTCTAATCTTTGATACAACATCCACAGAGTTCGCACCCGATTGTTTTTGAATTACAATTGTAGCTCCCTTTTTTCCATTAACATAACTCTCTTGAGCTTTTTCCTGCACAGAGTCACGAACAATAGCAATATCTTTTAAGAAAACCGACTTTCCACCATAGTTAGATACTACAATATTATTTAAAAGGTCGCTTTCTTTCATTTCGCCTTGAATACGTAGGGAATAGGTTTCGGAACCAATATCAATTGAACCTCCTGGTGTATTAACATTCTCCTTTGCAATTGCAGCCCCAATTTGTTCAATTGTTAGGTTATAGGCTTCAAGCTTTTGAGGATTAACATTAATGCTAATTTCTCTTTGAGGAGCTCCTGCAATAGAAACAGAACCAACTCCAGAAATACGGTTTAATGGATTTGCAACTCCATCTTCTAATATTTTATAAAGAGCTTCTGAGCTTTCTTGAGAGGTTGCAGAGTATATAACAACTGGCATCATATCTGTGCTAAGTTTCATTATAATTGGATTGGAACAACCTTCTGGCAAATATCCTTTTACCATCTCTATCTTGTCTCGCATATCGTTAACCGATGCGTCTATATCTGTTCCCCAATTAAATTCAACACTAATAACTGCGGTGTTTTCCTTTGAGGTAGAGGAAATCTTCTTTAAATCACTAACTGTGCTTAATGAACTTTCTAATACTTTACTAACGTTGTTTTCCACATCTTCTGCAGATGCACCAGGATAAGTTACTAATACAATTGCTTGATTCATTTCAATTTCAGGCAACATATCAATGCTTAACTTATTCAGGGAAAACAAACCCATAACAACAATAGCAATAAAAATGATTGCTGTTGTAATTGGTTTCTTTACGGATGATTCGTATATTTTCATATTCTAATTTCTCTGTCTTAATTATTTAACAACAACAACTTTCTTGCCATCAAGAAGACGTGTTTGACCTGTAACAACAACATTTTCTCCATCACTTACTCCATTTAAAAGCTCGTATGTATCACCCATTCTTCTTCCAAGTTCAACCTTACGGTACTCAACAACTCCATCTTTTTCAATAAATACATATTTGTTGTTTGTTCCACTTTGTTTTATGATTGCTCTATCTGGAACAATAACTTTCATTGCTTTTCCAAGATTAAGTTCAACTCTTCCAAACATACCTGGACGAAGCTTTTGATTTGAATTAGTAAATTGTGCTTCAACCATAAATGTTCTTGTAAGAGGATCAATTGTTGGTGCAATTAAGCTTATTCTTCCACCAAATTCTTCTTCTTCAAAAACTTCTACCTTAGCCTTAACATTCATTCCAAGTTTAACTTTTGTATAGAAGGATTCGTTGATATTGAATTTCAGTTTTACTGGTGAAATTTGCATTACTTGAAGTATTGGTTGAGCTCCTGCAACATCTCCATTATCGAAGTTTCTCATTGTAATAACTCCTGAGATAGGAGAGGTGAGGGATATGTTTCTTTCTAAGTTATCAATGTTTCGCTTTGCAACATCGTATTGGGTTTTTAGTTGGTCAAGTTGTTGTTTTGAAATACCACCACTTTGAAACAATGCTTCCATTCTACTAACTTCCAATTTCATATTGTCTAATTGGGCATTTGCAGTTGCAAGATTAGTGTTTTCCATAGTAACAAGCTTTTGTCCTTTAGAAACCTTTTGTCCTACTTCAACCCAAATCTTTTCAATTCTTGTTCCTCCAGCAGAGGTAATAAAATTCTTAACAGCAGCATCAACTGTTGTTGCAAACTCATATATTTGATCAATTTCTTTAACAGAAACCTTCTCTACTTTTACTTTAATAGCTTCATCTTGTGGATTAACCTTTTTATCATCTTTCTTTGAGCAGCCTGTCATAATGATAACAGCTGAGATCAATAAATAAATTACTTTTTTCATTATATTTCTTATGTGTTTAATTCTTTATATGTTTTAATTCTATTCTTTCCTTATTTTTCACTTCCCATTACCTTCTCTAAATTAGCTTGTGCTGATAGGAAGTTGAAGAGTGATTGCTGGTAATTTAGTTTTGACTGAGTTAGTGATAGCTCTGAGTCATTTAGTTCTAAAATTGTTCCTGAACCAACTTGGTAACGAACTTTTGCAATGTCGTATCCTCTTTCGGCTTGTTTGATTGCATCTTTATTAACCACCAATTGTTCTTTTGCAGCCTTCATTGTGTTTGTTGCTGACTTAACCTGAAGATTTATGCCGTCTTTAGCATATTCTCTTTGTATCTCTAAGCTTTTAATTGAAAGCTCTACTTGTTTTGCTTGGTTAACCTTAGTCATTCCTGAAAAAATTGGAACAGATAGTTGAAGCCCAACAGAAGCTGAACCAATCCAAGTGTAGTCTTTAAATTTAAAGTCTTCTGCTTGTGTTTGGTATATATAGCTTCCTGTTGCGGAAAGCATAGGTAGGTGTTGGGTGTTTATAAGTTTCAATTGATTCTTTAGACCTATAATATTATAATCTAATATCTTTAAATCGGAGTTTGTCTCTATCATTGATCTTTTGCCAATCTCTGATATTATATTTATATTATCATTGAAGTTTTCCAAGTCTTCCTTAATCTCAATTATTTGTTCTGCTGGAAGAGAGAGAATCATAATTAAATTCATCATCGATAACTCAACTCCATTCTTTGCATTTATAAGTGCAGGGTTAAGGTTGTTAACATTAACTTGAGCTCTTATATAGTCATATTCCGAAACAACTCCTTGTTTATATGAGTTTTCAATATTCTTTAGAGTTTCTAAGGCATTGGTATGGCTTTGTTGTAAAACCTTTAATGAACTCTTAGTAAGCAAAACAGTATAATATGCATCCTTGACTTGTTTGGTCATCTCAATTTTAGAGGCACGAGACTTCTCTATAACCATGTCAATATCATTTTGTTTGTTTTTTATGGTTTGCCAAAGAGAAAAGTTAACAAGAGGAAGTTGAGAACTAATGCTTCCAACAAACGAGTTCTTATAACCAACCTCCATATATTTTTGACCACCCATTAGAGCTGCAAAACTTTCGGATAGAAACATAACTTGTTTCATAACGTTGTCGGTATATTGTCCTCCAGCATTAAGGTTAGGAAGTAGGTTTCCGATAGCTTCTTTTCTGGAGTAATCAACTCTTTGGATTTCTAATTCAGCAATTTTAATAGTAGGGTTATTGTCATGAGCAATCCTTAGAGCTGTTTCCAAATCTAATTCTAAAGTTGAATTTACTTGTGCAAAAGTGTTAAGGTTAGCAAGACAGAGTCCTATAAAAGCTAATTTCAAAAATTTTCTTTTCATTTCTTCTTTTAATATTATTTTTTTAAAAAGATGTCTTTATATTTATCAATGATTTCAATTCCTTTTATAGTCGAAACACCTCTCATAATTATAAATATATGCATCATCGCAATTTCTATTAGGCTATGATTAGGGTTTTGAACTGTATATTCATTTTTTGAACAGTAAAATAAGTTTAGTTGTATCATACTATTTAAAAGATCGAAATTTATATCATTAAGTACTAAGCCATTTTCTAACGCATTTAAAAGCAATTTATTTCTTAATTCTTTCTGAAAATTAATATGCCTTTCAAAGGTCTTTTGATAAATTTCTGGATAGTATTTATTTAAATCTTTAATATAATCGTACTTAATAGTATGAATAGATGAGTTTGCTTTTTTTAGCATTAACAAAATTGAAACAAGTGAGTTTTCTGAGGATTCAACAATCTTATTACTGTCAATAACTGCTTTTTCAAAATTAATATTAAAACAATCCTCCAATAAACTACTCTTATCTTTAAATTGTTCATAGAGGGTTCGTTTCGATATGCCAAGATTATTTGCAATCTCATCCATTGTAATTAGCCTACAACTTTTGATTTTCAACAATCCATTAGTCTCATTTATTATTCTTTCCTTTAGTTCCATGTTCTTATTTGAATCAGTTTGCAAAGCTACAGAAAACTTTTGAAACGACAATAGTTTTCTGATTTTATTTCATGAAAAGACTTTTTGGCACTAAAGTTTACTCCAATAGAATAGTGTTTTGGGAAGGGGAGTTAAGGAAATCAGACCTTGTATTATCATTTTGTAATCAACGGTTTAGATATTGGTAAAATGAAACGCTGTTTTAGAAAATTAAAACGCTGTAATAATTTCTTGAATCAAAGAAAGAAAAAATTAAAACAGCGTTTCAGAAAATTAAAACAAAGAGTTAGAAAATTGTATCTTTGTTTAGTTTATTAATTTCTTGTTTTCAATAGTTCTATTGCTTTTTCTTGAAGAGCAATTTCTTCTTCTGTTTCTGCAATAACACTTAAATGATGAGGCGTTGACTTTGAATTTTTGTCAACAAAGCAGAAAGTGATAAAACCATCTAAGCGTTTAATATCTAATGATTGAATTTCGTGAACCTTAGTATAAACAGTAATTGTTGATTTTCCAGCGTGGACTATCCTACTTTCAAAACCCAGAATATTATCTAATCTCATAGGATTTAGAAATTCAAGTCCATGCACTTTTAAGCATACAGTGTGCTTTGGGTCTAACTTACTCGCTGCTCCAATAAAAGCAGACTCAACAAACCATTCACAGCAACGACCAGCAAATAAAGTTCCGTGATGATTCAAATCCTCAGACTTAATCATCTTATAATTTACAATTTTTTCAAAAGCCATAATAATTGATTTTATGTTGAATTTTAGACTGCAAAAGTATATTTTTTTCAGACTATTACGATAATAATAATAAATTTTCTATCTTTGTAAGCTAATTAAAATATAAAAACGAAATACTATGCATGTTGCAATTGCTGGAAACATAGGTAGCGGAAAGACTACACTAACAGAGCTATTAGCAAAACAGTTCAAATGGAACCCAATGTTTGAACAAGTAGATGATAATCCTTATCTTGCTAATTTTTATGACGATATGCGTAGGTGGAGCTTCAATCTTCAGATTTATTTTCTTAATAAACGTTTTCGTAGTTTAATTGATCACAGAAAAAAACATAAGAATATAATCCAAGATAGAACTCTTTATGAAGATGCTTATATATTTGCCCCCAACCTACACGCAATGGGTCTAATGGCAACCAAAGACTATGAGACCTATCTTGATTTGTTTGAGTTAATTAATTCATTTATAGAACCGCCAGAACTTCTAATATATCTTAAAGCATCAGTTCCTACCCTTATTAATAATATCCAAAAAAGAGGGAGGGATTATGAAAACTCAATAAGATTAGACTATATAACTTCACTAAATGAAAGATACGATAGGTGGATAAGCGAATATAAAGAAGGTAAATTGTTGATAATTGATATTGATAATATTGATTTTTCATCAAATAAATCTGATTTGGGACTTATTATTGATAAAATAAATGCTGAAATTAATGGGTTATTCTAATCAAAAAATATTAGGTGTTATTCCTGCAAGATATGCCTCAAGTCGTTTTCCTGCAAAGCCATTAGCCAAAATAGGAGATATGGAAATGGTTGTTTGTGTATGTAAAAGAGTTGTTGAAAGTGGATTGTTTGACAAGGTTGTAGTTGCAACTGATAGTAGAAAGATTTTTGACGTTGTCAATTCTTATGGATATCAGGCCATAATGACTGATGAAAACCATAGTTGCGGAACAGAAAGGGTTGAAGAGGCTCTAAAAATCATTGAACAAACAGAAGGAGAGTATGATATTGTGGTTAATATTCAAGGAGATGAACCTTTAATTAAGAAAGAACAACTTCATTCAGCTCTTATTCCTTTCAAAGACTCAGAAACTCAAATATCAACACTTTGCAAAATGATTGAAGACAAAGAAACCCTTTCATCTCCAAATGTTGTCAAGGTTGTGTTTGACTATAATCATAACGCACTCTATTTCTCTAGATCAATAATACCTTTTAGTAGGGAGGAAACACTTGAATACTCGATTGCTAAGGGTAACTACTATAAACATATTGGATTATATGCATATAGGTCTGATGTTTTAAAGGAATTGGTTAAACTCTACCCCTCAAGACTTGAGAAAATTGAATCCTTAGAGCAGCTAAGATGGTTAGAAGAAGGATATAAAATTAAGGTCTCAATAACAGAATTTGAAAGCATAGGAGTAGATACTCCAGAGGACTTAGAAAAAGTAAATAATACATTATTGAAACGCAATTGAAAAATACACGTAATATATAATCTTACATATAGTTTAGCCAATAATAAAGATATAAATAATTAAAAAGATAACAATATGAATGTTTCAGCAAACCTATTAGAGTATTTAAAGAAGAATGATAGGGCAGAATTAATTGGAATAGGTACTTTTCGAGTTGAATACACACCTGCATCCATTAGTCCTATTACAAATACTTTAACACCTCCAAGCCGAATTATAACATTTTCAAATGAAATAAATAATGACTTGGGTTTTGTTCAAGAACTTTCAACGAAAGAGTTTATCTCTCTTGAAACATCATTGAAATGGATAAAACAATATTCAGATAGTGTAAAAGAGAAAATTGAAAAGTTAAATTCATGCAAATTGGGTGATATAGGGGTTTTGGCAAAAGGATTAAGCTCAGGTTATATCTTTACACCAACATCAGGACTTAACCTACTTGATAGCGCATTTGCTTTTTCAACAATTAAGTCTGTTCAAACATTTGATCAAGGAGATTTTATTCAGCCACTTGTTACCAAAGAGCCTCTATCAGAATCATTAAAAGAAGAAAAAGTAGAGATTGGAGAAACACCGTTGCAGACCGTTGTTATTGGAACTTCATTTAATGAAACAGAGTCAAGCCAAGAAATATACGAACATACTCCTCAATCAGAATCAAGAGAGGATAGTGAATTTTCATTAAATATTGAACAAGAAGAAAGAAAAGAAATCGTTTTTGAGCAAAGACAAGAACTTGAAAGAGATCAGTCGCAGATAGAAGATGCTCAAAAAGAAGTTCAAGAAAGATTAGACCAGCTTAAAGAGGGAAAAGAAGATGAACTGGGAGAAAATGAGGGTATGGACGCTAATGATAGTGATGAGTTTAACTATAGGAATAGTAAGAAATTTAGAAAGAACGTTAAAAAGAGAAGGAAGTCAGATAAGAAAGAACGTAAGGAAAGAAGGAAGAGAAACAAGAAAACTTGGACAATTCTTTCAATAATAGTATTATTAGCCATATTAGCTTCAGGATTTTTAGTTCTTGCTCATTATATGTGTTGGACAAAAAACATAAAAGAACTTGAACCATTAACAGAAAAATTGAATAACTACGTTACTCCAAAATGTGAGACTGGAAATAAAACAATTGTTATTCCTGTTCAAACTAAAACCACTCAAGAAGTAGAAGCTCAAACTATAGAAGATGAAACAACAGAAACTCTTACTTCAGAAATAGTTCCAATCAAAGAACAACCAATTAAAGAAACTCAAACAGAGGTTAAAGTAGTTAAGAAACCAATTCAACCAAAAAAAGAAGTCGTTGTTAAAGAAAAACCTTTAAAGCCAACAGGGGAAAAAGATAATCCACCAGTACCAACTCCAGAAATAGACTATTCTAAGCCAGTTCTAATGCAACCAGTTTCTCGACTTGGATTTGATGTTGTGGGAGGAACTTTTGATAATCTTGCTAATGCACAACAATCAGCAAGAAAGGCAAGGAGTTTGGGTTATGATAGCTATATAGTTTCAAAATCACAAGATGATAAAACAAAGTATTATGTTAGTTATGGTTCAAGAAGAACAATGGGAGAGGCAAATGCATTTATGAGCTCAATAATCAAAAAGCATGGCTCAGCAGGTTACTACATAATATCACGTTAATCGATTCTTATCTCACCAAATTACTAATTAGAAAAAGGAACTTGTGCAATTAGAATCTGAATTAGCCTATCGGCAACACAAACTATCAAATGGAATTAGACTTGTCCACCGTTCGACCTACTCACCAATTGCACATACAGCAATTGTTATTAATGTAGGTTCAAGAGACGAACAACCTCAAGAGTATGGATTAGCTCATTTCATTGAACATTCTATCTTCAAAGGAACAGATAAAAGGAAAAGCGTACATATATTAAATAGGATTGATGGAGTAGGGGGAGAGTTAAACGCTTTCACTACAAAAGAAGAAACCTGTATATACGCCAGCTTCCTTAATAATTACCACGATAGAGTCCTTGAATTGTTTTCCGATATTGTATTTCACTCTGTTTTTCCTCAAAAAGAAATAGATAAAGAGAAGATAGTAGTTATAGATGAAATCAATTCCTACGAGGATAACCCTTCTGAGTTAATTTTTGATGATTTTGAAAAATTAGTTTTCGGTAACCATGGTTTAGGGCGTTATATCTTAGGAACACCAACTCAGGTAATGAACTTTTCAACAGAGCAAATCAAAAACTTTGTAAGACGTACTTATTCATCAAACTCAATTGTGATTTCAACAATAGGAGCTATCGACTTTGATAAATGGGTAGAGAAATGCAAAAAATACTTTGGTCATGTAGAGAAAGACAATAAACAAATAACAAGAACACCCTACAAAAACTACAAACCCAAAACAAAAGTAATATCTCGTGACACCTACCAAGCACATGTTGTTATTGGAAATACAGCCTTTAGCTACAAAAACAAACATAGATTAGCCTTTTCCTTGCTTAACAATATTATAGGCGGGCCAGCAATGAATTCTCGACTAAATATGAAAATTAGAGAGAAATTTGGCTTCACGTACGCCTTAGAGTCAAACTACACAGCCTACTCAGATGTTGGGCTATTTACGGTCTATGCTGCCACTGATGAAAAATATATCGATAAAACAATAAATCTGATTGAAAATGAGTTAGAATACTATTGTAATAATAAAATTAAACCATTAACCCTAAAACAAGCAAAACAACAATTGATTGGGCAATTAGCCATTCAATACGAAAACAATCAAAATGAAGTTTTGTCTATGGGTAAGTCAATCTTAAACTACAATAGGATAGACACTCTAAAAACAACGAACCAAGAAATAGAAGCAATTACTGCTGAAGAAATTCAAGAAGTAGCACAAATCGTATTTAAAAAAGATAGATATTCAAAAATCAAATATATAAATTAAAAACAAATAAAGATGAAGAAAATTACCCTAATAAGTTTAGCTTTAATGCTAATGGCAAGTATAGGTTTTGCAAAACCAACACCAAGACCTGACGAGGGGATGTGGTTACCTATGTTCTTTAAGAACTTGAACCATGCAACAATGAAGAAGATGGGATTAAAGCTAACAGCTGAAGAGTTGTATAGTATAAACAATTCAAGTCTTAAGGATGCAATTGTTCAATTCGGTAATGGTTGTACAGGAGAAATAGTGTCTGAAAAAGGACTTCTATTTACCAATCACCACTGTGGTTATGATGCAATTGCAGGACAATCAACAGTAGAGCACGATTACCTAAATAATGGATTTTGGGCATATAATATATCAGAAGAGATTCCAATCCCAAATATGACAGTTTCATTTCTTGTTAAAATGGAAGATGTTACAAAAGAAATATTAGGAGAGTATTCAAACAAGATAGATAAATCAGCTATTGAAGATTCTATAGAAGTTCGTATCCAAAGATTAGCAGAGAAGAACTCAGAAAACGGACAATATAAAGTAGAAATTAAGCCATTCTTTGAATCAGCAGAGTATTATATGTTTGTTTATGAAGTATTCACCGATGTTCGTTTAGTAGGAACACCACCACAATCAATAGGAAAGTTTGGAGGAGATACAGACAATTGGATGTGGCCTCGTCATACAGGAGACTTCTCTATTTTCAGAGTTTATGCTAATAATGAAAATAAACCTTCAAAGTTCTCAAAAGAAAATCAACCATACAAACCAAAACACTTTCTACCAATAAGTATTAAAGGAGTAAAGAAAGATGACTTCACAATGATTTGGGGATTTCCAGGCTCAACCGAAAGATATATGACATCTGGCGAAGTTGCAAACACAATCAATATAGTTAACCCATCAATTGTTAGAGCTGGCGAATATATGCTACCAACAATGAATAAGATGATGGAAAAAGAAACAAGAGTTAGTCTGATATATGCTTCTGATTACGCAGGATATATGAACCTTTGGAAAAATAAAAAAGGAGAACTTAGAGGCTTGAAGAAATTAGATGTTTATAGTCAGAAAAAATCAATAGAAGACAGACTTACAAAATGGATTCTAGATGATAAATCAAGATTTGAAAAATACGGTTCTGTTGTTAATGATTTAGAACAGGCAAACAAAGAAATTGCAAGTGCAAGTGGAACAAAATACTCTTGGTATGCAAACTTAGGACTTATGTCAAATAAGCGCTCACTCGTTGCTTTCCAAAACACGATGTCCTTAATGACATTAGATAAGAAGAATCCTAACTACGACAAGATAATTACTATGTTGAAGAAAAGAGGAGATGCACATTTTGTGACCTATGACCAAGAAACAGAAAAAGAATTGTTTAAGTCATTAGTGATAATGTTCTCTAATCTTGATAAGAATAACTATATTAGTAAGACACTAGAAAACAAGTTTAAAGGAAATGTTGATGCTTATGCAGACAAGGCTTTTAAAGAATCAGTGTTTGCAAACCAAGCTAACTATGATAAGTTTATGAAAAAGCCTAATGCGAAAAAACTTAAAAAAGACTTAATAGCACAATCAGCTCTAACAGCTTATACATATCTTGGAGCAGATGATGAAGGCTTAGTTCAATCAGAAGAAAAACTATCTAAGGCAAGAGAACGTTTTGTTGCAGCACTAAGAGAAATGGATCCAAACTTAGTTCAATACCCAGATGCAAACTTCACGATGAGAATGACCTATGGACAAGTCTTAGATTATTATCCAGCAGACGGAATCCACTATGACTATATCACAACACTTGCAGGAGTTATGGAAAAAGAAGACCCAAGCTCAAGCGAATTTCAAGTTCCAGCAAAACTAAAAGAACTATACTTGAAAAAAGACTACGGACAATATGCAAATGAAAAAGGAGAAATAGTAACTTGTTTCCTTTCTAATAATGATATCACAGGAGGAAACTCAGGCTCACCAATTCTAAATGCAGAGGGTCACTTAATAGGACTTGCATTTGATGGAAACTGGGAAGCAATGAGTGGTGATATAGCATTTGAAACAGAAGTACAAAGAACAATAAATGTTGATGCACGCTACGTTCTATTTATTATTGATAAGTTTGCAGGTGCTAAAAACCTAATAGATGAACTAACAATAATCAAATAACATATTTTTTAAAACACAATACAAACAAACTAAAACAAAGAACAAATGGAATTAAAAACAGACAAAGCTAA
The DNA here is from genome assembly GCA_041673165.1 of Bacteroidales bacterium. GTDB lineage: Bacteria > Bacteroidota > Bacteroidia > Bacteroidales > P3 > UBA10566. The sequence continues at coordinate 25,900 of JBAYYI010000014.1, forward strand.
AGTAAGCTACATAATTGGAGAAGATATTGGTAATAGCTTTATAAGAGAAGGTTACGACTTAGATATAGAAGTTATGATTGAAGCTCTTAGAAAAGCAGCTAATGGAGAAAAACAAACCCTTATTACAGAGGAAGAAAAAAACACAGTTATGGGTGCTTGGCAACAAGAAATGCAAACAAAGAAACAAGCTCAAATGCAAAAATTAGGACTTGAGGCAAGAGAAGAAGGTTTGGCATTTATGAAAGCTAATCTTGAAAAAGAAGGAGTAAAACAAACTGAAAGCGGACTACAATACAAAGTTGATAAACAAGCAGAAGGTGATAAACCAAAAGCAACCGATACTGTAAAAGTACATTATCACGGAATGCTATTAAATGGTGAAGTATTTGATTCATCAGTTGAAAGACAAGAACCAATATCATTCCCATTAAATCAAGTTATCCCAGGTTGGACAGAAGGAGTTCAATTAATGAGTATTGGTTCAAAATACACATTCTTTATTCCTGCAGACCTTGCTTATGGAGACTCACCAGTTGGAACAATTCCAGCAGGAAGCACATTAGTTTTTGAAGTTGAACTACTTGGAATTAACGAATAAGCATTAATAATTGGAATATTTTGTTTGCCATATAGATAAAGCAAGAGAAATGTTTGGAGAAGATAAAACCTTATCAACTCCAAAACAAATATCAGCTTGGGCAAAGCAATTATTAATCCAAAAAATAGAAGAGAAGGGCTTTGAATTTGACAGTAAGATTGAAAAAACTGTTGAAGGAAAGCCCTTCTTTCTTTTTAATCAAAGCCTACACTTTTCCATATCTCACACCAAAGAGTTCATCGCAATAGCATTAAGTGATAAACCAATAGGAATAGATGTAGAGAAAAAAAGGAAATATAATAAAGCAGTAGTTCATAGGTTCTTTCACCCAAAAGAGATAGAGCTTTTAGAGGAAACCGAGGATGAAGACCAGCAGGACATACTCTTCACTAAAATTTGGACAATAAAGGAAGCCTATGTCAAGTGCACAGGCACAGGAATAGCAAATAGTTTCAACATATTCCAAATAAATCCCCTAACAAACCCACCTCAAATTCAAAATACACCAATTGAGGTAGAAATTCAAAGCTTTTTTATAGATGAAAAGAGTCTTTTCATTTCTCTATGCGAAGAAAAATCGCAAAATTAAGCAAAATTAAATCCCTGTAAACCAATATCTTTTAAAATAAATAGTCGTTTTTTTGCCAAAATACTTGACAAAGGAAGATTTCTGTTGTATATTTGCTACAGAAAGAATGAATAAACCCTTCGCTTATCTATAGAAGTTGTAGAAAGATGAAATCTACGGTTTAAATTCATAATTTCAATTTTTATATATTTTAGAAGCGAGAAAGAGTGTTTAGTTATAGCAAGGCAAAGGCGAAGCTTAGAAGCGATTAAATACTCTTTCTCTTTTTTATGCCCTATAATCAAGGAAATGAAACGATGTTTCACGAAAATGAATCAAAGATCTACGCGACTGAATCACTGAAACAATTTACTGAATCAAAGAAAGAAAAAATTAGTTCTTTGATTCAATTTGCTAAAACAATGACTTCTTTATTTCCCATTAGAAAAATGATAATTACTCCTTTATTCCGACACTTTCAATAGGTTTTTTGAAAACTTCCTACTTTTACAAAAATCAAGGTTTGAAGTATTACTAAGACATATAATAGAATTGCAGATTTGCCTAATTAATTATTATTTTAGGGAGCTTTTCATAATCAAATAGTTTTAAAGGGTAGAGATAATATATTTATTTAATCACTATCATTTAGTTTTTATTTGTTTTATCTTTGCAGTCTATGGAAAAGAAAGAAAATGCTTATAAATCGAAGACTACTCGTCTTACCGCAGACCAAGCTTTTGCTCTAAATGGTAAGATACCTCCTCAGGCGCTTGACTTGGAAGAGGCTGTTTTGGGAGGACTACTCTTAGACCAGGATGCAGTAACTAACTCAATTGATATCATACGTGAAGAGTATTTCTATACGCCTGAATTTAGAGAAATCTTCAAGGCAATAAAGCAACTTTTCTATAATAGTTCTCCTGTAGATATTCTAACAGTTGTTGAGCAGTTGAAAAAGAATGGAACTCTTGAGATGGTGGGTGGAGCTTATAAGATTTCATCCCTAACTTCTCGTGTTACCTCTGGCGCTCACATAGAATATCATGCAAGAATTCTTTCTGAAAAATACATCCAAAGAGAACTTATAAGAGTTTCAACTGAAACCATTAAGGATGCTTATGATGAAACAACTGATGTTATTCAGCTTTTGGATAAGACCGAAACAGACTTAATGGACATTAGTGATAAGAATTTCAAAAGTGATTTCCAAACTTTAGAGTCTTTGCTTTTTGAAGCTAAACAAGAAATTGAAGCAGCTCAAAAGGCTGGAGGAATAACCTCTGGTGTCCCTTCAGGTTTTAGAGATTTAGATAGCGTAACAACAGGTTTTCATAAAGGAACGCTAATCATTTTGGCTGCTCGTCCTGCAATGGGTAAAACAGCCTTAGCTCTTTCAATGGCAAGGAATATGGCAGTAGATCATAATATTCCTATTGCTTTCTTCTCTTTAGAAATGACTGCTCTTGAACTAACTATGCGTTTGATTTCTTCTGAGGTTGAGGTTTCTGGTGATAGACTTAAGAAGGGAGATCAACTGAGAAAGGATGAGGTTGAAAGATTGCACGATATTGGCAGGCTTGCAAATGCTCCAATCTATATTGATGACACTCCACAGCTAAAGATTTTTGAACTTAGAGCAAAATGCCGTAGGTTGAAACAAAAATATGGCATTAAGATGATTTTCATTGACTATCTACAACTTATGAGTGGCAATTCAGATAATAAGGGTGGGAATAGGGAACAAGAAATTAGTACAATCTCTCGTCAACTTAAAGCTCTTTCTAAAGAATTAAGTGTTCCAGTTTTGGCATTAGCTCAACTTTCTCGTGCTGTTGAAACACGTGGAGGTACAAAGAAACCAATGCTTTCCGACCTTAGAGAGTCTGGTGCGATTGAACAAGATGCCGATATCGTTATGTTTATTTATCGTCCTGAGTATTATGGAATAACAGAAGGAGATGATAAAGGGCCGACAGTAGGAATGGCAGATGTTCTAATTGCAAAGCACCGCTCGGGACCAGTTGGCGAGGTTCGTTTGAGGTTTGAAAGCAACTTCGCGAAGTTTGTTAATAAGGATTATCAAATTGACCAAAGTTTCTTAAACTCAATGGAAGGAAATGCAAGCTTTGACCAAAACGGAGCAGGCTCTATGGTGATTGCTTCTAAGATGAATTCAGATAATGATTTTATTGAGGATGAGGACAGCGGCTTTTAATTAATTGATATGAAAAGAACTATTTTATTTTTAGCAGCTATTCTTCTTAGCATAAATTCTTTTGCACTCTACTTGCTTATTCCTATGGATGATACTCAAACAAACCATCTAAAAGCCTATGGAATATCTTATTGGATACTTAATCAAAAGGGTGAAGTTAGCTGGCTTTTGAATTATAGGGGAGGGTCTTTCCTTGTTAAATACGATGCAACAATAGAAAAACAGTGTAAGCTAAGAGGGGTAACCTATAATAATATTGCAGATATTCAAGCCTCACAAATCCTTAACCAGATTGCAGAGCCAGAAGAGAATATGGATGTTGTTAAACTTCAAAATGCACCAAAGATTGCAGTATATTCTCCAAAAAGTAAGCTACCTTGGGACGACGCCGTAACACTTGTACTAACCTATGCTGAAATCCCTTACGATGTTATTTACGATGAAGAAATTATTAAAGGAGTTCTTCCCTTGTATGATTGGATTCATCTTCACCACGAAGACTTTACAGGACAATATGGAAAGTTTTGGGCAAGTTATCGAAATCAAATCTGGTATCAAGAAGATGTTTTGGCAAATGAAACTACTGCAAATAAGCTTGGTTTTAAGAAAGTATCACAACTAAAACTTGCAGTTGTAAAGAAACTTAGAGATTTTGTTTCAGGAGGTGGCTTTATGTTTGCGATGTGTTCTGCACCCGACAGTTTCGATATAGCATTAGCAGCCGATGGAGTTGATATCTGCGATGTTATGTTCGATGGTGACCCAATTGAACCTAACGCACAAGCCAAGCTTGACTATTCTCAATGTTTTGCTTTCAAGGATTTCACAATAGTAACCGACCCATTAAAATATGCAATTTCAAATATTGATGTAACAGAACAAAGAAGCAGACTTGTCCAAGAGAAAAACGATTTATTCGTTCTGTTTGATTTCTCTGCAAAATGGGATTGGATACCAACCATGCTAACTCAAAACCATAATAAAATCATTAAAGGATTTATGGGACAAAGCACTGCATTCAACAAAAGCTTATTAAAATCAAGTGTTTTGGTCTTAGGAGAAAATAAATCAATTGACGAAGTAAGATATATCCACGGAACTTATGGTAAAGGCACATGGACATTTCTTTCAGGTCACGACCCAGAAGATTATCAGCACTATGTTGGCGACCCAGTAACCAACCTAAGCCTATTTCCCAACTCCGCAGGCTACCGTTTAATACTAAACAATATCCTCTTCCCAGCTGCAAAGAAAGAAAAACAAAAGACCTAATTAGTTTTCGATATTTGCTTCTTTTTTCTCTTCTTTTTTGAGATATAAACTAAAGACTATCATTAATATTGCCGCAGAAAATGCCATAATTGCACCAAAATAGAAAGGTGCACTTGAATTAACATTATCATATAGTTTACCTGCAATAAGACTTGCTGGCAATAGTGAAATGCCAATTATTGCATGGTATAATCCAAAGCCACTTCCTTTTAATTCAAAGCTAACAAGGTCAGAAACCAATGCCTTTTGACTACCATCAACCAATGCACTATAAAGTCCATAAAGAATAAATAGTAAGACAAAAACATTAAGGGTATTAAACACTCCAAAGCCTAAATAAACAATAGTGTAAACTAAGAAACCAGCAATAATAAGTTTTGAGCGTCCTATCTTATCTGAGAGTTTTCCAATAGGGATTGCAAGTAAGACCGAGACGGAATTAAATATCATATATATAAATGGCACATAAGCCTTATCGATTCCTGTTTCGTAAGTCTTAATAAGCAAGAGCGTATCGGTTGAATTGCCAAGAGAGAACAAGAAAACAACTCCCAAAAAGAAGTAGTATTTCTTTGGAAGGTTCCTTAGCGAGACCTTCTTTTTCTCTTTAATGAGTCCATTATCAGAAATCGTTTCAACTTTTGGCTCTTTAATAAATATGATAATGGTAATAACGCCGAACAAAGCAGGAATTGTTGCTAAAAGAAAGATGTTTCCGTAGTTTATTGGTAAGAATTTTAAGCAAAGAAAGGCGATTAAAGGTCCAATAATTGCCCCACTATTATCCATAGCCTTTTGAAATCCAAAACTTTTCCCCATTGTGCTTTTAGAAGTTGAAGAAGAAATTAAACTATCTCTTGGAGCAGTCCTCAAACCCTTACCAACCCTTTCCACAAAACGGAAATAAAGTACTTGAATTGGGGAGAAGACAAAGGCATAAACAGGGGTGATGATAGCAGTCAAGCCATATCCAATCACCATAAAAGGTTTTTTCTTACCAATCTTGTCGCTCCATAGTCCAGAAAGAGCTTTAACCAAAGAGGCTGTACTTTCTGCAATACCTTCAATAAGAGAAATGGTAGTTTTTGAAGAGCCCATTGAAAGCAAAAACAAAGGCATAACACTGTAAACCATCTTGCTTGAAGTATCTGTAAAGAAACTTGTTAAGCCAGTAAAGAATATGTTTTTCTCTAAGCCAAATATGTTTTTCTTTTTCATAGTTTTAGAGTTGTTTCAGTCAATAAAACTTCTAATCCTTTATAAGAAATTTCTATAATCAAGCATTAAATTTCTATCTCTTTGTTTCATTTTGCTAAGATGCCCATCTCAGTGTGCTAAGATGCACATCTCAAGACGCTAAGATGCCCATCTCAGTAAGCTAAGATGCCCATCTTAGCAAAATGCTTCTTTGTTCTAATAATTTAATACGGCGTTTTAATAATTTTAAACGCTGTTGCACTAATTTTATTCTTCATTTTATTCAAATCAATCCTTGGTTCGACATCTAAAACAAGAGGGTTTAGCTTATGAAAGTGTCGTTATTATAGTTTATGTTTAAGGACTATTCTATTATTATTTCATCAATAAATAGCCAAGACTTTTCTCCTGCTGATAGATGCCAATCTGGGTTTTTGCCAATATTGATTGCCTCTACTTTAATATAACGAGCAGAAAATGGATTCTTTGTGAAAAAAGTATGGGTTTGCGATTGTTCATCTCTTTCGTGAATTGGTGTAGGAACTGTTTCAAGCAATGTGAAGTTTATTCCATCTTCTGAAATATAGTAGTTTACCTTTGTTGGTAGGAATATCCACGATTTAGTTTCTTGAATGAAGTTTCCTCCAATTCTACTTAACTCTTGGGTTTTTCCTAAGTCAACTATGGCAACAAAATCTATTCCACTATATCCCTGCCATGCTCCTAAACGCCATTCCTTTCCTCCTGTAATTTGGTCAACTAAACCTTCTTCTCCTCCTGCTGTGTATTGGGCATCGTATTTTGATAGCAATGTAACTTTTCTCCCTGCTGGAATTTTATTAAACTTAACACTTATGGGTTTACTTTCAACACCATCTTCGCTTGTGCTTATTGCAGTTATGGTAACTGTTTCATTCGTTTTTATATCCCTTCTCTTATATTCTCTATCTCCAAAATGAACTAAGCTTCTATCAGCATAATCGAGTGTTGGCATCAAGATATTACCATCAATTGAGTTAAGGTATATCTGTTTTTCATCAGTAAAAGTTTGTGTTTTTTCGTATTCAAAATGTGGAACAATGGTTATAGGATAGTCTTTAATCTCACTTTGTGGTCTATTAGAGGTTTTCTTACCGAATTTCTTATTTGGATTAGAATCCATCTCAATATCAAGGCTTCCTCCATTCATTATATCGAAATGATCTAAGAATGTGTTTTTGTATTTCTTGCCATTAAGTTTTATTGACTTTATATAAGGAGTGTTTTTGCCTTGAGGAGAATTGATTGTAAAGCTTTTGCCGTTTTCAAGATGAATTGTTGCTTTGTCAAATAGGGGTGAGCCGATAACGTATTGGTTAGAGCCAGGGCAGACTGGGTAAAACCCTAATGCACTCATAATATACCAAGCACTCATTTGTCCACAGTCATCATTTCCACAAATACCGTCAGGTTTGTCAGTGTAGAGTGTATTTAATATTCTTCTAACTAATTCTTGTGTTTTCCATGCCTCGCCTGCATAAGTGTAGAGGTATGCCATATGGTGTGAAGGCTCATTTCCATGTGCATACTGTCCAATTAGTCCTGTCACATCTGCTTGATTTCTTCCTGTTGTTTTTTCTTTTGAATTGAAGCAATTGTCTAAGTATTCCACGAAAACCTTATCTCCTCCCATCAAGTTTATATGCCCCTTAACATCTTGTGGAACATAGAAGCCATATTGCCATCCATTTCCTTCAGTATAGTTTTGGTCTATTTGTTTTGGGTCAAAGTTTTCTGCAAATTTCCCGTTTATTCTTGGCTGTATAAATTTGTTTTTAGGATTATATAGGTTTTTATAGTATTGTGCCTTTTGTATATACTCTTCATAAATAAATTCTTCTTTTTGTTGTTTTGCTACTTGTGCAACGCACCACATATTATAGGAGTATTCCAAGGTCTTAGAAACGCTTTCGTGCTCTTGTTCTGAAGATATATATCCATATTTATCAAAGAAGTCTAATCCAAATAATGGATTATTAAATTTTCCTCTTTTTTCAAGTTGATTAATTCTTTTTTCACTGTTTGCATTCAGAATAAACGCCCTAAGGGTTAGCCTTTCATCTGCTCTAATCCCTTTCATATATGCATCAGTAATCATTGATATTCCGTGCATTCCTATCATGCAATAGGTTTCGTAGCTTCCAAGTTCCCAAACAGGCAAAATACCACTTTGGTTAAACATATCTAAGGCTGTATTAACGAAATCCTTGCTTCTTTTTTGGTCGATAATTGTTAGTAAGGGGTGAAGGGTTCTATAAGTATCCCAAAGCGAAAAAACGGTATAGCGGTCATAATCTTTTGCAGTATGTATTTCCCTGTCCATTCCAAGATATTGTCCATCAACATCAGAATAGAGGTTTGGCGTAATCATTGAATGATACATTGCAGTGTAGAATGTTCTTTGCTGGCTTAGGGTTCCTCCTTCAATATCAATTCTACTAAGTTGTTTTTCCCAAAGTTGTTCCGAAAGTTCTTTAGCCTGGTCAAAAGTTTTGCAAGTTTCAGCGCTTAAATTCCTTAATGCACCATCTTCACTAACTGATGATAGAGAAACAATAGCTTCAATTTTGCTTTCCTTAACAAGACTTTCACC
>JBAYYI010000015.1:0-34009 GCA_041673165.1 Bacteroidales bacterium
AACTTTGGATTTGCAGGAGAGATAGAAGTTGTTGCACCTGGAATAAATGGGAAGATGGATGAAATAAGAGCAGCATATGGTTTAATAAATCTCAAACACGTAGACAAATCAATAAATAAACGTAAAGAAATTGCAATACAATATAGAAAACGTTTGAAGGATGTTAAAGGAATTTCATTTATGAATGATATTCAGGATGTGAAATATAATTATTCTTATTTCCCAATTTTCGTAGATGAAGAAATATATGGAATTACAAGAGATGAGCTATATCAAAAATTAAAAGATAATAATATTTTAGGAAGACGTTATTTTTATCCTTTAATATCACAGTTTTCTACATATAGAGAATTAGATTCAGCAAGGTCAACAAATTTACCTGTTGCTACTAAAGTTGCAAATAGTGTAATTTGTTTACCTATTCATCATGAAATATCAGAAAAAGAAGTGGATATAATTGTAAAGTGTATATTATGAACTCATTTTATTCAAATATAGAATTAAAACAAATAGGCTTAAAAAGTTTTGGAGAAAAAGTAATGATAAGTAGGAAATGTAGTATTTATTCTCCATGTAATATTTCAATTGGTAACAATGTTCGTATTGATGATTTTTGTATACTATCTGGAGAAATTTCAATAGGCTCAAATATTCATATATCTGCATATTCTGCCTTATATGGTTCAAAAGGAATTATTATCAATGATTTTTCAGGTCTTTCTCCACGTACAACTGTTTATAGTAGTATGGACGATTTTAGTGGGGAATTTTTAATTGGTCCAATTCACGATGAACATAAAACAAATGTTATTGGAGGTCCTGTTATTATTGATAAATTTGTTCAAATTGGTGCCGGAAGTATAATCTTTCCTGACTTAAAAATAAATGAAGGAACAGTAGTTGGAGCGATGTCTTTAGTAAATAAGTCTCTTGAACCTTGGAGTATATATGTAGGAACACCATGTAGGAAAATTAAAAATAGAAGTAAAAATCTACTCAAATATGTATAGCAATGGAATTAATAATGGAACAGATTCTCCCTTAGTGAGTATTATTTGTATTACTTATAATCACGAATCATACATAAGAAATTGTTTAGATGGATTCATTAATCAAATAACAAATTTTAATATTGAAATCCTAATTCATGATGATGCCTCATTAGATAATACAGTAAATATCATTAAAGAATATGAACAAAAATACCCTGGAATTATAAAGCCAATTTATCAAATTGAAAATCAATTTTCCAAAATAGGGTATCAATTCATAGAAAACTTAATATTTTCTCGTGCAAAAAGTAAATATATAGCTTTTTGTGAGGGTGATGACTATTGGATAGATCCCCTTAAATTGCAGAAACAAGTTGATTTTTTAGAAGCTAATAATGATTATGGGCTTGTTTTTTCAGATATCAATTTTTTCTTTGAGTCAGAGAATAAAATAATTAATAAAGTTTTTCAAACAAAATATTACCCTTTATATTTTTCCTTTGAAGAACATGTTGAAAATGCAGGGTATTTAGCTCCATGTACTTGGCTAATAAGGTCAAATGTTATGTCAAAAAAAGAATTATATGCGACAGATTGGACGTTTATTACTATGCTTGATATAATGTTGAATTCAAAAATATATTATTTACCAGAAGTAACTGCTGTTTATAGGTATAGATCAGGAAGTGCTAGCAAACAAAAAGAAATAAAAAAGAAATATAAATACTTTAAAGGAATTTTTGAAACAAGAATTCATTACTGTAAACTGCATCTACCTAATGATAAATTAGAAAACAAATTAAGAAAGAAAGGATATATAAATTTATTCTTTTTAGCTTTTTATAATAAAGATTGGGCTTTTATTAAAGAGGCATTACTTTTCTTTTACAAGAATAGATTTATAAATAATCAAAATGAATTCAATAAGGTTCAAATTCTCTATTTTTATTTCATAGGTTTAATTAAGATGACGAGATATCTTTTTGTTGGTTTTTGTAAAATATCAACAAGAAGAATTCTTATTCTTCTTAAATTTAATAACAATACAATTGCAAAAGTGGATAAAATGTTTAGAAGATTTTTAAAGTAACCATTGAGCCAAATCTATCGTGGAAAAATCAAATGCAAAAGGTTATTTTCACTATCTTTGCAAAATAATACTAAGAAGAAATATTAAAACAAATAATTTTGAGTATGAATTTACTAAGTATAACTTGGGATGTATCTCCTATAATCTTTAGTGTTGGAAGTTTATCAATTCGTTGGTATGGTGTTTTATTTGCTTTCGCTTTTGTAATCGCATACTTGCTCTTAAAGAAGATGTTTGCAAAGGAAAATGTGCCTATTTACTTTTTGGATAAGATGACAATCTATATGTTTGTTGGTTTATTAGCTGGACTAAGGTTAGGGCATTGTTTGTTCTATGAATTTTCCTATTATATAAACAATCCTATTGAAATGCTTCTTCCAATAAAGGAGACAGCAGATGGTTGGAAGTTTATTGGTTATCAAGGTTTAGCATCACATGGTGGTGCAATAGGACTACTTGTTGCAACCTTTTTCTTTTGCCGAAATACAAAGCTACCTTATCTATGGGTAATCGATAGATTAGTTATTATAATTGGATTTGCTGGAGCTGCGGTTAGATTTGGGAACCTAATGAACTCAGAAATATATGGAGTTGCAACTAATTTGCCTTGGGGTTTTATCTTCGTTAGAGATCGTCAAACTCTCCCAATGCACCCAACTCAAATTTATGAAGCTCTTTCCTACATTGCATTAGGAACATTTCTTTATCTGTATTTTATGAAAAAGAAAACACCACCTCGTCAAGGATTTATTTTTGGTATATTTTTAATAGTATTATTTGTAGCTCGTTTCCTTATAGAATTTATAAAGATGAGTCAAGAGGCTTGGGAAGAAACAATGACATTAAATATGGGACAATGGTTAAGCGTTCCATTTATAGTCGCAGGAATTATTATTTTATTTTTATCAACCAGATACCAATTAGGAGGTAAACTAAATTTATCTAAATTGGTTCAAAAAGAAGAGAAGAAAAAGAAATGAAAAAACTTATATTAGTACGTCACGGAGAAAGTGAGTGGAACAAAGCAAACCTATTTACAGGTTGGACAGACGTTGGTTTGTCAAAAAAAGGAGTACAAGAAGCTTATGAGGCAGGTAAAGCCCTAAAAGAAAATGGTTTTGCACCAGAAATATGCTTTACTTCATATTTGAAAAGAGCAATAAAGACTCTAAATAATATCCTTGATTCAATGGATATGGACTATCTTCCAGTTGAGAAGTCATGGAGATTAAACGAAAAACACTACGGAGCATTACAAGGATTAAATAAAAAAGAAACTGTTGATAAATACGGTGAAGAACAAGTTTTGCTTTGGAGAAGAGGGTTTGATGTTAAGTCACCTATTCTTGAAGAAAACGATGAACGTGCACCTTCTTTTGATAAAAGATATAAAGATGTAGATAAGAATGACCTGCCTCTAACTGAATCACTTCAAGACTGCATCGATCGTTTAATGCCTTATTTCCAAAACAATATCTTAAAAGCTTTCGAAACTCATGATGAAATTATAGTTGTTGCACACGGAAACTCTTTAAGAGGAATAGTTAAGACATTGAAAGGAATGAGTGATGATGAGATAATTGCATTCAATATCCCAACAGGAATTCCTTATGTGTTTTACTTGAACGAGAAATTAGAATTAGTAAAAGACGAGTTTATTGGAGATGCTGAAACCATTAAGAAGTTGATGGAAGCAGTTGCAAACCAAGGAAAGAAATAAAAGAAATCAATTAAATCTAAGCATATTTAAACTCAGGAGTTTGGATATATAACTTAGCATTATCAATGATAGCAAAAATAAAAACACGATTATTTTTGCTATTATTGATAATAAGATTACTTTTGCATTTATAAATGTGGAAAGATTTGAATTGATTGCAACCACAAAAAAAAATGCTAAACCATTTTTGATAATATCAATTCTATTTTTTCCATTTTGTTGATTTAATAATTTAAAAAACAAAACAAGATGGCATATTTTTTTACCTCTGAATCTGTTTCAGAAGGACATCCGGACAAAGTATCGGATCAAATTTCAGACGCTTTATTAGATGAATTCTTGCGTCACGACCCTAATTCAAAAGTTGCTTGCGAAACCTTATGTACAACAGGACTTGTTGTTCTTAGTGGTGAAGTAAAGTGTCAAGGATATATTGATGTTCAGGAAACAGCAAGAAAAGTTATCCGCAACATAGGCTACACCAAAGGAGAATATATGTTTGAAGGTAATTCCTGTGGAGTTATCTCAACAATCCACGAACAATCTGGCGACATAAACCAAGGCGTTGAAAGAGGAAACCCAGAAGATCAAGGAGCAGGAGATCAAGGAATGATGTTCGGTTATGCTTGTAGCGAAACCGAAGACTATATGCCTTTATCCCTAATTCTTTCTCACCAACTAATGTCTGAGCTTGCCAAAATCAGAAGAGAAGGAAAGCAAATGCAATACCTTCGTCCAGATAGCAAATCTCAAGTAACAATTGAATACGATAGCAATAACAAACCAATTTCAATTAATACAATCGTCGTTTCAACACAGCACGATGATTTTGATGAAGAAAAGGCAATGTTAGCTCAAATTCACAAAGACGTAAAAGAAATACTTATACCTCGAGTTATTGCAATCCAACAACGTCAAGACGTAAAAGATCTTTTCAAACACGATTATATACTTCACGTTAACCCAACAGGAAAATTCGTTATCGGAGGACCACATGGCGACACAGGTCTAACAGGAAGAAAGATTATTGTTGACACCTACGGAGGAAGAGGAGCACATGGCGGAGGAGCATTTTCTGGAAAAGACTCTTCAAAAGTTGATAGAAGTGCAGCATATGCAGTACGTCATATTGCAAAAAACATGGTAGCAGCAGGACTTTGTCAAGAAGTTCTTGTTCAGGTAGCTTATGCTATTGGAGTTGCTGAGCCAGTTGGACTTTATGTAAACACCAATGGAACTGCAAAAGTAAAGGACGTGAGTGGAGAAATTATGACAGACGGAATGATAGCAGAGAAAATTAATAAAATCTTCGATCTTCGCCCATATTCTATCGTACAACGCTTTGGACTAAAGAACCCTATCTTCTTACCAACTGCTTCTTATGGACATTTCGGAAGAACACCTTACGTTGAAAATGTTATAGTATTTGAAAACGGAATAGAAACAAGTAAAGAAGTTGGATTTTACACATGGGAAAAATTAGATTACGTAGAAAAGATTAAGAAAGAATTTAATCTATAGTTTCAATACAATAATTGAATTTTCTAATACCCAAAGGAGCATAAATAAAAACTATGCTCCTTTTCTTTTATATCAGATTTTTTTCGTATATTTGCATAAGTAAATCACTTCATTCTAATTAGGTACTATTTATATATAGAAACCCTGTCTAAAAATATTAGAATTTTCCATTTTCAACTTCATTTCAAAAGATGCACATCATTTACCCCGAAAGATGTACATCATTCGAACCAAATGATGTACATCATTTGCACTCTAACTCTGCGTTTCAGTAATTTTATACAGCGTTTCAGAAAATTATCTCTTTGATTCAATAAATTATTCCTTTGATTCATTTATCTAATGCCTCTTTACAATCTATACTATCAAGTTGAATGCTTTCTAAATAATCGATTTAGAATTGAAAATAATCTATATATCTCTTGTCTATAAAGAAATTATTATTTACATTTGCAGAATAAATTAACACCATTACAGAGATGAAGGCATATATTAGTAAATTAGTATTAGGAGTATTTATTACTCTATTATCATTTAGCGTTAATGCACAAGATTATGAGTACATACCTTTGGTAAAATCAGGACTTCAATTATGGACATGTGAGCAAGGTTATTCGGGACATGATGATGAAGCATATAGATTTAGAAAATATGCTCTTACGGATGAAGACACCGTAATTGAAAATCAAATATATAAGAGACTATACTCTTTTACTGATATTGTATTTGATTCTACAACAGCCACATGTATAGGAGGGTTAAGAGAAAACGAACAAAAACAAGTATTCTATAGAGGAAGTACAATAAATAAAATGATTTATGATTTTTCTCTTTCGATTGGTGATACAGTTTATGACTCTGAAAATCCTGATTTCATTTTTACAGTTGACAATATAGATACTCTTAATTATAATGGAATACAAAGAAAAAAGTTTACAATACAAACTTTTGGACAAATTGCTGGTATATGGATTGAGGGTATAGGAAATTATGAAGGGTTATTTTATTCTTTTCACACAAATACTGCTCATGATTGGGGAAATACTCGTTGTTATACTCATAATGGAGATTTGCTGTACTCTAATCTTCGTTATGGAGCTTATGATTGTATTACGCCATTAATGAGTATTGATGATATTTCACTTCAAGATAATTCAATAACTCTTTATCCTAATCCAGCAAATAGCAATGTAAATATCAGTTCGGAGAATGTAATCAATTCAATAGAATTATTTAATTCACTTGGTCAAAGTGTTTATAATACTAATGTAAAATCAAGAGAAAAGATTATTGATATTAATTCTCTTTCAAAGGGAGTTTATGTAATTGGAGTAAATACAGAGAACGGATATATTAAGAAGAAGTTGATTAAGAATTAGCAATAAAAGAGGTTTTACTATCATATAATCAATTGATAGGAGAGATAGATGACGTTTTGTCATAATTGTTTCTTCGGCAAACTATTTGAAGTGTTCTATATTGAATGTAAGTATTGAAGATTAACAATATAAATATATAGAATATGGAAACAAATAAGAAAAACCAAAGATTTGATCAGTTGAATCGTTATGCTCGAAACTTAAATGAGGAAGCAAAACAAGGCAAGTTTGATCCAGTAATTGGCAGGGATGAAGAGATTAGGAGGGTATTACAAATTCTATCACGTAGAACAAAGAATAACCCTATGCTAATTGGTGAACCAGGTGTTGGTAAGACTGCAATTGCTGAGGGAATAGCTCAAAGAATATATCGTCAGGATGTGCCTGAAAACTTAAAAGATAAACAGATTTTCTCCTTAGATATGGGTGCATTGATTGCAGGTGCTAAGTATAAGGGGGAGTTTGAAGAACGTTTGAAAGGCGTAGTTAATGAAGTTATTGAGTCCGAAGGGGATGTTATCTTGTTTATTGATGAGATACATACTTTGGTTGGAGCAGGAGGAGGTGAGGGAGCAATGGATGCTGCGAATATCCTAAAGCCTGCACTTTCAAGAGGAGAGCTAAGGTCTATTGGTGCAACAACCCTAAATGAATATCAGAAATACTTTGAGAAAGATAAGGCACTTGCTCGTAGGTTCCAAATTGTTACAATTGATGAGCCGTCAGTTCAAGACACCATTTCAATCTTAAGAGGGATAAAAGAAAAATATGAAATCCACCATAAGGTAAGAATTAAGGATGATGCTTTAATTGCAGCAGCTGAAATGTCTTCTCGTTATATAACCTCTCGTTTTTTACCAGACAAGGCCATTGATTTAATTGATGAAGCTGCAGCTAAGCTTAGGATGGAGATTAACTCTTCACCTGAGGAATTGGATGAAGTCGATAGGAAACTCAGACAATTAGAAATTGAGAGAGCTGCCATTATTAAAGAAAAAGATAAGGTTAAAGAAAAACAATTATCCTTTGAAATAGATGTGCTTAAAGCAGAAAAAGATATCTTAACAAAGAAATGGAAAGAGGAAAAAGTGCTTGTTGATGCTATTCAAGAGGAGGTAATGAAGATAGAAGATTATCGACAACAGGCAGATATTGCAGAAAGAGCTGGGGATTATGGAAAAGTTGCCGAGCTTCGTTATGGGAAGATAAAGACAGCAGAAAAGGATTTAGAGGATTACCAAACTAAGTTGCAAGCTATTCAAGGAGACAAGCCTTTGATTAAGGAAGAGGTTGACCAAAATGATATTGCAGATATTGTTTCTCGTTGGACTGGAATTCCTGTTAGCAGAATGATGCAAAGTGAGAAGGAAAAGCTAATAAACTTAGAAGATGACTTAAAGAAAAGAGTTATTGGGCAAGATGAAGCTATTGAAGCTATTGCAAATGCCATAAGAAGGAGTCGCTCTGGGCTTAGTGATGAGAAGCGTCCAATAGGCTCATTTGCATTTCTTGGCTCAACAGGAGTTGGTAAGACAGAACTTGCAAGAGCATTGGCAGAACTTCTTTTTGATGATGAGGACTTGATGATAAGAATTGATATGAGTGAGTATCAAGAAAGGCATTCAATATCTCGTTTGGTTGGAGCTCCTCCGGGATATGTTGGTTATGAAGAAAGTGGTCAGCTAACAGAAGCAGTTAGGATGAAACCTTATTCAATAGTTCTCTTAGATGAGATAGAGAAAGCACACCCAGATGTTTTCAATATTCTTCTTCAAGTTTTGGAAGATGGTCGTTTGACTGACAACAAGGGAAGGGTAGTTGACTTTAAGAATACTATAATAATTATGACTTCAAACCTTGGCTCAGAACTTCTTCAAGATGCTATTGAAACAAGTAAAGAAAACTTTGAGAAAGAATGGGAAAAAGGAAAGAAAGAAGTTTTTGAACTCTTAAAGAAAACAATACGTCCAGAGTTCTTAAACCGTATTGATGAAATAATAGTCTTTAAACCTCTAAGAATAGAAGATGTGCGTGAGATTGTTGTATTGCAATTAAATCGTTTAATAATGCACTTAAGAGAAAAGCATATTGATATTTTTTTCACCCCAAAGGCAATTGATTACTTAGCAGATAAAGGATTTGACCCACTTCTTGGAGCAAGACCAGTTAAGCGTGCAATTCAAAAACTAATAGTAAACTCTCTTTCAATGGAACTAATTAAAGGTATTATATCAATTGATTCTAAGATAGAAGTAGATGAAGTAGGAGACAAGCTTGTTTTTAAAAGAGCTTAAGAGAAAACCATAGCATTAAACCTAAAAACAAACCCAAAGCCACGACTTATTAACTAAGAAGTGGCTTTTTTATTTTTTTCTATTCTTTAGTTGGGGATAAAATATGTATTTTTGTAGATTAATTTAATTTTGAGATGGAAAGTATAAAGAAAATTTATAGGATAGGCAACGGACCCTCGAGTTCGCATACTATTGGGCCGAAAACAGCAGCACAACAATTCTTAGAAACAACTCCTAATGCTAAGAGATATGTTGTTACTCTTTATGGCTCTTTGGCTGCAACGGGTAGGGGTCACTTAACTGATATAGCAATTTTAGAGGTTTTGGGAGCAGAAAGAACAGAGATTGTATGGAGGGCTGAGATATTTTTAAGTTTCCATCCAAATGGTATGAAGTATGAAGCGTATGATGAGAATGATAAATTGATAAAGGATTGGATAATTTATAGTGTTGGTGGTGGACAACTTGCAGATGAAAACACTGTGAAAGCGGAAACTCATATCTATGAGCATCAAAAAATAACAGATATAATTGAGTATATTGGTAAGAGGGGGATGACCTTTTGGGAATATGTAGAGAAATATGAAGAAAAAGATATTTGGGATTACTTGGGTGAGGTTTGGGCTGTTATGAAAAAGTCTGTTGAAGATGGACTTAATGAAGAGGGAGTTTTGCCTGGTGGTTTGTTTTTAAGAAGAAAAGCTATGCTATACCATACAAGAGCAAAGAGTTTTAAACCTTCTTTACAAGGAAGATGCTCTGTAAAAGCTTATGCACTTGCAGTTTCAGAACATAATGCATCAGGAGGATTAATAGTTACTGCTCCAACTTGTGGCTCTGCTGGAGTTTTGCCTGCAGTTCTATATCACCTAAGCAAGGAACACGGATTTAACGACAAACAAATCATTTGGGCTTTAGCTACTGCTGGATTATTTGGGAATGTAATTAAACAAAATGCTTCAATATCAGGTGCAGAGGTAGGATGTCAGGGTGAGATTGGTTCTGCTTGCTCTATGGCAGGTGCTGCTGCAAATCAACTTTTTGGTGGCTTTCCTCAGCAAATTGAATACGCTGCAGAAATAGGATTAGAACACCACTTAGGACTAACTTGTGATCCTATTTGTGGATTAGTTCAGGTGCCTTGCATTGAGAGAAATGTATTTGCTGCTCTTAGGGCTTTGGATGCAAGTCTTTATTCTCTAATGTCTGATGGTCAGCATTTGATTTCCTTTGATAAGGTTGTTAAGACAATGAAATTAACTGGTAAAGATATCCCTTCTCTTTATAGAGAAACAGCAGAGGGTGGTCTTGCTCTTCTTTTAAGACCTAAAGAATAATCATTAAATAATTAAGATATGGTTTTTAGTAGTACACTCTTTTTATTATATTTCCTTCCCATATTCCTTGTTGTCTATAATTTAGTTCCTAAGAAATTAAAGAACTATGTTATTCTTATTGCAAGTTTATTCTTTTATGCTTGGGGAGCTCCTAAATTTATATTTGTTGTAATTCTTTCTATTATTACAACTTTCTATTTGGTCAGAACTATTAATACGTCTGCAAATCAGAAGAAACGAAAGATACTCCTATTTGTTGGTGTCTTTCTTAACTTAGGTTTACTTGCCTACTTCAAATACGCCAACTTCTTTGTTGAGAACGTGAATTTCTTTGTAACTAAAATGGGTTATGAGCCAGCTAAGTGGGTTGAAGTAGCTCTACCAATAGGAATTTCGTTTTTCACTTTTCAAACCATAACTTATATCTTAGATGTTTACCGCAAGGTTCATTCTCCATTAGATAAGTTAACCGACTATATGCTCTATATATTGGCATTCCCTCAAATGATTGCTGGTCCAATTGTTCGTTTTAATACAATTGCCGACCAAATTATTAAGAGAGATGAAGTAATTGATGATAAGTTAGCTGGCTTTTATCGTTTTTCAATTGGGCTTGCTAAAAAAGTGCTTATTGCAAATGTTATGGCAGCACAGGCAGACCAAATCTTTAATGGTAATATCTTAGACCTATCAACACCTAACGCTTGGTTAGGAATGTTAGCTTATACCTTCCAAATCTACTTTGACTTTGCAGGTTATTCCGATATGGCAATAGGACTTGGCAAGATGATGGGCTTTACTTTCCCTGAAAACTTCGATATGCCATATACATCAAGAAGTATTACAGAGTTTTGGCGCCGTTGGCATATGACATTAGGCAATTTTATGAAAGATTATCTATATGTTCCTCTTGGTGGAAACAGAGTAACAAAGAGAAGAATGTATTTCAACCTTTGGGTAGTCTTCCTTATCTCTGGACTATGGCATGGAGCCAGTTGGAACTTTATTATTTGGGGAGCCTATCACGGCTTATTCCTTGTCTTAGATAAGATGTTCCTTCTTAAAGTCCTAAACAAAGTTGGTAGATTCTTATCAACCATATTTACCTTCATAACTGTTATGATAGGTTGGGTGCTTTTCCGTTCAGAAAACTTAGAATTTGCTTTACAATATATAAGAAAGCTATTCTCTTTCACCACTGCAAATGACTTCTATCCACTTCCTGCTTTCTCAGTTATGATATTTGTCAGCATTCTATTTGCATTCTTCACAAGCTTTAAGCCTGGAACTAAGATTAAAGACTTCTTCTTTAACAAAAACACTTACTCAATAAAACAGCATATCCTCTTAACTCTAATGACTATTGTCTTGTTATTCCTGTCAATATCATTCGTTGTTTCATCAGACTTTAATCCTTTTATTTACTATAGATTTTAATTGAAGATGAAAAGGTTCCTTACAATATTTTTATTAATTCTATTATCACTCCCCTTTATATTTAATGTCTTTAGATATAAGAATGGAGAGTTGTCAGGTTTTGTTGACAAGAGGGAGAAACCAATCTTCTCTTTTAAAGGATTTGATGAATTGAAATATCAAAATGATCTTGAGAAATATGCACAACAAAAAGTACCTTTTTCAAATATATTCACAAGACTAAGTAATGAAATAAAGTATAGGGTATTTAGACATTCAGATGTTCAATATGTTGAAATAGGCAAAGGTAACTACTTGTATATGGATAGCTATGTTAGATCTTATTTAGGATTAGACTATCAAGGAGAAGAGAAAATTAATTCAGCTGTTGCAAAGCTTGCAGAGGTTAGAGACTCTTTGAAAACAAAGGGAGTAGATCTTATTTTTATGATTGCACCAGGGAAAGGGACTTATTATCCAGAATTCTTAGCTGATAAATTCTCAAAACAAAAACCAACAACAACAAACTATGAAACATATAGCAAAGCCTTCTATAAACATAATATTCATTATTTAGATTTCAACGCTTGGATGCTTTCCTTAAAGGATACTGTAGAATATAGATTGTTTTCTAATACAAGTGTGCACTGGGGACAATATGCATGTTATTTAGCTTTAGATTCTTTAAATCACTATCTTAATTCATTGTATGATATAACTTTGCCTACAATTAAAATCAAAAACATAGAAGTAAATAAGAAGATGAAAGGCTCAGATGATGATGTTGAAAAGATAATGAACATTCTTTCTAATATTCCAGATGAACCTATGCCTCGACTTCAAATTGAAGTAAACTCAAAGAATAAAGATAAACTAAGAGTATTGACCATGGGAGATAGTTATTACTTTGGTTTAGAAGATTTAGGGTTTACGAGTGAGGTATTCAAGGATAGTGAGTTCTGGTATTATTTTAAGGAGGTAAGAAGGAAGGTCTATGAGTATTTATTTGTTTGGGAATATGATGATATAAAAAAGGAGATTGAAAAGAATCAAGTACTCTTAATTTTGTTTACAGAAGGTAATTTACATACTACGCCTGAGGAATTTTGTGACCAATTATATTATCTATATTGCATGGAGCCAAATTATGAAAAGGAATTAGAATGGCAAAAAAAGAAATTTAAGACTCAGATTGAAAAGAATGAACAGTGGAAGGGCAAGGTAAAGGAAAAAGCAGTAAAGCAAAATAAAACATTAGAACAAGCCATTAGTGACGATGCAGAATATATGGCAAAAGAATATTTAAAAGATAAATTCTAATCTTAGCCCTTGTAGTTTAATGGATAAAATTTCTGATTCCGGTTCAGAAGATGGCAGTTCGATTCTGCCCAAGGGTACAACACTATGAAAAGAAAGGCAATAAAATATATCCTCTTCTATTTGCTTGTGGCATTAGCTTTATTGCCACTAATACAACAAGTATATCCTTTTGTTAAGGTCGATAAGCTTAATGGAGAGTTTGAAAAAGTAGCCAAGCCAAAGTTGTTATTAAACGATTGGCTAAGTGGTGATTTTCAAACTCAGTTCGATAATTTCACTAACGACACTATTGGGTTTAAACCTTTTTTTGTTAGAACTTATGGTCAAGTCAATTATTCTGTTTTTTCAACATCTGGAAATAAAGGACTTGTTGTAGGAAAGGAAGGTTATGTTTATGAGCTTAACTATATTAATGCTTATAATGGTATAAATTATGTTGGACAAGAGAAGATAGATTCCTTAATTTTCAAGTTAGAAAAGATACAAGACACTCTAAAGAAACTGAATAAAGAAATTATAGTTATTTTAGCCCCAACTAAGGCAGATTTCTATTCAGAATATATACCAGACAGGTATTCTGTTATGAAGAAGTCTAAGACCAATTACAAAGATATTAAGAACAAACTAAGTAAGACTCAAATAAACACTATTGATTTTAATCATTGGTTTAAGCAAATGAAGGATACTTCAACATATACCCTTATTAACAGGAATGGAATACATTGGACAAGATATGGAGAACTTCTTGCTATGGATTCAATAATAAAATATGTTTCAAAGATAAGAAATTGTGATTTGCCAAATATTGTTTTCGATTCATTAAATTATGGAAAGGCTCAGTTTACTGATAATGATATAGGCAAGGCTTTGAACTTGTTTTGGATAAAGGACGATTTAAAACTTGTATATCCTGTATTTCGTTATGATAATTCAAATGTGAAAACTGAAAAACCCAAATCTCTTGTAATTGGAGATAGTTTTTACTGGGGTATGTTTTCTATTGGCTTTTCAGATAAAGTTTTTAGAGAAGGGGATTTTTGGTATTATTTTCATAATATTTATCCAGAAAATTATGGTGAGGGAGGTGTTATTCCAAAATTCGTAGCCCTTATTGACCTTAAAGAAGAGATAAAGAAATTTGACTTGATAATTATTATGCAAACAGAACCAAGTCTTGATAAATTTAGCTTTGGATTTATTGATAGGGCATACGATATGTTTTTTGTTACAGGAAATGGAATGAGCAAGACTTCTGATAGGATAAAATACTATATAGAAATAATGAAAGCTGATAAGAAATGGTTTGCGTTAATTAAGGATAAGGCTAAAAAACAAAAGCTTACGGTGGATGAGGTTCTATATAATGATGCAAAATATGTTATCGAGCAAGAAGATAAATAAATCGACATTAAATAAATAAAAACTATTATAAATGAAACGATATTCATTTTTCTTTATAGATGCACAGCCTTTTAAAGTTAATGATACTAAATATATGGAAGAATATTTTATATTAAACAGTAGTTATATCTCTTGTAGTTTAATGGATGAAAATTTTTAATTTATGTTCAGAAGATGTGAGTCCTATTCTTTCAATGAGTACAATAAATGATGAAAAACAAAATACTTAAACACATATTGTTTTATTTGCTTTTAGGGTTAGCTTTCTTTCCTCTAATTCAACAAGTATATCCTTTTTTTAAGGTTAAACAGTTGCATGGTGAGTTTGAGAAAGAAGATAAACTTGAGTTTACATCAAATAACTGGTTTAGTGGTGATTTCCAAGATGCTTATGATAAGTATGTTAATTATGAAATTAGGCTTAAACCATTTTTTGTTAGAACTTATAATCAAATATCATATAGTATTTTTTCAGTTTCAGCAGCAAAGGATTTTGTCTTAGGGAAGCAAGGTTATTTATTCGGGGTAAATTATATTGATTCATATCTTGGGAAGGACTATTTGGGAGACGAGATTATAGATATAGGTTTTGAAAGATTAGCTAAGTTAAATGACACATTAGAAAGCTTAAATAAGAAGTTAATTATTATTCTTGCACCAAGTAAAGTGAGAGTTTTATCACAATACCTACCAGATAGATATTCAACCAAAAAGAACATTAAAACAAATTACGAAGAAATATCTAATAGGTTAGCGAAAACTAATGTTTCCTTTATTGATTTTAATAAATACTTCACGGAAAATAACGAAGCCTATAAGTATCCTCTTATGAATAAGCCTGGGGTTCACTGGACAAAATATGGAGAAATAATATCAATGGATTCAATTGTGAATTATGTTTCCTTAATTACAAAAGTTAATCTTCCAAAAATAAAATATGATACCTTAGTTCTATCTTATATTCCACTGTACTCAGACGAAGATATTATTAAAGTCATGAATCTATTCTATGAAAAGAATGACCAAAGGCTTGCCTATCCAAAATTGCATATTGATAGTTCGAAAGCCGATAAAATAAAACCAAAGCTTCTGGTTGTGGGTGATAGTTTTTATTGGGGAATGTATTATAGTGGATTACAAGGCAAAGTATTTGATAGAGGAGAGTTTTGGTATTATTTTAAAACAATATATCCAGAATATTACATTGGGGGTAAGGCTGTAAATAGAGAAGTAGTTGAGATAGATATTAAAAAAGAAGTAGAGAAATATGATATTATTATATCAATTCAAACTGAGACAAATCTTCCTTCTTTTGGAATTGGATTTATAAATAAACTTTATAGCATATATTTCCCTGAAGATAAAAGTGACAGGTATTTTAATCTTAAGCTTGAGTACTATAAGAAAAAAATAAGAGAGAAGAAAGGTCTAATGGACTTGATACATACTAAAGTTAAGCAGCAGAATATATCTATAGAACAAGCAATATATAATGATGCAATTTATCTGCAAAAGATAGAAAGAGGAGAAAGCTATTAACAATATAAAAAAACCTAACAAACACCAACATATACTATGAAACGATATTCATTTTTCTTTAAAGACGCACAGCCTTTTGTAAAACTAATGATGCTTATTTGCATATTTATGGTTCTAACCTCATTATCTGCATTTATGGTGATGTTTATGAGGATTGACTCTCTCTTGGCTCAAGCTCTTTCTCAAATAATTATGTTTGGAGGGTCAGCTTTGCTTTGGGGAATGATGTTTGAGTCTTCTGCATATAAGTTTATGAAAGTTAAACGGAATAATACCTTCTATTATATAGTCTTAGCTATTCTTTTGGTTTTTATTGCAACACCTTTTATTGATGGGATAGGAATTTGGAACGATGGATTAAATATAAAATCAGCCGAAGCATTTAGACAGATGGAAGAGTCTGCAAGTCTAATAATGAAAGGCTTTCTAATAGATACTACACCTTTGGGGCTAACTATTAATATTATTGTCCTTGCACTATTGCCAGCTGTTTTGGAAGAGGTTTTCTTTAGAGGGGCTATGCAAAAAACAATTATACAACTTGTTAGATATAGATTTTTAGGCATTCTCTTAACTTCAATTCTTTTTAGCCTTATTCACTTCCAGCCTTTCTCAAGCATACCAAGGGTTTTCTTAGGCCTGTTCTTGGGTTATCTCTATGTTTTTTCTAAGAATATTTTCATTCCAATCCTTTTTCACTTCATCAATAATCTAACTGTTGTTTTAGGTTCTTATCTTTTCTATTCAAATATTACTGAATTTGATATTAATGAAATAGGGTTGGTCTTTAATCCTCTTCTTTGTATTTTCTCCATTCTTATGATTTCAGCAGTTTTTATGTTTGAAAAAATAAAGGAAAAGAAGGGCAGAAATAAGTCTTTGATTCAGAGAAATGAATCTTTGATCTAATCTTTTATTCCTTTGATTCAGAAAATTCTTTCTTTGATTCATTCATGGTGAATCAGTGATTCATTTTAGGAGGTCAAAAATGAAATAATATATTGATATAAGGCTGTTGTTTTAAGCCCTTTTTCAGTCTTGGTTCTCTTGTTAATAACTTCTATTTTATTAATAATGTCGGTTAACTATATTATTCTTATCTTTGAAGTCTAAATTTGCCGATTTTTCAATTAAAATATTAAGATAGATTAGATGTTATTAGATGATTTGAATTCAGAACAAAGACTTGCAGCTGAGTGCACTGAGGGACCTGTTATTATTATTGCAGGGGCTGGTTCTGGAAAAACAAGAACTTTAACTTACCGCATAGCTCACCTTTTGGAACAGGGAGTTGACCCTTTCAATATACTTTCCCTTACCTTCACCAATAAGGCAGCTAAGGAGATGAAAGAAAGAATTGTATCTTTGGTAGGTGATAAGGCAAGATACATTTGGATGGGAACTTTCCACTCTGTTTTCTCCAAAATTTTAAGAATAGAGGCAGAGAGATTAGGCTACTTAAATACTTTTACTGTTTATGATTCTGAGGATTCAAAACGGTTGATTCAATCAATTGTTAAGGAATATAACTTAGATGATAAACTATATAATAAATCTTTGATTCTTAGTAGGATATCTATGGCTAAAAGCAATTTGATATCTCCTCAAGATTATATGGGTAATATTACTTTTGTTACTGAAGATAAGTCGATTAAAAGACCATATATTGGACAGATATACGGAGAGTATAACAATAGATTAAGAAGGGCAATGGCTATGGATTTTGATGATTTGCTCTTTAATATGAATGTGCTTCTTAGAGATTGTCCTGATCTTTTGCTTAAATACCAAGAGAAGTTTAAATACCTTTTGGTTGATGAGTACCAAGACACCAATTATTCGCAATATGTTATTATCAAGAAACTTTCAGCCAGGTATAGGAATATTTGTGTTGTTGGTGATGATGCTCAAAGTATTTATGCTTTTAGAGGAGCTAACATCAGAAATATACTTGATTTTCAAAAGGATTATCCAGAGGCTACGGTCTATAAATTGGAGCAAAACTACCGCTCTACTAAGAATATCGTTAATGCAGCAAACTCTGTAATCGATAGGAATATAGGCAGGATTGATAAAAAGGTATGGACAGATAATGATGAGGGGGAGAAGATAAATTATCAAGAATGTGATAGTGATAAGAATGAGGCTAAGTGGATTTCGAGCATTATTATTAATAGGATGAAGAATGATAAGGCTAATTATAAGGACTTTGCCATTCTTTACAGAACCAATCAGCAATCTCGTTCTTTGGAAGAGAGTCTAAGATTTTTGAATATCCCATATAGGATTTTTAGTGGAGTTTCGTTTTACGGGAGAAAAGAAATAAAAGAAGTATTGTCTTATTTTCGTTTGGTTGTAAATAATAATGATGAAGAGGCTTTTCTTCGAGTTATTAACTTCCCAACTAGAGGAATAGGGGACACTTCCCTAAATAAATTAAAGCTAATTGCAGCAGAGAATAATATATCATTGTTTGATGCAGCAATAAATCTTGACCCCTCAAGTGGTATTTCTTCAAGAACGATGAATAATATTATTGGTTTTGCAACCATGATTAAGGCTTTTAGTCTTGAATTAAACAAGATGGATGCGTTTGAATTGGGAACAAAGATAATTTCAACTTCTCATATAATTAAGTATTACAAAGAAGATGATGACCCTCTTTCAGATGATAGAATTGATAATATTGAAGAGCTTATAAATGCTTTGCAATCTTTTGTTTCATCAGATGAGGAAGCTCTTTTAGATGAAGCAACAGGAGAAGAAATAGAACTAAGTAATAAAACCTTAGATGTTTTCGTTCAACAAGTGAGCCTTATGTCTGAGACTGACCGTGATGATGAAAAGGAGAATGATAGGGTTGCTCTTATGACAATTCACTCTGCAAAGGGTTTGGAATTCCCCTATGTTTTTGTTGCAGGGTTGGAAGAAAACCTTTTCCCAAATGCACTTAGCCTTGGTTCTAGAGTTGAGCTTGAGGAAGAGAGACGTTTGTTTTATGTTGCAATGACAAGAGCTAAAAAAGAACTTGCTCTTTCTTGTGCACAGATGCGTTTCAGAAATGGACAGATGGTTTATAATGAAAAAAGCCGTTTCTTAGATGATGTTGATTCAAAGTTTTTAGATGAGTCTTTCACTGCTTCAAAAGAAAAGAAAAACCCATTTGCTCAAGATGTTAAATACAGTCCTTCTCCAAAACGTAACTTAACAAGAATAGATACTCCGCTACCAAAACCAATTGGAGGAGTTCCGGTTGAGTCTATGGATGAGTTTAAAACAGGAGTTGAAGTCTTTCACGATAAGTTTGGTTTAGGCAAGATTCTTTCTATTGAAGGAAAAGGAGATGATACAAAGGCAGAGGTGAGCTTTGAAATTGCAGGAGTTAAAAAATTAGTTCTTAGGTTCGCAAAATTGAAATTGAAAAAATAATAAACACATTAATATAATACATATTAAATAATACAATGGAATATAACACAGAAAGAGATGAGATGATAATCCCTGAGTATGGGAGGAATGTTCAAAAAATGGTTGAATTTGCTTTAACAATTGAGGAGAGGGATAAGAGAAATGCTTATGTGAATTTGATAATAACAGCAATGTATAATGTTAATCCAGATGCAAAGAATATTGTTGATTTTAAGCATAAACTATGGGATCATCTTCATATAATCTCAGACTATAAATTAGATGTTGATTTTCCTTATCCAATGCCAGATAAACAAGAAAGGCTGACTCCACCACTACCTTTGAAATATAAGAATAGTGATATTAAATTTGGTCCTTATGGAAAGGTATTGGAATTGATGATTGAAAAGATAATTGAAATGGAGGATGGAGAAGAAAAACAACTTCTTATTACTCTTATTGCTCAACAGCTTAAGAAATCATATCTTCAGTGGAATCGTGATTCAGTTGATGATGAATTGATTTTTAAACACTTTGAAGAACTTTCTAAAGGACAGCTTAAACTTAATGAAGACTTTAGGCTAAACACGACAAGGAACATTCTAAACAATAATAATAGCAAGAAGAAAACAAATACAAAAAACACTAAGACGCAAAAGAATACTAAGTATTCAGCAAGTGGCAATCAGAAGTTTTCTAATCACAATAACCATAAGTAATTCTATAAATTATGAGTAAGTTTGAAATAATTGGAGGTAATAAACTAAGTGGTGAAATAACTCCTCAGGGTGCTAAAAATGAAGCATTACAAGTTATTTGTGCAACCCTACTAACAAAGCAGGAAGTAATTATTAATAATATTCCAAACATTAGAGATGTCAATAAATTAATTGAACTGCTACAATATCTTGGTGTTGAGGTTAAGAAAATTAAGGAAGGTTCATTCTCATTTAAGGCAGAAAACGTAGATATAAATCTAATTGAAAATGATGAATATTCTAATTTAGCTTGTCGTTTGAGAGGTAGTATTATGGTTGTTGGGCCAATGCTTGCTCGTTTCCATAGAGCATCAAACCCAATTCCAGGAGGAGATAAAATAGGTAGGAGGCGTCTCGATACTCACTATATTGGCTTTGAAAAGCTTGGTGCTGATGTTCATTTTGACAAAAAACATTCTTCTTATTCAATTAAGGCAAAACATCTTAAGGGTGCTTATATGCTTTTGGATGAGGCATCGGTTACAGGAACTGCTAATATTATTATGGCGGCAGTTATGGCAGAGGGTAAGACAACTATCTTTAATGCAGCTTGTGAGCCTTATCTTTCTCAGCTTTGTAGGATGCTAAACTCTATGGGCGCTAATATTACAGGAGTTGGTTCAAACCTAATTAATATTGAAGGAGTAAAAGAGCTTAAAGGTTGCTCTCATAACCTTTTACCAGATATGATTGAGATTGGTTCTTTTATTGGAATGGCTGCAATGACAGGTTCAAGTCTAACAATTAAGGATGTAAACTACCAAGAACTTGGAATGATACCTGATGTATTTAGACGTCTTGGAATTAAGATTGAAAAAAGAGGAGATGATATTTATATTCCAGAACAAAAGGTTTATGAAGTAGAACGCTTTATGGATGGTTCAATTATGACAATTGCAGATGCTCCTTGGCCTGGCTTCACTCCTGACTTGATTTCAATTGCATTAGTTGTTGCAATTCAAGCCAAAGGAAGTGTTCTTATTCATCAAAAAATGTTTGAAAGCCGTCTTTTCTTTGTGGATAAATTGATTGATATGGGAGCTCAAATTATTCTTTGTGACCCTCATAGAGCTACAATTATTGGTTTAGAGAAACGCTATGCTTTAAGAGGAGTTAATATGGTTTCTCCAGATATTAGAGCAGGAGTTGCACTTCTAATTGCTGCACTTTCAGCAGATGGGAAGAGTGTGATTGATAATATTGAACAGATAGATAGGGGGTATCAAAACATTGATACAAGACTTAGAGCTATTGGTGCAGACATAAAAAGAATAGATTAATTATTAAGTTAATCTATTCTTTATTATTTTACTATGTATTTTCTACTTATATTTTCTATCTCTAATTCTGATTTCAACTCTTTAGGTTGTTCTTAGAATTTTGATTTCAGTTTTAGGACTTAATAGTATTCCTGATTTGCTTTTCTTTTGATTCGCTAATTGTTTTTCAAGTTCTTTAATATATGAACCTCTTGCTTTTATATTAGATTCAGGTATTCCCCTTCCAATCAAATAGTTCTTAATAGCTTCTGCTCTCAAGCGACTCATTTCTGCATCTTTCTTAAGGTTAAACCCCTCGGTTGGAATTCTACCAATGATTTCAACAACAATTCTTGGGTAATCTTGAAGCGTTTTAACAGTTTCATCAAGTGCGGAATAAGATTCTGGTAAAAGGGTAACATTCTTTAATTCATCGACGTCAAAATACATCTCTCCTCTAATTGGAAGATTAGAACCTGCCTTAATTTCAACTAATCGTGCAGTAAGGATAGAGTCTTTAATGGCTTGAGCATGTGTTATCTCTCTTAAATAATTAAAGTATCCGTCTTTCTTTAAGCTAATAGAATAAGCAGTCTTAGGGAGTATTTTTACTCTTTGAGCACCTGCATTCTCTCTTTCTAAAATAACATTTTCTGTTTCTTTGTCCTTAATAAGAATATTTGCTGTTGTTCTTTGATGGTTAGTGCTATCAATAGGGAGAACAGTTAGAGGAGCAAAGTCAGTATTGATTGTTGCATGAATTGTGTGTCCAAGTCCTCCTGTTGAAAGATTATCAACGACAATAATATATTTCTCTCCAGCATTTGCTTCAATATACATACCATAAGCAACAGCTGAGTTTTTAGGGATATTTGTTAATTTTCCCTTTAAATCCAAGCCTGTCTTACCACCAATTTCTGTATTACTTGCTGAAAGAACGGAACGTAATGGTGTCACTTTATTGCCTATAATTCTATTGCAAAAATATTTATTTGTGTATTTATAAACTAAGAAGTCATAATCATCAGAAGCAGCTTTTGGAGTTATATCGATGCAAAGTTTTCCGCTATAAGGGATTTCGAGAATATACCAGACAGTATTATGCTCTTCTTCAAAAACGTTTTTAACTTTATCATCACGTTTAATTTCACTCACAAAACCATAGCCTCTTGGTGGTTCTGTTGGTCCAAAAGAAATATCAACTTGTAGAGGTGCTGCAAAGAAACAATCAGCACAACGAGGAGGAAGTGGAACTTCCAGAACCTGTTCTTTAGGCCTTGCTTTCTTTCCTTTATTTGTTTTACCCTTAGTTCCTTGTTGTGCAGATGCGCTTAAAAGAACAGTGATTAATAGAATAAAGGTTAATAATAATTTCTTTTTCATAAGATATTAATGAGTTTATTGTGCAAACATACTAATAAATCTTGAATTATAATAAAAAATATTAAAGAAAATAATTAATAAATTCAATTGCTTATAAAAACATAAACTTTTTTTGTTGAAAAACTATAATAAGCTATCTTTGCACAAAATAACTATATAATAATTTTATGGAAGCTTTAGTAAAGACAAATTTTAATTTCAAAGGACAAAAGAATCTTTATGTTGGTAAGGTTCGTGACGTTTATAATATTGATAATGAGTATTTAGTAATGGTAGTGTCAGATAGGATTTCAGCATTTGATGTTGTCCTTCCGAAGGGTATTCCATTTAAAGGACAGGTCTTAAATCAAATTGCTGAGAGGTTCCTTGATGCAACTTCTGATATTGTTCCTAATTGGAAGATGTCCAGTCCAGACCCTATGGTTACAATTGGTTCATTGTGCGAGCCTTTTAAGGTGGAAATGGTTATTAGAGGCTATCTTTCAGGTCATGCTTGGAGGGAATACAAAGAAGGGAAAAGAGAACTTTGTGGTGTTGTCTTGCCAGAGGGAATGAAAGAAAACGATAAGTTTCCAAATCCAATCATAACTCCAACCACAAAAGAAGATGTTGGACATGATGAGGATATATCAAAAGAAGAGTTAATTCATTTAGGATTAGTTTTAAAAGAAGATTACGAGCAATTAGAGAAATATACTTATGCTTTATTTGAAAGAGGAACTCAAATGGCAAAGGAGAGAGGTCTAATTCTTGTTGATACAAAATATGAGTTTGGAAAGAAAGATGGTAAGATTTACTTAATTGATGAAATCCACACTCCAGACTCTTCTCGTTATTTCTATTTAGAAGGGTATAAAGAAAGACAAGATAAAGCTGAGCCTCAACGTCAATTGTCAAAAGAATTTGTTAGAGAGTGGTTGATGGAAAACGGATTCCAAGGCTTAGAAGGACAACAAATACCAGAGATGACCACTGAGATAATTAATCAAATATCAGAAAGATATATTGAGTTATATGAAAGCATAGTAGGGGAGAAATTCCAAAGAAACGAAAGCGATGATTTATTAAAAAGAATAGAAGCTAATATCTCAACTTGGCTAAAAAACAATTAAAAACTCATTTAAGCAAAAGAAAACAATGAAAAAGGCATTTAATTATTTGGTAGTACTAATCATATTACCTTTGATTTTCAGTTCTTGCACTAAGAATCAAGTATACGAAGACTCAATTAGCTTTCCAAATAGCACTTGGCAAAGAATAGAAGAGGGCAAAGATATTACGTTTGAAAAGATTATTATTAAGTCTGTTAAAGATGAATATGATTTTAATGTTTCTTTTGTTCACAAGCCAACAATCAATGTTGATGAAATTAGCTTTATACTTAGAATAATATCACCCTCTGGCATTAGCAAAGAAACAATACATACAATTGAGCTTAAGGGAAGAGATAAAGCTAAATTTATTGGGAATAACCTTGGAGAAATAATTGACATTAAAGAAGTGGTTAAGCAATACTCAACTCTACCTGAGGTGGGAGAATATAAAGTCATAATCTCTAACTATTCTAATAAATATGAAATCAAAGGTTTAGAGCAAATCACTCTTGAAATAATTAAGTCTGATTTAGACTATAAAATAGAAAAATAATGGCAGAGGAGTTAAGCATAAACCCTTATTACGATAAGCTTTCGCCCATACTCCAAACTCTTCCAGAAACCCCTGGTGTTTATCAGTATTTTGATAAAAATGGAATAATAATATATATAGGAAAGGCTAAGAATTTAAAAAATAGAGTCCTTTCCTATTTCCATAAAGATGCCAACCACAATTCCAAAACTCGCCTCCTTGTTCGTAAGATTTACAATATAGAGCTTATTCATGTTAATACCGAAACAGAAGCTCTACTCTTGGAATGTAATCTAATAAAGAAACATAGACCACGCTATAATATCCTCTTAAAAGACGATAAGTCATACCCTTGGATACGCATAACCAACGAGGAGTTTCCTAAGATATTTAAGACAAGAAACCTTGTTAAGGATGGCTCTCTTTATTTTGGACCCTATCCAAGCAAGAGAGGGATTAAAGAGCTAATGGATATCATACGCATAATGTTTCGTTATAGAACCTGCAACCTCAAACTAAGTAGAGAAAGTATTAAGTTAGGCAAATTTAAACCCTGCCTTAACTATCAAATAAAACTTTGCAATGCACCATGTATTGGGGAGGAGTCAAAGGAAGAATACAATCAAACCATATCTAAAATTAAAACAATGCTAAAGGGTGATTTCTCTTCTCTAATAAAGGATTTGAAACAAGAGATGATGCTCTTAGCACAGCAACTTAAATTTGAACAAGCTCAAGAAATAAAACAAAGGATAAGCCTTTTAGAAAACTACCAAGCCAAAACATCTATTGTAAGTTCTAAGATTAATGATGTTGAAGTATTTGCCTACACAAGTGGAGAAAACTCAATATTCTTTAATATGATGAAAGTTGTTGCAGGAATGGTTGTCTCGTCCTATTCAATGGAAGTTGTTAAGAAATTGGAAGAAACAGACCAAGAAGTCTTCACCTCAGCAATAATTCAAAGTAGGGATAAGATGCAGTGGACTTTTAAAGAAATCATAGTGCCAGAGTATTTAGACTTACCTGATGACTACCTAATTCAAACAGTGCCTCAGATGGGAGAGAAAAAACAACTCCTTGAGCTATCCCTTCATAATGCTAAGTTCCGTAAGATAGAGAAATCAAAGAAAGCAACACTACTTGACCCAGAACGTCATTCAAAAAGGATATTGGAGCAAATGAGGAAGGATTTAAGGATGAAAGAACTCCCGGTTCAAATTGATTGCTTCGACAATTCAAACACCCAAGGCACAGAGCCAGTTGCTGCATGTGTTGTCTTTCGTAATGCCAAACCATCAAACAGAGAATACAAACATTATAATATTAAATCAGTTGTAGGGCCTGACGATTATGCTTCAATGCAAGAGGTTGTCTATAGGCGTTATTCAAGGCTTAAGGCAGAGGGAAAACCGCTTCCGCAATTAATAGTGATTGACGGAGGAAAAGGTCAGTTAAGCACAACTGTGGAAGTATTAACAGCATTAGAGATTATTGATAAGGTTACAGTTATTGGGATTGCAGAAAGACTTGAAGAGATATATTTCCCCAATGACCCAATACCTCTTCACTTAGACAGAAGAAGTGAAACCCTTAAAATAATTCAACAAATAAGAGACGAGGCCCACAGGTTTGGAATAACACATCACCGTTCAAGGCGTTCAAAAGCAACATTCAAAACCCAACTAACCGATATAGAAGGAATAGGAGAGGTTACATCAAGGAATTTACTATTGAAGTTCGTGTCGGTTAAAAGAATATCTCAAGCCTCTCTTGAAGACCTAACAGCCTGCATTGGCAAATCAAAGGCCGAAGTAGTTTATAGGTATTTCCATAAATGACAAAGCCAAAAAATAAAATAACCTAAAAACAATAAAAAACTTAAGGTAGGCTTTACTTCTAACCCTATATACTGTTTTTATTATTTGAATATATTATTCGTTTTATTGAACAATAAGTTTCTTAGTTTGATTTATGTTTTCGTTTACAATTCTAATATTATAAATACCCTTTGCATATCCACTTAAATCAATATCTAATACTTTTGTTCCTTTGTCGATAACTCCTCTGTTTACTTCCTTACCCATAATGTCCATAACAATAACATCAGCCTTAGAGTTTAAATCCTCTATCATAATTTTTGTTTTATCTTGAGTTGGATTAGGGTAAATTAATATATCAACTTTATTAGCAACCGTAATATCATGTAATCCTATTTGAATATTGTAGAAATCTCGCCACCCATCAGCAGCTTGATATAAAGCAACAGAAGCTTCAGGAACATAAAGAGGAATAGATTTGTTAACTAAAATAAAAACATCAAAACTTAAACTTGGAGGAGTTGTTGCTAAACAAGTTATTGAAGTTAATCCAGTACAACCTCCAAAAGCACTAAAATCAATATGACTAACAGAGTTAGGAATGGTTATTGAGGTTAATTCATTACAAACAGCAAAAGCATAACTATTAATTAAAGTTACAGAGTTAGGAATGACCATTGACGTTAATCCTGTACAATGATGAAAAGCATAATCATCAATTAAAGTAACAGAGTTTGGAATTGTAATTGAGGTTAATTCAGTACAATTTTGAAAAGCATTATGACCAATTGCAGTAACCTTATAGTAATGACCATTATACTGAACTGAGTCTGGAATTGAAACACTACCTTTATATTCATTATCATAGCTAAAATGATAACTACCTTTAAATGTAACTGATGCAGTATAAGGAATAATAGATGAAGTAATTCTATAATAAATTGAATCTCCATCATTTACCGCTGAGAAGTCATGTGTTTGGGCGTTGATATTTATTGCACATAATAGTGTGAATACAATTAATAATAGTTTCTTCATAAAACTTCCTTGTTTTAGATTTGTAAATAATTTGTTTTCTATAAAAAGAATAATATGTTTGCAAAAGTATTACAATTAATTAAAAAAACAAATTTATTATCAAGCTATTTTAGTAGATACTATATTTTGGTGTAATGGACATTTTTGATGGTCTTTTGGACGTTACTCTCTAATGGACATTTTTAAAGGTTTTAGGTATGCACCCTAAGCTCTACGCTTAGTGCAACTCTGAACCTATTAAACAGTTAATCTTGTTCCGCTGTTTCATTCTACTAAGGGGTGCGGAATAACGGAACGCAATTGACAATCAGTTGTTTGTAAAAACTATGCGGAACAAGGGCTGAAAAGTAGCAGAAAACTGCTTAAATGGGATGTGGTTTACTGGCTCAATAAAAACAAGGAAATGAATCAAAGAAAGAGAAAATTAAAACAAAGACTTAGCAAATTAAAACAGCGTTTAAGTAAATTCTTTCTTTGATTTGTTTTTTAGATTGAGTTTAGGAATTTCATTGTATCAACATTGTCGGCAAATTCATTAATTTTAGGGTTTTGAGCTTGACCTATCTCAACCCTGTTTTCAATTAAACTACTATTTGAGACCACACATTGAATGTTTTCTTTCTCAATTTCAATTGCTTTAATCACATCTTTAATTTCTTTATAGTATTCAAAATGCAAGATAGAGACATTAGAGAATAGGCTAATGCTTTCCAAGATGCTTAAAACTCCTGAGTCAATAAACTTAACATTATTCATTATATAAATAGTCTTGTAGTAATCGTAGTTATTGCGGTATTTATTATGGTCTAATAGGTTTTCGTATTCTTTGCTTGCATTAATTAATGGCGTGAAATCAAAATCCAAAGGCAGATATAGTTTTGAAATATTCCTACAACCAAGTCCCTTATGCGTTAAGATATCATCCATAAGTAGGGAGTAGTTGATAGGGGTGGAATGTGCTTGTTTCTCATCTGCAAGAACTCCAATTGAAGAGCGAGAATGACGAATTATATTAGGGTAAGAGCCAAAGTAATAATCAAAATATCTTCTTGTATTATTGCTCCCTGTTGCAATAACGGCATCAAAATCCTTAATCCTATCTTCTGCAAACTCAATATAATCTTTTAATTCGGCCTCCTCTTCAATTAATAGTTCAGCAATTGCAGGCAAGAGGTCTTTGTCTTGTGAGGAAAGCTTGCAAAGTAATTTATTCCCACTAAGAAGGACGCAAAGCATATCGTGAAAGCCAATAGCAGGAATGTTCCCAGCGCATATAACTGCAACTTTCTTTGGCGTCTTACTAAAGCTATAACTCTTTGTAAACTCTTCTAAATTCTCTTTTCTAAGCCAGTTTCCTATTGATTTTAATGCTAAATCTATGCTCTTTTCATCAAACCAAGTATTGTTTTCATAGCTCTTTCTAATAGCTAAACTAAGCTTAGTATCCTCTAATGCATTTGATAACTTATTGCTAATTGAGCAGAGGGCTGATATTATTTTATTTCTCATTCGATTATTATTCTTAATTTTGTCTGCAAATATAGTTAATAATTTTCTATCCCTAAGGTAACAATATTGAAGTAAAGGGAGTAAAAGCATATAAAATCATTTATTAGATGAAAAAGAAATTAATAATATTAATACTTAGTGTTTTGTTTTCTGTGGAAGGATTTTCACAAAAGAATCAGGTTTTTAAGGATTTTGAAATTCAGTTGAAGGAATTGATGAACTTAATGTTTGATGCCCCAACCGACAACGAGAGATTTAATGCTAATGAGAGGTTTATTGTTGTTATTGATGAAGTTCTTTCTATGGAAAATTCCTTCCCCTATCCCTTTTCCGACCTATCAAGGATAAGCAATTTGAAATCATCAGATAATAGATTCAGGATATTTACTTGGGCAGTAGTTTCTCAGGATGGAACTTATGAACACTTTGGATTTGTTCAGGCTAAGAACGAAACCAGTGGAGCGTTTGAAGTATATAAACTAAATGATAAGAGCGAAGAATTTTTTAATCCTGAATATGATAAGAGTGATAATGAAACTTGGTTTGGAGCTGTTTATTTTGAGCTTATAACTAATAAATATGAAGATAGAACCTTCTATACTCTTTTGGGGGTTGATGGTAATAATATCTACACTAAGAGAAAGGTTATTGAGCCGATTGTCTTTAAGGCTCGCTCAGGCAAACCAGAATTTGGGGCAACCTATTTCTATAAACAAAAGGATAAGAGGCGATCTGTGTTTGAGTATAATGCAGAGGCTCGTTTCTTTATGAAATGGGATGATCAGTACTATGAAGATAAGTCAAGAAGAGATAAGCCTTCTTTTATGTCTTCTATTTTTAAGAAAAAGCAAATTCAAAAAAGAAATAAGGTTGTAGAGCCTTCAATTGCTAAGGAGTACATGATAGTTTATGAGGTTTTGGAACCTATGTTCGAAGGTTTGGAAGGTAAGACTCAGTTCTATGTTTCTTCAGGTTACGTTAATGGTTTTAAGTTTGAAAGAGGTCGTTGGCGTTTAATTGAAAGTGTTTTACCAAGGAATCAAGATAAGAAAGACCCACCTGAATTAGAGAGAAAATCTAATCAGCTTTATAATCCCAAATAATAATAATTCATTGTTTTCTTGCTTAAAATGTAATCTTTCCGAAATACTTGTGTCTAATAGAGTAAATACGAAAAATTATAAAACAACATTTTATGCAAAGACGTTCATTTATCTTAGTTTTAATCCTATTCCTTATATCATTTGGCTTAAATGCTCAAAACAAGATTCAAGGAATAGTTTACGATTTAAAAACTAACGAGAAGCTACCTTATGTTAATCTGTTTTGGATAAACACACAGAAAGGGACAAGCACAGACATTAGTGGTCATTTCAGCTTAAACACTATTCCAAAGAATAATAAATTAGTCATAAGCTATATTGGTTATTATAACGATACAATTGAAATAAGCAATCCATCAAAAGATTTAAAGATATACCTTAGAGAAAACACAACTCTATTAGGGCAAGTTACAATTAACGAAAGGAAACAAAGTTCTTTTATGTCTAAGATGAGCTTGGAGCAAAAAGAAGTTATTTCAAGTGAAGGACTAAAGCACTTGGCTTGTTGTAATTTGGGAGAAAGCTTTGAAAACACAGCAAGTGTTGATGTTGGCTATTCCGATGCAGTATCTGGCTCAAAACAAATACAACTCTTAGGTCTAACAGGAGTTTATTCACAATTGCTTTTAGAGAATATGCCATTCCTTAGAGGACTTTCTTCACCCTTTGGCTTAGGATATGTTCCAGGTTCTTGGATGGAAAGCATTTCAATTAGCAAGGGCGTAGCAAATGTTGTCCATGGTTACGAAACAATGACTGGACAAATCAATATAGAATATGAAAAGCCAATGGACTCAGACCCATTATTCCTTAATATATACACAAACTCAGAACTTAAAGGAGAGATAAACGCAAAGGCAAACATAAAAGTAAATGATAGACTCTACACTGGTCTTTACGTTCATGGCTCTTATTTCGGCAGAGAGTTAGACCACTTAGGCAAAGATGGGTTTATGGATTATCCAAAGCAATCTCAATTCAATATCCTTAATCGTTGGCAATACGAGGGCAAGGGTTATCATAGTGCAAGCTTAGTTAATTATCTTCACGAAAGAAGAACAGGAGGGCAGATGGGCTTTAAGAGTGATATGAGAGGAAATGATAGTGTTTATGGCTTAGGTGGAGATGTTGATAGACTTCATTTCTCAACAAAAAACGGCTGGGTAGTGGGTCATTCTGGCTCAATAGGAACACAGTTATCAGGAACATACTTTAAGAACAATCAATTCTTTGGACTAAATAACTATAATGGGCAGGAGTCTGATATATATGGTAATTTTATCTTTGCAAATGAAACTCGCCATGCTCATCAATACACTGTTGGAACCTCATTCCGTTACACCAATCTAAAAGAAGATTATTTTGCAATGGGAAATGGGACAAACTTTAACTCAAAAAACCCAATAATAAAAGATGCTTTCTTTAAGGAAGAGATTGTTCCAGGAGTATTTGGTCAGTTTTCATTCCTCTATGGCAAGAAATTCAATGCAACCTTTGGGCTAAGATATGATTATAACTCACATTATAACGAGAGTTTAATTACACCAAGAGTTCATTTCCGCTGGCAAGTACAAGAGGATTTAATCCTAAGAGGAGCAGGTGGCAAAGGATATAGGAGCGCTAACATAATTGCTGATAATTTTGGACTACTTGCATCCTCACGTCAAATAATCATTAAAGACAGTATGCGATTAAATATGGAAGATGCATGGAATGGAGGAGTGAATATCAGCAAAACCTTTAAAACAAAAGACAATAGAGAACATTCAATAACACTTGACTACTACCATACCAACTTTGTAAATCAGATTGTGATGGATTTAGATCAAGATTCTCGTCAAGCAATTTTCTATAACCTTGAAGGCAAATCCTATTCCAATAGTCTGCAATTAGATATATCCCTTGAACCAATTCAGAGGTTTGTTATTAGTTTGGCAGGACGTTATAATGATGTTAAGACGACTTATAATGGTATTCTTAAGGACAAGGCTTATGTTAGTAAGTTTAAGGGTTTGCTAGTCCTATCCTACAAAACAAAATACGATAAATGGATGTTTGACCTTACAACACAGTTTAACGGAAAGCAAAGAATACCTCTAAATTTAGGAGATGTGCAAGGCTATTCTAAACCCTATGTTTTTATGTTAGGGCAAATAACTCGCAAGTTCAAAAACTTCGATATATATCTTGGATGTGAAAATATAACAAACTATGTTCAAGAAACCCCAGTTATTGGAGCAGATAGACCATTCTCAAATAACTTTGATGCCTCAGTTGTTTACGCTCCTGTTATGGGAAGAACCTTCTACGGAGGTCTAAGGATAACAATAAAATAATTATTACAATAAATAAGAAAAACAGAAAAATGAAAAAGACAATTTTAATTGCGTTTATCTTAGTTTTTAGCTTAGGATTTGCTCAGGCACAAACGAAAGACAAGGACGCTATGCCAAAAGAAACAACAACTATTATAAACTTAAACAAGCTTTGTTGCGATAGCTCAATACCAATAATTGAAAAGACCTTAGCTTATGAAAAAGGAGTAAAGAGTTTTGAGATTTCTTTGGAAGATAAGACAGTAACAGTAGTTTATAAGACCAAATCAACCTCCCCAGACAAGATTGCAAAATCATTAGCTAAGGCAGGCTTTGAAGCAAACGGCATCGAGGCTGATGAAAAAGCAGTAAACAGACTTCCAGAATGCTGTAGGAACACAGCAAGAGGATTGTCAGAGGGCTGCGGTCATAGTCATTAAGAGGAATTGTATTGGCGTTATTCTTCCTCTTCTTCATTCTCAGGCTCAATCTTCTTACATAATTCTTGTAGAAGCTCTTGAGCCTTTGGGTGATTCATATTTGCGGCTGTCTCAAGCTCTTGGCAAATCTTTTTATCAAGCTTTTTATTTCTTTTCTTCGCATTTTCTTGAATATAAACTAAGGCAAGATGAAAGTGAGCATCTGGATTTTCAAAATTTAGCTCCAATGCCTTAAGCAAATCCGCCTTAGCATTTCTCAAATCTCCCCTTTTAAATAATAGCTTTCCTCGATTATAATAAGCATCAGCGTGCTTTGGGTCAAGTTCAATTGCCTTTGTAAAAAAGGATTCTACGTTCCCATTCTGCCCTGATTTGATTTGTGCAATTCCAATATTATTATAAGTAAAGGGATGATTAGGGTCGAGTTCTAAGGTCTTGTAGAAATCAATTAGTGCTGAGGCATAATCTCCTGCATTAATATAAGCTATACCCCTATAATTATAAGCCGAAGGAAAACTATCGTTTAGTTTTATTGAATAGTTGAAATCTTCAATAGCTCCATGATAATCCTTTAGAAAGTTCTTTGCAATAGCTTTTAGATAGAAGGTTTCATAATCTCTTGGGTCTTTTAATAAAATAGTATTATAGTCTTCAATAGACCCCTTAAAGTCATCTATAAAACCCTTTGCAACAGCTCTTTTTTTGTAAACCTCAATATGAAAATAACCATATTCAACTGCTGCATTATAGCTTGCAATAGCCGAAATGTATTCCTTTCTTCTTTGCTTTATCTCCCCAAACAAGAAATATAAAAAGCCATTCCCCTCTTCATTTTCCAAAGCAGGAATTAAGTCAGTGTAGGCATCGCTATAGTTTTTCTGAGAATAGTTAATAAGGGACTTAATAGCATAGAGTTCCTTTGGATAATCCTCCTTATTTAATGCAGAATCAATAACTGTAATTATCTTTTGGCAATCCTTATTATTTAAAATGGAAAAGACGTCTAAGAAAGTCCTATAATCTTTTGTGTAAAAATTAATCAGGGTCTCAATAACATTATGATTTTCATTAATTTCAGCATAGTAAAGAATAAGAATGGGATAAGTCATATCGTCTTTTTTCTCATTCCAAATCACTTCTTCGATATCCAAAAAGGCTTTCTTTGTGTTCTTTGTAAGATAGTATGCTAATAATCTTGTCTCAAAGAGTTTTGAAGACTCATATCCGTGTTCTGTTGCTTGGTCAACTAATTTTATAACCTTTCTATAGTCCTTATTCAACATCTCTTTCTCAATATCAATCAGAGATTGTTTTTCCTCTATGCTAATATCATTTTCTTGT
>JBAYYI010000016.1:0-33725 GCA_041673165.1 Bacteroidales bacterium
CAAGTATTATCGAAAAATGCCTTATCTCCAACT
Source organism: Bacteroidales bacterium (assembly GCA_041673165.1). Classification (GTDB taxonomy): domain Bacteria; phylum Bacteroidota; class Bacteroidia; order Bacteroidales; family P3; genus UBA10566. Next base: position 34 of record JBAYYI010000016.1, read on the forward strand.
ATATTAACATTGTCTTTTCTTGCTGCAAGGTCTCTATCATAATCACTTGCCGTAACCTCAATCTTTTCACTTTCGGTAAATCGCTTTGCAGTTTCCTTAACAACAGAAAAAGCCTCAGGTAATATTTCATTTAATACCTCTTGAGTCTTATCGTATATCTTTGTTTCTAATTCGTCTAACTCTGAATATAGGTTTTGCTTTTCAGAAACAGGCATATCAAACTCTGTGTCTAACCTTTCTCTGATTTGCTTAACGGTGTCTTCTTCCTGAGATATTGCAGAAGAAATCTTGTTTTTGAACTCTTGAGTCTTATCACGCAGCTCATCATTGGAGAGTGTAGTGATTTGAGGATAGGCTTTTAGACAGCTTTCAAGGATTGGTTTTAATTCTTTTAAATCTCTTTGAGACTTATTTCCGAATAATGATGCAAGAAAATTTGCCATTTGAATTATTTATCTATTATTTTTATCGTTAATCTATGCAAAAACTAAATGGTTATGCAAAAGAATTTATTTCAAACCTCCTTGTGCAAAAACCATTCCGCGAATTACAATCTGCAAAAATAACATTTTTATTTGTTAGAATTGTCATAAAAAACAAATCAACTGAGAGAAAACTGACATTTATTGATATTATTGCATACAAATGAGGTAATAAATTCTTTAATCACTAAAACAATTTACTGAATCAAAGAAATAGAGAAATGAATCAAAGAAAGAATTTGCTGAATCAAAGAAAGAAAAAATTAAAACAAAGATTCATTAAGCTGAAATAGGCAGTAAAAAAATGCCACTATACTTTTGGTATAATGGCATTCTTTAAATTTAGATTTATTTCTTTTTCTAGAATAGACTAGGTATGAAGAATGAATTTGCTAATTAGGATAAATACTCCACCACCAGCGAAATAACCAAGTAAAGCCCAAATTGATATATGTTTAAGATACCAAATGAAGTCTATCTTTTCCATTCCCATAACTGCAACACCTGCTGCTGAACCAATAATAAGGATACTTCCACCTGTTCCAGCACAATATGCTAAGAATTCCCAGAAAGCTCCATCTACTGCAAAATGATATAGCTCTGGATTAGCAGCAAGCTGTTCAGCTGTAGGAACAGAATACATCCCCATTGCAGCTGCAACCAAAGGAACATTATCTACAATTGAAGAAAGAATACCAATAATTAAGTTTATAACATAGATATCACCTATTTTGTCAAGTTGTTCTGAAAGAAGTGTTAAGTGACCAGCTGTTTGCAATGCAGCAACTGCCATCAAGATACCTAAGAAGAAAAGAACGGAAGGAGTATCTACTCTTTGAAGAACTGCAGAAACATTAAGTTTAGAATAGTTTTTCTTATCCTTAACATGCATAAGTTCTGTAACAACCCACATTAAGCCAAGTCCGAAAAGAATTCCAAGATATGGAGGAAGGTGAGTAACTGTTTTGAATACAGGAACAAAAAGTAGTGAACCAACTCCAATAAAGAATATTATATTGCTTTGTTTTGATGAAATAGAAATAGCAGAACCTTTTTCTTCTTTAATCTCTGGTCTTGTTACTTTTCCTTTCATCATAAAGGATACAGCAGTTAGAGGAACTAACATAGACACTAAACTAGGTATAAATGTTTCAAGTATAATATTAACAGCTGTTATATTACCTTTAATCCACAGCATAATGGTTGTAATGTCTCCAATTGGTGACCAAGCTCCACCTGAGTTTGCTGCCAAAATTACCATACCTGCAAAGAACCAACGGTCGTGCTTATCGTCGATCAACTTTCTTAATAACGCAACCATAACAATTGAAGTTGTTAGGTTATCTAAAGCTGCAGACATAAAGAATGTTATAATACTTATTATCCAAAGCAGTTTTCTTTTGTTTGTAGTCTTAATCTTGTCGGTGATAATGCTAAATCCTTCGTGCCTATCGATAATTTCAACAATTGTCATAGCTCCTAAAAGGAAGAAAAGAATTTCAGCCACTTCTCCAAGGTGCGTAACTAAGTCCTCGTGGTCAAAACCAGGACCCATTAATGCAAAGACCGCCCAAATAACAGCAGCAAGCAAAAGAGCAGTTGCAGACTTGTTTATTTTAATAGGATGCTCAAGCGCAATTAGCGTGTAGCCTATTATAAAAACAACAACCATTAGTACAAAATAACTCATAATGTTTTTATTTAGTAATTAATATTTATTTAGTAAATTGAATTAGCGTTTACCTTTATTCTTTTGTTGATTTTGTCTTTGTTCCATAACAGATCTGTTTTGTTTTTCCAAAGCCTCAACTCTTGCTTGCCATTTCGATTTAGTAATAGGTTTGTTTTGGTTTGCTTTTAGTTTAGCAAGAACCTTTCCTTCATTAATTGTTTTACCAATAACCCAAACTTGAATAAATGTGAAACAAAGAGAAACAAAGTAATAATAGTTAAGAGCTGAAGAGTATTTATTTAAGACAAATAGCATCATAAGTGGCATAAGGTACATCATATACTTCATTCCTGGCATTTGATTTGTTCCTGCCTGTTGTTTCATTGTCATTCTGGTGTAGAAAAGTTGAGCAACAGTCATCAGCAAACAGAAAAGACTAACATTAGAGCCATAGAATGGAATATCGAAAGGCAGAGTGAAGATTGAGTCGTAGCTTGAAAGGTCATCAGCCCAAAGAAATGATTGCTGACGAAGTTCAATTGAAGCTGGGAAGAAACGGAACATCGCAATAAGAATTGGGAACTGAAGAACCATTGGAAGACATCCCGCCATTGGGTTTATGCCTGCCCGCTTATAGAGAGCCATCGTTTCCTTCTGCTTCTCCATCGCCTGCTCCTTCTTAGGAAACTTCTCAGTAATTGCTTTAATCTGAGGTTGTATAACCCTCATTTTTGCAGATGAGGAATAAGATTTATATGCCAAAGGGAAGAGAACTATCTTTACCATTATAGTTAGGACAAGGATAACAATACCCATGTTCCAACCAAACTGGCTTAGGAAGTCAAAGATAGGGATAATTGCAAAACGGTTAACCCATTGCATAAGGAAGAAGCCCCAACCAAGAGGTATGATTTCTTCCATTTGAATATTATAATCACTTACAACAGCATATTTATTAGGCCCAAAGAAGAAATCCATTGAAACCTCACTTACTGCCTCGTCTCCATCAAAAGGAATAGTAAGGAGTGATTTCATTGAACGAAGATAGGTAGAATCTTTTGCAGGTCTATTTTCCTTTATGGTTTGCATTGTTGCTGCAGTAAAAGGAGCATTATTTGCTATTAGAGATGTTGAGAAGAACTGTTGTTTATAGGAAACCCATTTGATTGGTATCCCATTCTCATCTTTCTTATCATCAACTCCATTTTCTTTTAAGTATTCAACCTCATCCTTTAATAGATAATAGATTGAAGAATTCTTTACCTCAACACTTGGGTCTTTTTCTTGAGCGTTTAGATCTGCTTCCCAAACCATTTCAACTGAACCTCGGTCTGAAATAATACCTTTTAGATTATTGAAAACAACATTATAACCAACTCTATAATCATCTCCCCTAACAACATAGCGAAACTCTAAAGCTCCATTATGAAGAGAGTCCGCAACCTTAGCCCTAAAGACTAATACAACAGAGTCCCCAGCCTTTACATTAATAGGTTGTGTTATTGGTTTATTATTAATGGTAGGTTCAAAGTAAAGCTTTTCGGTTCTAACAATGTTTTGTCCTGCTGTTAGATTAAGTCCGTATGAATTTTTGTCAAATAAAACTACTGGTGTTTTATCGTAAGATAAGTATTCCTTTAGAGTAACTTGCTCAACAATTGCACCAAGTGAAGAAAATTTAATCTCAAATAATTCGTTGGATATAGTTATTTCTTTCTTTTCACCCTCAGCATAAGAAGCAAATGCACCATATTCAGCAAACTTAGTTGAGTCTTGAGCGAAATTAGAAATGCTATCATTAGAAATTTGAGCAATAGAATCTTTTATTTGTTCTGCTTTTGCATCTAAGGCTAAGTTTGCTTCAACTCTCATTATTGAATCTTGCTTGACTTTCATTGCTGCTCGCTCCTCTTCGGATGGAGCTGTCAAAATACCATAACCAATAAAAACTGCGAAAATAAGTACTAATCCAATAATTGTATTCTTGTCTAACATCTTTAATCTATTTTTTTGAAATTAAAGTTGCAAAGATAAGAAACAATACTGTCAGTTATCAGAATTAATTAAAAAAATTTGGTCTTTACAATTATTGTTCGTTCTTTTGCAAACTACAAATAAGGTCGTATATGCAAGAGAAAACAACTATAAATAAGGATAAGAAAACACTTGCTCGTTTTGCAAAAGCAATGGGCCATCCAACCAGAATTATAATATTATCTTTCTTAGCTAAGCAAGATAGTTGCTATTTTGGAGAAATTCACGATGAGTTGCCAATTGCAAAGGCTACTGTTTCACAACATCTAAAAGAATTGAAAGATGCCGGACTTATTCAAGGAGAAACTCAGCCTCCTAAGGTTAAGTATTGTATTAATAGGAAGAATTGGGAATTAGCAAAGACATATTTCGCCGATTTCTTCTCAGATGTGAAAGACAATAACGATTGTTGCTAATAATAAAAAATGAGTATTGTAATCAAAATTACAAAGAAAAAATAATTAAGCCCCTAAATTTGCACTATAATTTTTAGAATAATACTATGAAAAAGACATTAATCATTACACTACTCTTACTAAGTATTTCTTCTCTTAGCTTTTCCCAACAAATTAGAGGTAAGGTTGTGGATAAAGAAACAAATAAAGGCATTCCTTTTGCAAATGTTGGGATAGTGGGTACATCCATAGGCACAACCTCTGACGAAAAAGGATTCTTCACTTTAAAAAAGATTGATAAAGACAGCTTATTTATAGAGGTTAGCTTTATTGGTTATCATAAATCAAAGAAACACATAGCTAAAGAGAAAGAATATATTGAGTTTGCCTTAGAAAGAGAGGCAACAGAGCTAAATGCAGTTAATGTTGTTGAGAAAAGATCAGGCACAACACTAAATACAGAAGATGCAGTCTTTAGTCAATATGTTTCTGCCGAAGGAATAAAGAGGCTTGCTTGCTGCTCTTTGGCTGAAAGCTTTGAAAACAATGCAGCAGTTGATGTTGGATTTACAGATGCCGTTACAGGAGCAAAACAAATTCAGATGTTAGGCTTAGCAGGCATTTATAGCCAGATATTAGTTGAGAACCAACCCTCCATTCGTATGCTTTCCACAACCTATGGGCTTAATTATATCCCTGGGCCTTGGCTTGATGGGATAAGCATTTCAAAAGGGACTTCCTCTGTTACTCATGGTTATGAAAGCATTACAGGGCAAATCAATATTGATGTTAAGAAACCAGAGAGGAAAGAAAGGTTTTATTTAGAATACTTCACTAATGATTTCCTCAAACAGGAGTTAAATATAAACTCTTCCTTTAGGATAAATAAATACTTAGAATCAATCGTTCTTGCACATGGAGAGTCAACCTTTATGAAGTCGGATAGGAATAACGACAACTTCCTTGATGTCCCTCTTTCTGACCTATTAATTGCATCAAACCGCTATTTCTTTAACTATAAGGACAAAATAAAGAGCCGTTTTGGAGTAGATATTCTCTATGAAGACAGGATTGGAGGAGATAAACGCTTTGATAAAGATAAGGACTTCAACACTACGAACTACTATGGGGCAGTTCTAAACACTAAGAGGATACAATTCTTTGAGAATACTGGCTTCTTGGTAAATGAAGATAAGAATAGTAGCATTGGGGTTAATTCTAATTTTGTTTATCATGAGCTTAAATCACAGTTTGGATTAAGGGAATACAACCCAACCCAAATAAGTGGCAACCTTGCTTTAATTTATAATTCTGATCTTTGGAATAATAAGAATAAAATCAGCTTTGGAGCAAATGCAAGCTACGATAATCTAAGAGAAAACCTATCTTCAAAGGATTCTATATTTGGAAACTACAAAGAAAAGGAAGAATTGGTTATGGGAGGGTTTGCAGAATATACTTTTAGTGACAAAGAGAAATGGACATTTATTGCAGGACTAAGAACAGACTATAATATGTTCTTCAAGAAAACCATCCTAACCCCACGCCTTCACGCAAAATACTCACCATGGGAAAACTCCGCACTTAGGGTTTCAATGGGAAGAGGACTACATAGCACAAATATTTTGCCGGAAAACATTAACCTCTTAGCCACTTCTCGAAACCTAATCTTTGATGAAGACCTAAGACTTGAAGATGCTTGGAACTATGGAATTTCCTACTCACATATCTTATTTTTTGAAGATGATAGATCTATTTCTTTTTCATTAGATTTCCATAGGACAGACTTTAAGAATAGGGTAATTGTTGACCTTGAACAAAACTCAAGAGAAGCACATTTCTATAACTTAAAAGGAGAATCGTTTGCAAATAGTTTTCAAGCAGAAATAACAGCAAACCTCTTTGAAGGCTTTGAAACAACACTTGCTTATGTTTATTCAGACTCAAAAATAACAATAGGAAATGAGTTAATTGAGATGCCACTAACCCCTAAGCACAAAGGATTACTATCACTCCACTATACAACAAGATATGATAGATGGAAATACTCCATTACAACCCAATATCATGGTCAAACAAGACTTCCAAACACTCAAACAAACCCATTAGAATATCAATTGTCAGAAAAAAGCCCTGATTACTTCATCCTTCACGCACAAATAACACGTAAATTTAATAATGTAGAAATATATGTTGGCTGTGAGAACATTTTGAATTACAAACAAAAGAACCCAATAATTAGCGCTAACGATCCTTTTGGACAGTATTTCGATTCCTCAATAATATATGCACCAATAATAGGAAGACAGTTTAATCTCGGACTTCGATTAACCATTAAATAAATTAGAAAACAATAATAACATATAATTTATAAGACTATGAAAAAAATAACAGTATTAGTATTTGCAATGTTTATTAGCTTAATAAGTTTTGCACAAAACCAAAAGAAAGACCTTCTTGAAATCTACTATTTCCACCGCACAGAAAGATGTGTGACCTGCAATGCTATTGAAGGCGGAGTTGTTTCTACGTTAGAGAAGTACAAAAAAGAAATAACAAGAGGCGACTTAGTTTTTAAGAGTATTAACTTTGAACAAGAAACAGAAAACGAAATAATTAAGCATTACGAGATTGAATCACCTACTCTTTTATTTGTTTATAATAAGAATGGAGAGAGAAAATTTATTGACCTAACAGAAGACGCTTTTTCTTATGCAAGACAAAACCCTTCAAAGTTTAAGAAGGTATTGAAGGAAAAGATAAACGATTTCTTTAGATAAAAACCATCAGAATCAAAGAAGAAATTATTAAAATGAGCTAATAAATTTCTATCTTAAAGAACGATTTCACTAAGATGTACATCTTAGCTTACTCCGATGTACATCTTAGCGTCTTGTAATGTACATCTTAGCACGGTGAGATGTGCATCTTAGCAAGATTAATCAAAGGAAGAGAAATTTAATACAGGATATTAGAAATTTAATTCGCCATTTCAACAAGCCAACTACTTAGTTAAGACCACTTTTTAAAGGTTTTGCCCTCTAATTAATAAGGTATGAGGCTAAGAAATCTAAACAAAAAAACAAAGCCCCACTATTCAATAAATGAAATAATGGGGCTTTTGTATTTTATATAAGGGAAGTGTTTTATAATTCTGCTTCTTCAGGCTTTTGTTGGAAGAATGAGAAATTCACTTTACCGTAGTTTCTTTGTTCAATAAAGTGTGGGTTTTCTATAAAGGAATGTTCTTTTGCATGTTCAAGTACAAATAATCCACCTGGCTTAACAAAACTTTTAAGAACCAGCTCTGGGATAATGTCAAATTGCTTTAAGTCGTAGGGAGGGTCTGCAAAAACAAGGTCAAAGCTCATCTGAGAGCGTCCCAAGAAGATAAAGGCATCGCTCCTTAGTGCAAAAAGGTTCTCAACTTCAAGCTCCTTAGAGGATTTCTTAATAAAGTCTATGCAACGTTGGTCTTGGTCAACAGATGTTACTTGTTTTGCTCCCCGAGATACAAATTCAAAACTAATCGAACCTGTTCCTGCAAAAAGATCAAGAACATTTAATTCTTCAAAGTCAATCTTGTTTCTTAGGATATTGAAAAGGCTTTCCCTTGCAAGGTCAGTAGTAGGTCTAACAGGAAGATTTGTTGGTGTCTTTAGCCTTCTTCCTCTTAGTTCACCAGCAATAATTCTCATTATCTAACTAAGGTTAGGAAGTATTTCTGCAAGTCAAAGTTGTCAAACTCTAAACCTACTCTAATATTCTCCATTGGGTTTGCATAAGAAACATCCTTAATGTATTTCCTTAGTATTTGCTTTTCTTCAATTGAAAACTCATCTCCTGTTATTAGTAAATTAACTTCGGAGGTGTCGATTTTCAGTTGCTCTAATGCAAATAAAATATGGTATATCATATCACTTTCTGTCACATAGTCGAAGCTATTGCTGAACGTGAAAGTCATACCCTTAAAGACTACTAAATCAAAAGAATTTCCTCTCTTATAAAGTACTGCGGTATTGTTTGAAAGTTTTGAGATATCAAATCCATATTCCGCCATTACTTGATGTTGAGGCATGAATTTAGCTTTTGGCATAAGGATTTTTATTCCTGAATGTTGATACATTTGAGTTGCAAATACCAAAACAGCATCTAATTTCTCAGAAATGCTTTCCAAAACAGCATCAGAACCATTTAAGAGAGCAACAGTGCGGATATATTCTTTGGTCTTAGTATTATCATATAATTTATAAGGAACAAAAACATTCTTGCTTGCTTGAACAACAACCCTAATGTTATTAAAATTGAATAATCTAATATCTATTGAGTTGAAACAAGCCTTCATTTCTGACATAACAGAAGTTATACCTGTTGATAAATCTAATTTAAATTCACCCAATGCTTTTAGATTATATTTATTATCAATCAAAGAGAAGCAAAACCCATCAGAATTAATGCAGATGCACAAATCCGTATCTTGGGAGTTAATCTTCTCTTCTGATTTTATAAAGTTTTCTAACTTAAACTTATCCATATTATTTTCTTATTCCCAGTTTCCGTCAGTGATTGGTTGAGTAACATCTCCTACTTTCCATCCAGGATATCTATCTTTACCTATGATTTCAGCCTTTCTATTTACAACGTCTTGTTCTTTCATTCCCTTAGTATAAGTCATTATTTCAGCTGTTGCTTCGAAAGTCGCAACCATAACTCCTCCTCTATCAATAATGTCAGACTTAACTTCAAAAACCATACCATCTGAATAAGGAATATACTTTAAGTTTTTGATATCATTCTTAGCGACTCTAAGAAGTTTTTCCTCAATTAATTTCTCAAGAGGATTAACACTTACAGTGTCTCTTGAAACAATTCCTGCCTTAATAGCTTGAGCCTCTGTTAGTGAATCTGGAACAATACCATATTTCTTAACCATGATAACTTTTCCTGTTTCAAGGAAGGTTAGCAATGAGTCAATATCACTACAATATCTTCCGTTTGTTCCTTTGAAAGCTTCTTGAATGGTTCTAATATCTTTTAATTTGTTAATAACTTCTGTAGAACGTTTGTTGTATTCATCATCAAACTTAACTGGTCTCATGATACTTGTGTATAATACAAATCCTAATACAAGTATGCCTACAATAAGTACTATTGAAATAATGTCTCTGGTTTTCATCTCTATTGTTATATTTTATGTTTATTTAAATATCTATTTATTTGATTGCAAATTTAGAATATTTCGTTGAATAAGTCATGCTTTAAGCTCAATATTTTATTTATTTTGTTCGATGTGATGTAAAACTACGTCTATATCAGCATTTTGCAAAAGAATATTTGATAGTTTTTCTGCAAAATAGACAGAGCGATGTTGACCTCCTGTGCATCCAAAACAAATCATAAGGCTTGAAAACTTCCTTTCTACATATTTATCAACGCTTTGGGTGGTTAGATTCAAGACATTTTCAAAGAAGAGCTTTGCATCATCTTCCTTGTCTAAGAAATCTATAACTTCCTTATCCATGCCTGTTAAGGTCTTATACTGCTCGTATCTTCCTGGATTGTGAATTGCTCTACAATCAAAAACAAATCCACCTCCGTTTCCTGAAATATCGTGAGGATAACCTTTCTTATATGAGAAGCTCTTAATGTTTACTAATAGTTTTTTTGAAGAAATATCCATTAGTTTCTTAGAAGAAATCATTTTTTGAAATATTCTTTTTAGCTCAGGCAGTTTTACATTCAGACTAATATTATCTTCCAACCATTTTAAATTAATTAGAGCAAAAGGAATGCTTTTAAGGAAATGCTCCTTCTTTTCAAAGTAACCTCTAAACCCATAAGCACCCATTGCCTGCATAATTCTAATATAAACATAGGCATAGAAAATCTCTTTAAACTGCTTTTGATCAACCTCAACATAGAGTTTGAGCTCTGAGATATATAAATCTAATAGCTCCGTTCTAAACTCAGGACTTAAATCTGCCTTTGCATCAAATAATAATGAAGCTAAATCATATTGTAATGCTCCTTTTCTCCCTCCCTGAAAGTCTATGAAATATGGTTTATTGTCAAAAACCATTATGTTTCTTGATTGGAAGTCACGGAAAAGGAAGTGAGAGCAATCGGTTGAAAGGAGGTAATTGCTTAGGTTTTTGAAGTCATTTTCTAATTCTTGCTCATCAAAACCTATATCTGAGAGTTTGAGAAAATAGTATTTAAAATAGCTTAAGTCCCAAGCAATAGACTGAGAGTCGAAAGCCTTTCTTGGATAAGCATTTGAATAATCAAAATCCCTTCCTCCCTCTATCTGAATTTTAGGAAGCTCTCTAATAACTTTATAATAGATATCCCTAATATCAGAAAAACGACCTTCTCCCCTTTTCTCTTTTTCTATCATATCATAAAGGGTAATATTGCCTAAATCCTCTAAGAGATATATCCCATTTTCAATATCCTCTGAGTAAATCTTTGGAACAGAAATACCCTTTGTCTTAAGCTGATAGGCATAGTCTAAGAAGGCTAAATTCTCTTTCTTATCATCGTTATAAGCAGCAAGACAAGTTGTTCCTCCTCCAATACAACGGAAATACTCCCTTGAAGAGCCATGAGCAGCAATTGGACTTATAGTCTCTAATTCACAAGAGAAAGTCTTATTAAATAAGTTTTTAATCTTTAAATTCATCAATCAAAATTTCAGCGTAAATAATGTCTAAGGGGTTAGTAATCTTTATGTTTTCCCTATTACCCTTAACCAAATTAATCCCATAACCGAGTTTCTCAACCACTGAGGCATCATCGGTGAAAGACTTATCGAAAGATTGTGAATATGCTTTTTTTAGCATCTTTGAGTCAAAACACTGTGGAGTTTGAACAAGGAAAACCTCATTCCTATCAAAACTCGAACTCTTATGGGTTGAATTTTCTGTCCTTCCAAGCCTTACTGTTTCCAATGGTTTGATTGCAGGAATTGCAGTGCCTAACTTTTCAGCAACAAGCATACATTCCCTCACAACTTCCAAGCCCACAAAGGGTCTTACACCATCATGAACTCCAATAATAGCGTTTTCATCCTCAATTGCATCAATCCCATTCTTAACAGAAAAGAACCTTTCATCTCCTGAGTCAACAATCTTATGTTCTATTGAAAAGCCATATTCACTACATAGTAATTGCCAATAGTCTTTATATTCTTTTGGCAATACAAGTATAATTTTAATGTCTGATATAGCTTGTCTTATCTTCTCAATAGTCCTTATCAATATGGGTTTGCCACCAATGGGAAGGAATTGTTTTGGAATTTCGGAACCAAAACGCAAACCCTTTCCCCCAGCGACAACTATCATATAGCAAGACTTAGATGATAAACATTGCATCACCGTAGGTCAAAAATTTATACTTTTCTTCAATTGCTTGTTTGTATGCCTCCATAATCAAATCGTAACCTCCAAAAGCCGCAGCAATCATTAACATTGACGAAAGTGGTGGATGGAAGTTAGAAATCATACAATTAGGAGCACCAAACTCATAAGGAGGGAATATAAACTTATTACTCCAACCATCAAAAGGAACTATATCCTTTGAAATTGTTGTAGCAGTTTCCATTGCCTTCATTGTAGTTGTTCCTACGCAGCAAATCCTTTTTTCTCTACGTCTTGCCAAGTTAACGATGTCAGCATTAGCTTGATTAACGTGCATTTCCTCAGAATCCATCTTATGCTTAGTCAAGTCCTCAACCTCAATTGGTCTGAAATTACCTAAGCCACTATGAAGAGTTACATAAGAAAACTCACAACCCTTAATTTCAAGACGTTTAAGAAGTTGTTTTGAGAAATGGAAACCAGCAGTTGGAGCAACAACAGCCCCTTCGTTTACTGCATAAATTGTTTGGTATCTATCCTTATCCTCAGGCATAAGTTCACGTATCCTAAGTAAATCGTCAGGGATTGGTGTATTGCCTAATTTATGTAGTACCTTATGAAATTCCTCGTGAGAACCATCATATAAGAACCTAAGAGTTCTGCCCCTTGAAGTTGTATTGTCGATAACCTCAGCAACTAACTCATCATTTTCTCCAAAATAGAGCTTATTTCCAATTCTTATCTTACGAGCTGGGTCAACTAAGATATCCCAAAGTCTTGTCTCTGGATTAATCTCACGAAGAAGGAAGACCTCAATTCTTGCATTGGTCTTTTCTTTTGTTCCATAAAGACGTGCAGGGAAGACCTTGGTGTCGTTGAAAACAAATAAATCATGCTCATCAAAGTAATCGATAATGTCAGAAAACATCTTATGCTCAATTGTTTTTGTCTTTCTATTGATAATCATAAGACGAGATTCATCTCTGTTATCATTAGGTTTTGAAGCAATAAGTTCTTTAGGTAAATTGTATTTAAACTGAGAAAGTTTCATATATTATATACGTTAATTAATTTTCTATGCGTAAATTTCACGGTCAGCAAAGATAACCCCAGAATGAAGTTTTGTCAAGCTATTTAACAATTATTATACTTAGGCTCTTAAATCAAGGATAATTAAATATGACTAATGCCCTTATTAACAATTATTTATCTATAAAAAAGCATTATTTATTTAAGGCATTATTTCTGCAAATTCTTTCTTTGATTCAGCAAATTCTTTCTTTGATTTAGCAGATTGTTTCAGTGATTCAATATGCTGTTTAATGGCTTCAAAAAAATGAAGTAAATTAAGTCAATAATAGGGTTTCTATATCTTCTATTTTGGTTGCATCTTTAAGATAAAACTCTCCAATTCGAGTTCTACATAATGAGCTTAGGTAGGCTCCAGATTGAAGGTTTAGACCAAAATCTCTTGCTATTGAGCGAATATATGTGCCTTTTGTGCAAACAATTCTAAAACTAACAACTGGAAAATCAATTGCAGTTATCTCAAATTCTTTTATCTCTATCTCCTTTGCCTTTAGGACTACGTCTTGGTTTTCTCTTGCAAGCTTATAAGCTCTTTTACCATCAACCCATTTAGCTGAAAAAAGAGGTGGAACTTGATCTTGAACGCCTATAAATTGCTTTGCAACTTCATTAATTGCCTCTTCTGTTATATGCTCAGTTGGGAAGGTTTCGTCTATTGATTGCTCAAGGTCAAAGCTTGGGGTTGTTGCTCCAAGGGTAAAGCTACCGGTATATTCCTTATCAGTATTCTGAAAACTTTCTATCTTTTTTGTGAATTTCCCAATGCAGATTATTAGAAGACCTGTTGCTAAGGGGTCGAGCGTTCCTGCGTGTCCGATTTTAATTTTCATACCATAGTGATGATTAATCTTATATTTAATCTTATTCACCACTTGAAATGAAGTCCAAGTATAGGGTTTATCGATTAGTATGGCTGAACCATTTTCAATATCTATCATTTATATTACACTTAAATCAAAGCCAAATAGCATTAAAACTATAATTACTAATCCTGCAACTATCCTATAATATCCAAATGCTTTAAATCCGTATTTTGTGAGGAAGTTGATAAAGAATTTGATAGCCAACATTGCAACAATAAACGCTACTATGTTTCCTATTATTAGGGATGAAAGATTTGTTTTTAGCATTTCCACTCCTCCATCTGCCATAACTGCTTTTAGCATCTTATATCCTGTTGCTGCAAACATTGTTGGAACAGCAAGAAAGAAAGAAAACTCAGCTGCATTCTTACGCGTTAGCTTTTGAGTCATACCTCCTACAATTGTTGCCATTGAACGAGAAACACCAGGTATCATTGCTATGCATTGGAAAAGACCAATCTTAAATGATTTCTTATAGGTAATCTCTTGATCTTCTTGGGGCTTATTGAATAGTTTGTCGGCAAAGAGCATAAAGATACCACCTAAGACCAACATAATGGAAACCACCCAAACGTTTTCAAGTAGGGAGTCGATGAAGTCTCCAGCTAAGAGACCAATTACGGCAGCTGGAATAAAGGCGATTAAGAGCTTATAGTAGAATTTCATTGATTGAAAGAAGCGTTTCCAATAGAGAACAAGGACTGAAAGGATTGCACCAAACTGAATACATATTGTGAAGAGTTTAACGAAGTCGGTACTCTCAACTCCTAATATACCTTGGGTAATAATCATATGCCCTGTTGAAGAAACTGGCAAAAACTCGGTTAATCCTTCAACAATTGCTATGATGATGGTTTGAAATATTGTCATAAAATTAGGCTACGAATTATTCTTGAATATCCTTATCTGTCTTGCTTTTTGGCTTAAGAAGGATTGCATATATCTCTACTGCAATTCCTAAGACCATAAGTATTGGTGCAACGGTTAGTCTTTGTGCATCAAATAAAGATTCGTTAAAAACATCTGGATTATCAGAACCTCCACCTATCAAAAGGATATAACCTAAAGCAAGAAGACCTAAACCGATTAACATAAAGATATAGTTTATTCTTTCAAATGCGAAGTCAAAGCTTGGTTTGGAAGCATATAGCTCAGAACTTGATTTTTGCTTTGTGATTGGTTTTTTTTGAGTTGCCATATAATGTAATTTATTATTTATCTATATAATTTTTCATTTCTTAAATTCATAGAACTAAAGACTGAGAAGAATGTGAAAGTGAAGGAAAGAATAATTCCAAAAACTAAAACAACCCCTAAGGTTATTCCATAAATAGGGAAATAGTCTTGGAGAATTAGTTGTGGGAAAGAAGAACTTACCCAAAAGATTATACCCACCAAGAAAACATCTGCAACCAAACCACCTATTAGTCCAAAGAGAAGTCCTTTAAGAAGAAATGGTTTTTGTATGAATGATGCCTTAGCTCCAACAAGTTGCATTGAACGGATAAGGAATCTTTTTGAATATATGGATAGTCTTATGGTGTGATTGATTAGGGTTACGGCAATGATAAGTAGGCAAACAATAAAAGCCAAAACAAATGCCGAAACATTATATACAGCAGTGTTTATGTCTTGTACTAAATCTTGACGATAATCAACATTATCCACAATATCCTTTGCTTCAAGAGTCGTTATAAAACGGCGAATATCTTTATTGTTTAGCGACTCTGCCTTTAGATTTACATTTATTGAAGCAGCATAAGGATTAACCGAACCAAGAACCTCAAGATGATTCTCTCCCATAACCTTACTCATCATTTGAGATGCCTTTTCAGGTGATATATATTCGGTTGATTTAACGTATGTGTTAGCTTTAAGGTCTTTTTCAAGACTAATTGCCTCATTTTCATCAACACCATCAACAAGATAGACAGTGAAAGATACGTTTTCTTTTAAATTGTTGGATGCAGTGAAGGCATGGAAAATGAATAGAAGCATAAAGCCCAACATAAAAAGAACTAAAGAAATACTTAGAACTGTTGAGAAGTTAGCACTCCAAAGCGATACCGGATTAAAACTTAATTGTCTTTTAGCCATAGCACAAAAAAATAATTTGACAGCAAAGATACAAAGTTTTTTATTACTTTTGCCGTTAAATAACAAAATCTATGAATGAAATCTATGTAGAAAAGTTTGGTGGGGCTTCGGTTAATTCTGCTCAGGCAATAATAAACGTTAGTACTATACTGCGTTCAGAAAATAAAAAACGAGTTATTATTATATCTGCAATGGGTAAGACTACTAATAATTTGGAAACCATTCTTCACTATTTCTGCGAGCATTCAAAAATAGATTATACTACAATTGAGCTATCTAAAGGCTATCACCAAGAAATCATCGACGAGCTTTTCCCTTCAAAGAACCAATTTCTTGAAAACTTCTTAGACGAAACTTATAAGGAGATAATTGAAAAACTAACCTCATCTAATGGTAAGCCATACGATATGATTTACGATATGATTGTATCTTTTGGGGAGATTATTGGAACAACAATTATTTCAAAATACTTTGAGAGTATCAATCTTAAGCATAATCTTGTTTATGCAAATGATATAATAAGAACAAACAACTCTTTTAGAAGAGCAAAGGTTTTGTGGAAAGAAACAAAAGATAATATTGCAAATGATATTAAGCCATTATTCTTAGATGCTGACCTAATTATTACTCAAGGCTTTATTAGTGGTACAGAGAGTAAAGAAACAACAACTCTTGGACGTGAAGGCTCTGACTTTTCTGCTGCAATCTTTGCTTACTGCTTAGATGCAATAAATGTTGTTATTTGGAAAGATGTTGCAGGGTTACTTAATGCTGACCCAAAATACTTTGAAAACACTCAGAAGTTTGAACAGGTTCCATATAATGAAGCAATAGAACTTGCATATTACGGAGCTTCTATAATTCATCCAAAGACAATTAAGCCATTAGAAAACAAATCAATCCCGCTTTATATTAAGAGCTTCCTCTCACCCGAAGAAAAAGGGACTAAGATAGATTGCTGCTCTGAAACTCTTCCTCTTATGCCAAGCTATATATTTAAGGATAGCCAAACCCTTCTTTCTATATTCCCTAAGGACTTTTCTTTTATTGTTGAAGAGAATATTGCTAATATCTTTTCTCTTTTTGCAAGCTATGGAATAAAGATTAACCTAATGCAAAACTCCGCAATTAGTTATTCGGTATGCTTTGACACTATTCAAAAACACCTTCTTCAAAAGCTAATTAGTGAGTTATCTCCAAGCTACTCCATTAAATATAATAATAACCTTAGGCTAATAACAATAAGGCGTTATAGTGAAGAGGCAATCAAAGACTTAATACAAGACAAAGAGATAATTATAGAACAGCGTTCACGTCTAACAGCTCAGTTCTTGGTTAAATTATAATAAAGAGTTTAACCTTCCTTCTCTTCATCATAGTCTTCAAACATTTCTGGTATAACTTTCAAAGTCTTTACCCCTAAGGCTTGAATATCTTTTGCTTGCTTAATTAGATTTCCTTTACCATCTTTCAATTGGTTATAAGCTTTATTATAAGAGTCAGTGGTTGTATTTATTTTCTTGCCGATATCTTCAAATGTTTCTAAGAAACCAACAAATTTCTCATACAACTTACCACTATTTTCTATTATCTTTTCAGCATTCTTATTTAATTTATCTGTTCTCCATAGGTCAGAAAATATCCTAAGACTGGAGATAAGAGTTGTGGAAGAGACTAAGACTACATTCTTATTATAAGCAAAGTCCCATAATGTCCTATCGTTTTGCATAGCTAATAAATAAGCTGATTCAATTGGCACAAACATCATCACAAACCCAAGACTACCTTTAATATCATCGTATTTCTTTTGACTTAGCTCATTAATATGATTGCGAACCGATGCTATATGCTTAGTAAGTTCTTTCTTTTGGTCTTCTTCTGCTTCAGCGGTGAAATAGTTATCATAGTTCACAAGCGAAACCTTTGAGTCAATAATTACCTTTCTGTTATCTGGCAAATAAACAACAACATCAGGGATTATCTTCTTATCCTCTTCATTCCTATGCACGTCTTGTGTTATATAATGCTCTCCTTTAACTAAGCCTGTGTTTTGAAGTATGGTTTCTAATACATTTTCTCCCCAGTTCCCTGCCTTCTTGTTCTCACCCTTTAGTGCAGATGCTAAATTATTAGCTTGCTCGCTTACCAAAGTAGTTTGCTCCATAACTTTCTTTATCTCTGCTTGGAGTAGTGAACGTTGCTTTGTTTCCTCTGTTAGATTAGTATTCACATTCTCTCTAAACGCTTTAATGCTTATATCCAAAGGTTTCAATAAGTTTTCTATATTTAGCTTATTGGTTTCCGTAAACTCACTTGTCTTGTTTTTTAATATTTCATTTGCCAAGTTTACAAATTCTATCTTGGCTTGTTTTTGCAATTTGTCAAACTCCTCCTTAATCTCCAGCTCTTTCTTTTCAATTGCATCATTATTAGCTTTCAAAGTGCTGTTATAGTTCGATAGCTCAAGAGACTTCCTTGTTTCTTCTTCCAATTGAACTATTAACTTATTATTCTTTTCTAACTCTTTACTAAGTTGTTCTTCCTTGTTCTTAAAATTTGATAATAGGACATTATTAGAACTTGTCAAATCACTAAACTCCTTCCTTAAATCTTCAAACTGCTTAGATACTGCATTATTCTTTTCAACCTCCTTATTCAAATTCTCTTCCTTATTCCTTAAGTCAGCCTTTAGAGAGCTGTTTTCTCTATCTAACAAGCTATAATTAACTTCTAATTGACTATACTTTAACTCTAAAGTCTTATAATTTGATTCTAATTCAGGATTAGTCTCTACTTTATTTTTAGAAGACATAAGAGCCATTATTATTACAGCTATTATTAAGCCTAATACAATTACTATCAATGCTATTTCCATATTATTTATTTGTTTATTGTTTTAATAAATCAGTTTTCAAAGATAAGGAGTTTATTTAAAAAAAAAGCATTTTACTCACAAGCTTTTCTCTTCTGACAAATTGGCACACAAGAAAGAATGGTATAAGGATTGATTGTAGGAGACTTGAAAAGAAAAATATTAAACATTAAAAAAATAACAATATATGAAAGGTAAAATAAACGTAAAGACAGAAAACATCTTCCCTATTATTAAGAAGTTTCTTTATTCTGACCATGAAATATTCCTAAGAGAGATAGTAGCTAATGCAGTTGATGCTACCCAAAAACTAAAGACATTATCATCCTTAGGACAGTTTAAAGGAGAATTAGGCGACCTTACAATTGAAGTTAAGATTGACAAAAAGAAAAAGACATTATCTGTTATTGATAGAGGTCTTGGTATGAGTGAAGAAGAAGTTGACAAGTACATCAATCAGATTGCTTTCTCTGGTGCTGAAGAGTTTGTTGAGAAATTCAAAGGCAAGTCAGAGCTTGAACAAAACCAGCTTATAGGACATTTCGGACTTGGTTTCTATTCTTCTTTTATGGTTAGTAAGGAAGTAGAGTTTAAATCAAAATCCTTTACCGATGCTCCTGGAGTTCGTTGGTGGTGTGATGGCGACACAGAATACACGCTTGATGCATCAGACAAGACAGACCGAGGAACAGAAATCATTATGCATATTGATGATGAGAATAAGCAGTTTTTGGAAGATTCTAAAGTGATGGAAATCTTAAGTAAGTACTGTAAGTTTATGCCAATTCCAATTCGTTTTGGAGATGAAGAATATTGGGAAGACTCAGAAACAGAAAAAGACGATAAGGGAGAGCCAAAAAGAACTCAAAAGACTAAGCCAAGAATAATTAATAATACAGAGCCACTTTGGAAGAAGAAACCTTCGGAACTAAAGGATGAAGACTATCTAAACTTCTACCGTGAGCTTTATCCGATGAACTTCGATGAGCCACTATTCCACATACACCTAAACGTTGACTACCCATTCAACCTAACAGGAATACTTTATTTCCCTAAGATTAAAAAGAATATAGACCCAGCAAAAGATAAGATACAACTTTATTGCAACCAAGTATTCGTTACAGATAGCGTTGAGGGAGTTGTACCAGAATATATGATGCTTCTTCGTGGCGTTCTTGACTCACCAGATATCCCTCTAAACGTATCTCGTTCCTATCTTCAATCCGATTCAAACGTGAAGAAGATATCATCTCATATAACTAAGAAAGTAGCAGATAAACTTGACGAGATGTATAAGAATAACAGAGAAGAGTATAATGCGAAGTGGGATGATATTAAAGTATTCATTGAGTACGGAATGCTATCAGACGAGAAGTTCTACGAAAGAGCAGAAAAGATATTCCTCTTTAAGTCAATAGAAAATGAGTTCTATTCAATTGAAGACTACACAAAGAAAATCAAAGCAAACCAAACCGACAAAGACAATAAGCAAGTCTATCTATACACAAACAATGTTGATTCGCAGTATCCATACATACAATCAGCAAAAGACAAGGGCTACGACGTACTTCTTATGGATGGAATCTTAGACAACCACTTAGTAAACCTAATGGAACAAAAGATACAAGACTCAAGATTTGTTCGTATTGATAGTGATGTTATTGACAAACTAATACCAAAGGACGAGGTAATACCTTCTAAGCTTGATGAAAAACAAATTGAAAGCCTAAAAACCTTAGTTGAAGCACAGGTTGACAAGCAAAAGTTCACCATCGTTATGGAAAGTCTAAACGAAACAGACAGCCCCTTAACAATAACTCAAAATGAATTTATGCGAAGGATGAAAGAAATGAGTGAAATGGGCGGTGGAGGAATGGCTTCCTTCTATGGAGAAATGCCAGAGACCTATAACTTAGTAGTAAACACCAATCACCCACTAATGAATGAAGTCCTAACAGAAACAGATCAAGACAAACAAACCCAAGTCCTATCCCAACTAAAAGATCTTGCACTACTTAGCCAAGGACTCCTAAAAGGAGAAGCCCTAAACAGCTTTATACAACGCTCAATAGGAATAATAAAATAAATATTCTCATGTAATTTTTGTGTAAAAGGACGTAATTAATTTTGCGTCCTTTTTTTCATAACCAAATTATCTTGTTTTAATATTTGGAATAAATCTCTTTTCTAATAAAATCAATGTATCCCCTTCAATTTTATAAGTCGCTACATTCAAATATATCTCCTCATTACAAGACTTGTTGTCGAAACTTTCAGCAGAATCATGCTGTAAATTATTATAATTAAGAAAAACCTCCCCAATTTCTTCTTCGTCATAAATTAAAATATTCCTTCCTTCAAAAAAACAATTCCCTATATATACAACATTAAAACCTAACCTAAACACAGGAGCCAAAGAATGACTACTAACGCTCATCTTTTTAAAATCATTATCATTAGAAAACGAAACACTAATAAATATTAAACTATCACAGCATCTATAATCAGAAATATTCTTTATTTCACTTATATGCTCCTTAATTACCTCTTGTAATTCTATAGACCTAAAAACAGAATTATCCATCTTCACCTTATTATCAATGCAAGAAACAGACAATATCATTATCATAATCCCTAAAAATAAATTTTTCATAGCTACAATTTAATATCTACACTAAGGCTTTCCAAACTCCAAAGGTAAATAATTAATTTTAACTACATTAATTTACTCACCTTATTTCCAAATGTAATTTTTGTAATTTTGCATTGTCTAAACAAAAAAGCATTATGAAAATTAGTCGCATCGAAAGGGAAAAGAAAGTTGTTGAGTTTATGATCAGGCTCTATTGCAAGAAGAAAGAAGGAAACAAAAGCCTCTGCTCAGACTGCCAAGAACTAATCGAATACTCAAAGAAAAGGCTCGATAACTGCCTCTACGGAGAGCTTAAACACGCTTGCAAATACTGCCTAACTCATTGCTTCAAACCCACAATGCGAGACCGTATGCGTCAAGTTATGAGGTTCTCAGGCGCAAGAATGATATTCTATTACCCCAAAGAAACCTTAAAGCATCTATTCAATAAATAATTAGGCATATTCCCAACATTCTATTTCTATTATGCTGTATAAATAGTGCATTACGGAAACAAAACAATCATTTAACCTCATCCCTAATATCAATATCTCAAACCTAAATTTTAATAGCAACGTTACAGAGGGAATCCCCCAATGAGTTTACTCATGGGGTTACCCTTTAACTATTAGTTCTTGTTAATTGTTAAATATATAGGGCAATTTAACAAGATTAACAGTTAACACGTATAAAAATAACGTAATTATCAATGTTATTTCTTTTGATTATTTTTCTTTCCTTTTCAAAACTTAATAGCAAAGGGAAAGAGGAACTACCAATATTTATATTGGTGTTCCCTTTAACTATTAAATCTTGGAACATGTTACATATATAGGTGTTTGTTCCAAGTGTTCCACGTTCCAAGAATTACAATAACTTAAAGTTAGTAGCAAAGGTAAAGAGGAATACCTAATATTCTTATTAGGTTTCCCTTTAACTACTAAACACTGTAAAGTGTAATATATATAGGGGTATTTTACAGCTTTACAGTTTACACTTCTTAAATTAGTTTAAATTGCAATGTGATTTCTTCTTGATATTTCTTGATCTTAACCTCATCATTTTTTAATAGCAACGTTACAGAGGTAACTCCCCAATGAGTTTACTCTTGGGGTTACCCTTTAACTATTAAGTTTTGGTAATTGGTAAATATATAGGGCAATTTACCAAGATTACCACTTACCAAGAATGGAATTAAGATAGTTATCAATGTGATTTCTTTTGATGATTCTTCTTGTTTCAACTTATGAATTACTAGCTAAGTGAAAGAGGAACTACCAATATTCTTATTGGTGTTCCCTTTAACTAGTAAATAGTGTAACATGTTCCATTTATGGGGTATTGTTACAGTGATACATGTTACACTTGTTAAAATTGGTTAAAATATAGGGTTGTTTATGTTTGAAATTAGGCTTTTGTGAATCTTCGTTTTAATTTATTCTTTCTTTGTTTCAATAAATTATTACGCAGTTTCAGTAATTTAATACGGCGATTCATTTTAATGTTGATTTATTATATTTTTCTGTTGTTTTATTCTATTTTTATGAAATATTTTAGTAACTTTGCTTAATGATTTATTTCCCTGATTGTAAAATTAATATTGGTCTAAATGTTGTTGAAAAACGCAAGGATGGGTTCCATAATATTGAAACTTTGCTTTATCCTATCCCGTTAGAGGATGTTTTGGAGATAAGGCCTAAGGATATTGGGAAGACTGAAATTGTTGTGACTGGACTGCCTATTGAGACTAAAACAAGTGAGGATAATCTTTGTATTAAGGCTTATAACTTGATGAAAGAGGACTTCCCTAACTTGCCTGAGGTGAGTATTCATCTGCATAAGTTAATACCTATGGGTGCTGGTTTGGGTGGCGGTAGTAGTGATGCTGCTTACACTTTAAAGCTTATTGACTTCTTGTTTGAGCTTAATCTTTCTCTTGAGAAATTGGACGGCTACGCAAGGAAATTAGGTGCTGATTGTGCTTTCTTTATTTATAATGTACCTTCTTTTGCTTTTAATAAGGGAGATGAACTTTCACCAACTACACTTTCTCTTAGGGGTAAGACAATTCTTTTGGTTAAGCCTGATATTTTCATTAGTACTGCGGAAGCCTATGCAGGCATTGTGCCAATGAGGGATGAGTATAATCTAATGAATATTGTGGAAAGTCTGCCTATGTCGCAGTGGAGGAATTTTATAAAGAATGATTTCGAGAAAAACATTTTTGCTAAGCATAAGGAGTTTCAAGAAATTAAGGATAAGCTCTATGAAATTGGTGCTATATATGCACAAATGAGCGGTTCGGGTTCCACTATGTATGGGATTTTCGACAGAGAACTAACGGAGAATGAAATAAACCTTTTCAATTATCCGTTTGTATATCAGAAAAATTTAAAATAAAATACAATTAATAATTTAAAATATATATTTATGAGTGAAATTAGAAATTTAGAACCTAAGGCTGTATGGAATAACTTTGATATGATTTGTTCTATTCCTCACCCTTCAAAAAAAGAAGCTAAACTTGTTGAGGCTTTAATTGAATTTGCAAAGAAAAACAAATTAGAATACATAATTGATAAGATTGGTAATGTTATCATTTCAAAGCCTGCGACTAAGGGAATGGAAGACAAGAAAGGTATTGTTCTTCAAGCTCACATCGATATGGTTCCTCAAAAGAATTCAGACACAAAACATGATTTTGAAACTGACCCTATAATCCCTTGGATTGACGGAGAATGGGTTAGAGCTAAGGGGACAACTCTTGGTGCTGATAATGGTATGGGTGTTGCTGCTATTCTTGCTGTTTTGGAAGATAATACATTAACTCATGGTCCAATTGAGGCTCTTTTAACTATTGACGAAGAAACTGGTATGACTGGTGCTTTTGGTCTTCAGGCAGGTGTTCTTAAAGGAGATATCCTTTTAAATCTTGACTCTGAAACAGAAGGTGAACTTTATGTTGGATGTGCAGGTGGAATTGACGGAAGCTTTGCTTTTAATTATAAGAAAGAAACTACCCCTGTTGGACTGTCTGGCTTTGCTTTAGATATTAAAGGGCTTAAAGGCGGTCATAGTGGCATGGATATCATTCTTGGAAGAGCTAATGCTAACAAAGTTTTATTCCGTTTCTTTAAGGCTCTTGAAACTTTGGGATTAAGAATTTCTAGTATTAATGGTGGAAGTTTAAGAAATGCTATTCCTCGTGAGGCTTTCTCTACCATTGCTATTCCTACTGATAAGGTTGCAGAGGCTAAGAAATTAGTTGAAGCAATGGGCAAAGATATTAAGAACGAATATGCTTTAGTTGAGCCTAATTTCGAGATTAATTTTAACCCAACTGCATTAGAAGCAAATGTTATTGACCTTGATACTCAAAAGAGAATGATTCTTGGCGTTTATGCTTGTCCTAATGGCGTAATCAGAATGAGTGATTCAATGGAAGGACTAACAGAAACCTCAACTAACTTAGCAATTGTTAAGACTGATGATAAATCAATTAATGTTAGCTGTTTACTAAGAAGCTCTGTTGATAGTGCAAAAATGGATTTAGCAGAAATGATGAGTTCTGTTTTTGAACTTGCTGGAGCTACAAGAAAATTTGAAGGTGCATATCCTGGCTGGAAACCAAATATGGACTCTCCTATCTTAAAAACAATGCAAACTACATATAATGGTTTATATGGAAAAACTCCAAAGATAATGGCTATTCATGCAGGTTTGGAATGTGGACTACTTGGTGGTGTTTATCCTAACTGGGATATGATATCATTTGGACCAACCATTATGAGCCCTCACTCACCAGACGAAAGAGTTGAAATTGCATCTGTACAAAAATTCTGGGATTATTTGCTTGCGACACTAAAGAATGTTCCTGCAAAATAATTAATTAATGCAAATTAATAAGAGAAAAGAAAATCATAAAGAAAGAAAGGAATACAAGTGTATTTTGGTCTTGACTTTGGTTTTCTTTTTTCTTTTTTCACTATCCTTGCCACATAAATCCTATTCACAATATTATACTTCTGGCATAGATAATGGAAATATCAAATGGAGACAAATTAAGACAAAGAAGTTTGGCGTTATCTACCCTGACTTCTATGAAGCAAAAGCTCAAGAGTTTGCCTCAGCCTTAGATAGTATTTATGGCTTTGTTGGCAAAACACTTAATACAATACCTCCAAACGTTCCTTTTGTTCTTCACACCAATACATCCTATTCAAACGGCTTATCAACTTGGGCTCCAAAACGCAATGAAATTTGGACAACAACCCACCCTGACACTTATGCCTATCCTTGGATGTGGCAGTTAGCAATTCATGAGTGGAGGCATTCAGTACAAGTTTATTCTCTATATAAGGGCGCATCAAAGGTCCTTGTTAATATTCTTGGAGAACACGTTTATGGCTTGATTTTAGGCCTTTATATTCCTACTTGGTTTATGGAAGGCGATGCAGTAGCAACAGAAACTGCCCTAACACCAACAGGAAGAGGTAAGACGCCTGACTTCAATATGTATTTCAAAGCTCAAGTTATGGATAAGGGTACGTATTCTTTCGATAAGGCCCTACTTGGCTCAAAGAAAGACTATGTTCCTAATACCTATGTTTTCGGATATAATTTAACAGCTTTTGGAAGACAGAAATACGATAAGTATATTTGGGCTGATATGCTTGACAACGTTGGAAGAAACTTTTGGAAATTTCAATTCTTTGGTAAGTCAGAGAAAAGAAACTTAAAGATAGATTTAGAGAGTTTATACTTTGAAATGATTGATAGCCTAAAAACACAGTGGACAGAAGAAGACAAAGTATATTATGATAGAAATAAAGATATTACATCAAACCCATTAGGCAAGAAGAATAAGTTCTATACTAATTATCTATCACCTCAAAAGATAAACGATTCAACAATTATAAGCCTAAAAACATCAACCTTTGAAGCTCCACAGCTAATAAAGCTTACAAATAATAACGAAACTAAATTATCTAATATAGGAAGGGTTCTAAACTCCTATATGGATGTAAATAAGAATAAATTACTTTGGTCTGAGTTTAAATACCACTCTCGTTGGGAACATGAAAACTATGCAGATATTATTGAATATGATATTGAAACAGACAATTACAAGAGGATAACCAAAAAGGAAAGGCTTTACACCCCTTCTTATAATCCAAATAATGAAAATATTATTGCAGCAATTGAAGAGGATTCAATTAACGATCAACGTTTAGTTATTCTTGATAAGACCTCAGGGGATATTCTAATGCGTTTTGAAAGCAGTGGCTCTTATGATAAGTTTTCCTATCCTTCATGGTCAGATAAGGCAGATGAGATATTTCTAATTAAGTTTAACCAAGACGGCAAGTCAATAGGGAGTTACAATATTTATAATAAAACTTATACCCAAATAACACCATTTAGTTTTAATAATATCTTAAAGACTAAGTTCCATAATGGCAGGCTTTATTTTATTGGAGATTATAATAATACTTACCAAGTTTATTCTTTTAACCCTTATGAGAACTCAGACTATATTACCCAAAACACAGAGAGTCGCTTTGGAGTTAAGGATTTCTCATTCGTTGGAGATAGCTTAATAATTAGTCAATATACAGCAGATGGTAGCAAAATCTATATTCTACCTATAATTGAAGGAGACTCTATTAAGAACGACAAAGAAACGCCTATGTTCCCTTTAGCAAAACTTATAACAGAACAGGAGGATTACCTCTTTACAATAGACAAGATTAAAGATACAGTTTACCCAAGCAGGAAATATTCCAAGATAAAACACCTATTCAATTTCCATAGCTGGGCACCAATATATATTAATGCAGAAAGCCAAGATATTGATTTTGGGCTCTCTTTATTCTCTCAAAACATACTTGGAACATCTCTTTTCTCCACAGGTTATAGGTATTTAGTGGATGAACAAAGAGGAGAATTGTTTGTTGATTATACCTATAAAGGATGGTATCCGATTGTTAATTTAAAGCTAAACTACAGTAGAAGGAATATATCATTGGAAGAGGGAAATAATAGTTCGTATTATGTCTGGAATGAATACAACTCATCTCTAAATGCAGTCTTGCCTTATTCTTGGGGTACTAATAATTTTAATAAGTATTTCAATACCATATTGCGTTATTCTTTTAAAAATATTATACCAATAAATGATTACCATAGCGACCTTACAAGCTTCCATACGTTTGGTGTTGGCTTCCGTACAGGAATTACAAGATCAATGGCTGTAAACGACCTTAGCCCTCGACTTGGACAAGCTTTTGGCTTAAACCTACAACGTTCTCTAAGCTCTGAGAATGCAAGTATATTTACACTTAGTTCTACAACTTACTTACCAAGTATATTCATTAACCATAGCTTCGAAATACATCTTGATTACCAAAAGAACACTCCTTCTGTCTATTATTTTCCAAATGAAGTCTTTCTTACAAGAGGAGTTTATGGAGAATTTCCAGCATGTTTCTATGGTGCAAAATTCAACTACCACCTTCCCCTCGCCTATCCAGACTTTGCAATGGGCAAGCTTCTATATATTCAAAGGCTAACAGGAAGAGGTTTCTTTGACTTTGGTTATTTCGATGACGAGTATCTAAGTAGCTTTGGTGCTTACCTGCAAATGGATTTCAATGTTTTCAGAATTGAATACCCAGTAAATATTGGAGTACAAGTAGGCTACGTTCCTCAAAAAGATAGCTATTTCGCCAATCTGGTCTTCTATCTAAATATGTAAATTAACCTTCAAGTAGATTCTATTCCGAAAAGCTACCTAACAATTAATTTTTGAGTTTGGTTTACGTTTTGGCTTATTATCTTAATTGTGTAAATCCCTTTTGACAATCCCCTAACATCAATCTCTAAATCTTTCTTTGATGGGTCTATTCTATAAGTATTTATAGCTCTTGAGTAAATATCATAAATAACAACATCAGCTACTGAAGTTAATCCATCAACCTCTAATATTGCTTTATTATCAGCAGGGTTAGGATAAAGCTTAGTTGTTATTTTATTATTTTCAACATCATTAAATGATGCATGAGTGTAACATTGTTGTGGGCAAAACTCACTTTCACATCCATCTCTTATTGCTTTTAGCTTATAACAATAACTTATCCCTTCAACAACAGTAGTATCTCTATATACTTTTGTTGTAAGCGTTGCCAAGAAATCATTATCTCTAAATATAATAAAAGTTGCTGGATTTCCTGCCCAATCTAATTCAATGCTGTTTGCTGCACTATGTAATGAAAGACCTGATGGAGGTATTACATGTTTTACAATTAGATTTAAGCTTACAATGCTATCGCAACCATGGATTGTTTGAATAGTTTGTGTGTATAATCCAGATGTATTAGCAATGAAGTCAAACCCAAAACTATTATAAATATCTCCTTGACAAATAGTGTCAGAAATAAACGTAGAAGCTGTAACACCAATATAATTAGTAAATGCACTCAAATTAACAGCAGATTGATAATCTAATACAGAATAACAAGGAACATAAAAAGGAATAGATTTATTCACACTAGTAAAGCTAGAAGACTGAACAGAAGGAGGATTTATTGATTTGCTTGTAATAGAACTTAGTCGATATAAACCATAAAAAGCATTTTCAGGAATACTAATTACACCATCTCCAATAATTAATGTATTCAAACTATCGCAACCATAAAAAGGCTGAGCTGTGTTAATTCCTAAATCATTGCAGTTAGTCGCATTGAAAAATAATGTATCTAAGCCTGTGCAATAAGAAAAAGCATTATCGCCAATTGAGGTAACAGATGAAGGAATAGTTATTGAAGTCAAATTACTCCAATGTTTAAAAGCAGAAGCACCAATGGAAGTAACAGAAGAAGGAATAGTGGTTGAGGCTGGTAGATTGATTCCATTAAAAGCATTTTCAGGGATACTGATTACACCATCTCCAATTATTATTTTATTCAAACCATTACAACCATAAAAAGGCTGTTCTGTGTTAGTTCCTACAGCATTGCAGTTTTTGGCATTAAAAAATAATGTATTTATAGAGATACAATCTCTAAAAGCACTATTGCCAATTGAGGAAACAGAAGAAGGAATAGTGATTCCGATTACTCCAACGCAATCTCTAAAAGCAGAATAACCAATAGATGTAACTTTATAGTAATTGCCACTATATAATACTGAATCAGGAATTGACACTTCTATTAAATATTCATTTGAATATGAAGAATAAGTTAAACCTCTAAATGTTACCTCAGCAGTGTAAGGGAAACTCGAAGAAGTAATATTATAATAAATTACATTACTACTATAAACAGCTGAAAAATCTTCAGCTTTTGCATTTAAGCTAATCCCAAATATCAGAGTTAAAATAATAAGTATTGATTTTTTCATTATAAAGGTATTACGTTATATTATTAGTATTCTTCTATTAATATCCTGCAAATGTATTAAAAAAAATCAATAAAACATTAATTCCTTTACATAAAAATAGTAAGTAACTTATTTATATATAATATAATGATAGTAATTGATTATGATAAAGAGATAGGGGGAAAGGATAATATGTAGGAAAAGAAAAACCCTCTAACAAATTAATGTTTCGAGGGTTTTGAAGTACTCCGAGCGGGACTTGAACCCGCACGAGCGCAATGCTCACAGGATTTTAAGTCCTGCGTGTCTACCAATTCCACCATCAGAGCGACTTTCTTTTTTGAGCGAAAGACGAGACTCGAACTCGCGACCCCAACCTTGGCAAGGTTGTGCTCTACCAACTGAGCTACTTTCGCTTGAATTGAGGGTGCAAAATTACTAATATTTTTCTTTTTACCAAATTATTCTACACTTTTTCTATTAATTTCTTTATATTATTTAACTTCATCAAGGCTTCCATCGGCGTAAGGTTGTCAATATCTGTATTTAAGATATCTTCCTTTATTTCTAAAAGTAATGGGTCGTCAAGTTGAATAAAACTCAATTGGAATGGGTCTTCTTGTTTTTGTTTTGATTTAGATGATGGCTTTGGTTTATTTGGCTTTTGTCTTTTCTCCAACATTTCAAGCATTTCCTCTGCCTCATCCAAGACCTTCTTAGGCATTCCTGCAAGTCTTGCAACGTGAATACCAAAACTTTGAGAACTTCCACCCCTTGCTATCTTCCTTAAAAATATGATTTGCTTACCTATTTCCTTAACAGTAACATGGAGATTCTTTATTCTGGAATATGTTCCCTCCATATCAATTAGTTCATGGTAGTGAGTTGCAAACAAAACCTTAGCTCTGTATTTTGGATTATCGTGAATATAGGATGCAATTGACCAAGCAATCGACACTCCATCATAAGTGCTTGTTCCCCTCCCAATTTCGTCTAAGAGGACAAGTGACCTGTCCGATAAATTATTTAATATGCTGGCTGTTTCGTTCATTTCAACCATAAACGTACTTTCTCCTGATGAAATATTGTCAGATGCCCCTACCCTTGTGAATATCTTATCCACTATTCCTATATCAGCACTCTTTGCAGGCACGAAACTACCAATCTGAGCCATTAGCACTATTAGAGCATTTTGCCTTAGATATGCACTCTTACCTGACATATTTGGCCCTGTGATTATTCCTATCTGCTGGCTCTCTTTATCCAAAAACAAATCATTTGAGATATAAGGCTCACCCTTAGGTAGCATTTTCTCAATAACAGGATGTCTTCCTTCAACAATCTTAATTGAATAGCCATCATTTATAGTTGGTCTGACATAGTTGTTTTCAATTGCTATTTCTGAAAAAGACAATAAACAATCAAACTCTGATATAATTGAGGAATTCTTTTGCAAAACACTAACATAAGGCAAGACTTCTGTTAGTAATTTATTATATATCCTTGTTTCTATTTCTAATATCTTTGACTCAGCTCCAAGAATCTTTGTCTCATATTCTTTTAACTCCTCTGTAATATATCTTTCGGCATTGGTTAGGGTTTGCTTCCTAATCCACTCATCGGGCACCTTGTCCTTATGTGAGTTAGTGACCTCAAGATAGTAACCGAATACATTATTAAAGCCTATCTTCAAAGATGAAATTCCGGTCTTCAAGGTCTCCCTCTGTTGTAGTTTTTGAAGATATTCTTTCCCATGATAAGCTAACTCCCTTAACTCATCAAGCTCTGCATTATATCCCTTTGCAATAACTCCTCCCTTAGAAACTGCATTTGGAGCATCAACAGAAAGAGTCTTTATTATATTGTTAATTAGGTCTTGGCAAACATCTAAACTCTCCGCCTTTTCAAGTTCTTTTACACCCTTACTAACAGTCTTTAGCGTATCTATTTCCTTTAAGACGTTCTTAAGATGGACTAATTCATTAGGCATAATCCTTCCATAAGCAGCCTTTGCAGTCATCCTTTCTAAGTCGCCAATCCTCTTAATGCTTTCTGAAAAACGATAAGCAATCTCTTCATGGTTTACAAAAAAGCTTACTACATCCTGACGTTTCTCTATCTCAACCCTATCAATCAAAGGAAGTAGCATCCAACGTTGCAAATGTCTTGAGCCCATATTCGACTTTGTCCTATTAAGTACTGAAATAAGGGTTGAACCATGTTGGTGTGGTGAGAATACTAATTCTAAATTTGAGATAGTGAACTTATCAAGCCATACATAGTTACTATTATTTAGCCTCGATATCTTTTGAATATGTGATATTGCCTTATGCTCTGTTTCATTTAAGTAGTGAAGACAAGCCCCAGCTGCAATAATGCCAAGTGGATAATCCTCAATTCCAAATCCCTTAAGAGAGTTAACATCGAAGTGTTTTTGTAGTATATCATTTGCAAACTCAGAGCTAAAAGCCCAGTCGTCAAATGTGTTTGTATAAAAGTCTTTCTTAAATCTCTCTTGAAACTCCCTCAGCCTTTGCTTTTGAACAATAACTTCCTTTGGTGCTAAGGACTGGATAAGTTTTTCCATCTCCTGACAATCTCCCTGCGAAACATAAAACTCCCCTGTGCCTATATCCAAGAAAGCTATACCCATAAGGTCTTTTTCGTAGTGGATGGCTGAAAGAAAATTGTTTTGAGAGTGGTCAGAGGTCTTATCGTTATATGAAAGAGATGGAGTAACAACTTCGGTTATCCCCCTCTTAACAATACCTTTTGCAAGCTTAGGGTCTTCGAGTTGTTCACAAATTGCACATCTCTTGCCTGCCCTTATAAGTTTAGGAAGGTAAGTATCGATTGAATGATAAGGAAAGCCTGCAAGCTCTAAATCCTTTTGTACACCATTAGCCCTTTTAGTTAGAGTTATTCCGAGTATTTTTGCAGCCTCAATTGCATCTTGACCAAAGGTTTCGTAGAAGTCACCAACACGAAAAAGCAAAATCGCATCAGGAAACTTCACTTTCATTGCATTGTATTGCTTCATTAACGGGGTAACCCCATCTATATTTTTAGCCACTTAGTTATTGGTTTATTCGTATTTAATATAAAAGAGAAACAAAAATACGATAAAAAAAACAAACAAGCAAAAACAATACTTATTTTACTTAAATAAACCTCTTCTCCCAATAAGGAAATTCCTTAGCCAGTTCACCTGAATAGTAGAAATCAAAACCTAAGGCACCAAAAGTATAAACCTTGTCAGCAACCGTTACGTGAGAACCCCCACATTCTGGATTAGGACTTGGTTTCGATTCACTAAAGCCAATATTGAAAAGAGTAAAAAGAATTTCAGGACGACTGCTAATATCAAACTTAGCCCTCTCCCACTGCTTCTTGGTTTGGTGAAGGATACAACCAGTATATACATAAGAATAGTAGTGATTTTGATAATCCACAAGTCGGTTAACCCTCTCCGAAGTTGGGTCAGAGGTTAAGAAATTAAGTATATTTTCATACTCCTTACCCATATAGAAAACAGAAGAAGCAGTCTTTAAGTTCTCTTCAACCTGCATAGCCGTGAAGTCTTTAATGCCATTCACACCAAGAGAAAACTGACTCTGAACACTCAAGACCTTAACAGGACCTAAGTATTTCTTATACATCTCCCTCTTAGAATTGAAAAGCCTAATCTGCTCACCAACCAAACAACCCACAATCATTCTTGGCTCAACACCAGTAACCCTTGCAGCACTATCAATAAGCTTCTTATCCTTCACAATCGCAACCTTCAAAGCCTCCCACTCAGGAGTATTCATCCAAACA
>JBAYYI010000017.1:0-33574 GCA_041673165.1 Bacteroidales bacterium
TTCAAATGAAGAAAGAATTGAAATTTGGAATAAGGTAAGAAATCCAATAAAAGAAAGCCGCTATGATATTATTCTTGGCTCTCGTTCTTCCATATTCCTTCCCTTTATTGATTTAGGACTAATTATTGTTGATGAAGAACACGACCCTTCCTATAAGCAATACGACCCATCACCACGATACAATGCAAGAGATACAGCAATTGTATTAGCTAATCTTCATAAGGCAAAGACCGTTCTTGGTTCTGCAACCCCTTCTTTGGAAAGCTATTTCAATGCAAAGGACGATAAATATCAACTATTGGAGCTTAAACAAAGGTATTCAGGAACTCTATTGCCAGAAGTTTTTCTTGCAGATATAAAAGAATCAACCAAGGCAAAGAAGATGTATTCTCACTTCACAAAAGCCTTACTTGAGAATATGGGAGAGGCTCTAAAGAATAAAGAACAAATAATATTATTTCAAAATAGAAGAGGGTTTGCAAGACATTTACAATGTGAGGCCTGCTCTTGGATCCCTTCATGTGAACGTTGTGATGTATCTCTTACCTATCATAAGCAATCGGAACTTTTGAAATGCCATTACTGTGGTTATTCCATTAATATACCTCAACAATGCCCAGAATGCAATAGTCATGGGGTGAAGATGGTTGGCTTTGGAACAGAAAAGATTGAAGAAGATTTAAATATATTCTTTCCAGATGCTACAATTGCAAGAATGGACTTAGATACCACAAGAGCAAAATCATCTTACGAAACCCTGATTACAGATTTCCAAGATAGGAAGATAGATATATTGGTTGGGACGCAAATGATAACAAAGGGCTTAGACTTCGATAATGTATCAATAGTTGGAATCTTGAATGCTGACTCAATAATTAACTTCCCTGATTTCCGCTCCTACGAAAGAGCCTTCCAACAAATGGTTCAGGTTAGTGGAAGAGCAGGAAGGAAGTTTAAGAGAGGAAGAGTAATAATACAGACCTTCAACCCATATCATCCAGCCATAAAAGATGTTATTAGTAGCGACTATAATTCAATGTATGAGAGCCAAATCTTAGAAAGGAAAGTATTTAAGTATCCCCCATTCTATCGTTTGATAAAGATAAGTCTTCGCCATAGAGAAAAAAATGTTGTAGATAAGTCATCAGAAGAGTTTGCTCTTGAAATAAGAAAGATATTTGGTGGAAGAATTCTTGGACCTGAATATCCACTAATACCAAGAATAAGAAACTACTACTCCAAAGAGTTTTGGCTAAAAGTGGAGAAAGAAGCCTCCATAACACAAGTAAAACAAGAGATTAAAGTCCTAATGGAGAAATTCCAAGCCTCCCACAAACAACTCAGAATATCCATTGACGTTGACCCAGTATAAACAAAGAAAAGACCGAGATTCTCATCTGGGTCTTTTCACGCCATTGTCATGAAATTCAAAAAAAAACGTATCTTTTTTGTTTTTTAATTAATCAACTATCTCATTCCAATTATGAACATCAGGATGTCTTCCGTCTTGGATTCCTGTTAGCATATCATAAAGTTTCTTACAAACAGGACCTGCTTCGGTTCCGTAGTCATAAACTTTTCCAGTAGATCTTTCTTGAATTTGGCAAATTGGAGAGATCACTGCTGCTGTTCCGCAAGCTGCTACTTCTTCAAATGTTGATAATTCTTCAACTGGTATTGGTCTTTCTTCAACTGTCATTCCCATATCTTTTGCTAATTGACGCAAAGACATATTGGTGATTGATTGAAGGATTGATGGTGATTTTGGTGTGCAGTAAGTATTATTTTTAATACCAAAGAAGTTAGCAGCACCTGCTTCATCAATATATTTTTTGTGTATTGCGTCTAAGTACATGCAATTTGAGAATCCTTCTTGTGCAGCTCTTTGTCCTGAGAATAAAGATGCAGCATAGTTTCCTCCAACTTTGTATGTTCCTGTTCCAAGAGGAGCAGCACGGTCAAAGTCATCAACTAATTGGAATTTCACTGGCTTAAATCCTTCTTTGAAATAAGGACCAACTGGACCAACGAAAATCATAAACAAATACTCATCTGCTGGTCTAACACCAACCTGAGGACCTGTTCCAATTAATAATGGACGAATATAAAGAGAAGCTCCTGAACCTGCTGGCGGAACAAATCTCTCATTTCTTTTAACAACTTCTTTACACGCTCTAACAAATAATTCTTCTGGAACTGGTGCCATCATAATTCCTTTTGCAGTACGTTGAAGTCTTTTTGCATTTTCATATGGACGGAATAAACGAATTTTCTCGTCAACTCCACGGAATGCTTTCATTCCCTCAAAGCCTTCTTGTCCATAATGAAGACAAGTTGCAGCCATATGCATTGAAATTTCTTCTGATTCATGGAATTCTAATTCACCCCATTTTCCATCACGATAGTAACAACGAACATTACAATCAGTTTTGAAGTAGCCAAAAGGTAGGCTTGACCAATTTATATCACTCATTTTCTTAAAATTTATTGTGTTTTTTTCTGATTCCTATTGTTCTGCGAAATTACGAATTAATATCTATATGGCAAATTAAATTGGCAAGAAAAGCTCTTTATCGTATTTAATATTATCTAAAAACAATGCCTTAGCAGGAAATGATGCTCCAGCCCTGCTCCTATCCTTTGCCTCAATTATTTCACAAAACGCTCTAATACCTATTTTCTCAATCCCAACCTCAACCATTGTTCCAACAATACTCCTTACCATATTCCTTAAGAAACGGTTAGCCTCAATTGTGAAAACTACCATATCATCCTTTTTTTCCCAGTAGGCAGAAAGAATTTTGCAGTTATTATTATTTACCTGTGTGTGGAGTTTTGAAAAACTGGTGAAGTCGGTATAGGTGATTAGCTTTTGACAAGCCTCATTCATTTTATCTATATTCAAACGCCTTGAATAGTAGTGAGAAAAATCATTATTGAAAGGTTGTTTCTTGTTTGCAATATAGTATTTATAGGTTCTGCTTCCTGCATCAAAACGAGTATGTGCATCGGGTTTCATCTTAAAAAGACCCAAAACTTTTATATCAAAACCAAAATAACGATTAAGTTTAAAGACAAGTTCCTCTATTTCATCTTTTTGTAGTTCTTTGTAGTCGAAATGAGCATAATAGTTTAGGGCATGAACTCCAGTGTCGGTTCTTCCACAACCTGTTATGCCTATTTTCTCTTTTAAGAGGTGGAGAAATGCTGTTTCTAAATTTTCTTGAATAGATGGTTCGTTGGGTTGAATTTGCCAACCACAGAAATTTGTCCCATTATATGATAGATGTAAAAAATACCTCATTTTCTTGATTTCTTATGCAAAGATAAATAAAATCTACCACTTCCCAGCGAATCACTGATCCATTTTATTCTTTCTTTGATCTACGGAATTAGATCAGTGATTCACGGAAATAGATCAGTGATTCACGGAAATAGATCAGTGATTCATTTTTCTCTTTCTTTGATTCATTTTTCTAGCTCTGCGTATTATTTTAAAGTGATATTGCACAAAAAAAAGGATCTCAAATTAATGAAATCCTTCTCTTATATTTGTTATTGTAGATTACAATTTGTCTGCAACAGCTCTTCCTGCTCTTAGAGAATTGATGTTTGATTCAACAATTGCTTCTCCTTTTCTTGCAAAAGTATCTGTTATTGCTTTTTCAAGTTGTTCAATATCTATTTTTAGGTATTTAGAAGCTGCTCCAAGAATTACCATATTGGTTCCTTTGAAGTTGCCAAGCTCAATTGCTATCTTATCTGCATCAAATACAATGCTGTTTTTTAGTTTTTTTATCTCAGCCAAAATATCTTCTTTTTCTGGATAGTTTGGTATATTGATAAATGGATTTTCGTTAGTTATTACCCAACCGTTTTCTTTGTCAAGGAAAGGTAAATAACGTAGTGCTTCCATTGGTTCAACAGAGATTATCAAATCGCATTCTCCCTCTGGAATAAGGTCTGATGAGATTTCTTTATCGCTTAATCGAAGGTGAGACTGAACATCTCCTCCTCTTTGTGACATTCCATGCGTTTCTGCTTGCTTCATAAACATTCCCATGCCAAGAGCTGCTTTAGAGATTATGGCTGCTGAGCTTAATGCTCCCATTCCACCTACTCCGCATAATATTATATCTATCTTCATTTCGTTCTTTCTTTAAAAGTTATTATTGTTTCTTTGCGTCCTTACGTTTCTTATTTGCCCAAACTATACATTCTCTTCTTGGGATGATTACAGATACTCCTTGGTATGCTATCTCATCTTTAATTGTTTGAACGTTTTCTGCATGGAATTTCTTAAGTGGCGTAATTACTTTGATATGGTCTGGATCAACTCCAATACCCTCACAAATTGCTTCAATACGGCCTGTTGCTGAAGATTTTTGAGTTCCTGTCATTGCTGTGATAGCATTGTCAAGAATAAAAATTGTAACTGACGCATTATCATTAACACAGTCAAGAAGTCCTGTCATTCCAGAGTGAGTAAATGTACTATCTCCAATTACTGCAACTGCTGGAAGGAATCCTGATTCTGATGCTCCTTTTGCCATTGTTATGGAAGCTCCCATACAAACTGTTGTACTAATTCCATTGAATGGAGGAAGTGCTCCAAGTGTATAGCAACCAATATCTCCAAACACACGTCCTTTTCCATGAGGTTCTATTGCTTCGTTTAAAGCTCTGTATGTGTCGGCGTGAGGACATCCTTCGCAAAGTTTTGGTGGACGAGGTGCAACAATTGCTGGGATAGGAAGACCTTCAGAAACCTTTAAGCCTAATGCTTTTCCAACTATTGCTGGGTTTAGTTCCCCAACTCTTGGAATGGTTCCGTCTATTCTGCCCATTATCTTTTTACCTTTATTAAGAAGACCTAATATTTTATTTTCATAAACAGGTTGTCCTTCTTCAAGGATAAGAACTGAGTCACATTCTTCATACAGTCTGTTAACCATCTCAACTGGCATTGGATATTGTGAAATCTTTAAGATAGGATACTCACAAGCCTCTTCTTGGTAGTTTTCCATTAAATAGTTGAAAGATAAACCACAAGCTATAATACCTATTTTCTTATTCTTTCCGTCTATGTATTTGTTGAAGCCATCATTCATTGCTGCATTTTCAAGTCCTTCTTGTTTTGCAATAAGTTCATTGTATTGACGGCGAGCATTAACTGGAAGTAAGATAAATTGTTTTGGGTTATCAAGAAGTTTAATCTCGTTTTGTTTTCTTGCGTTTCTTCTTATGTTAACTGCTGCACGAGAATGTGCAAGGCGAGTTGTAACACGTAAAACAACTGGAGTCTTGAATTTTTCTGAAAGCTCATATCCGTAATGAACCATATCGTAAGCCTCTTGTTGGTTTGATGGTTCAAGAACAGGTATCATAGCCCAGTCAGCAAAGTAACGTGAATCTTGTTCATCTTGTGAAGAGTGCATTGAAGGGTCATCAGCTGCGATGTATATCACTCCGCCATTAACACCTGTAATTGCTGAGTTCATGAAAGGGTCAGCAGCAACATTTATTCCCACATGCTTACATGAGAACATTGCTCTTTTCCCTGTATAGCTCATTCCAAGAGTTGCTTCCATAGCAGTCTTTTCATTACAAGCCCAATTACTGCGAATTCCTTTTTCCTTAGCTTCCTTTGAAGCCTGTATATATTCTGTAATCTCTGTTGAAGGAGTACCAGGATAAGCAAATATGCCCGAAAGTCCTGCGTCAATTGCGGCTTGAGCTATTGCTTCGTCACCTAATAGAAGTAATTTCTCCATTGAAGTATGTTTTTAATTTTTTATTCGATGAATTTATAATGTGCAAAGTTATAAATATAAAATCATTTTTCCAAAAAAGAAAGAAACCAAAAGTTTGTAAATTAAATTTTAATTACTCTTTTGCTTAATCTCTGTTTATATAAGAAGCAAACTCCTATTTCTTTCATGTCAAAAATAAGGTTTGTGTTTGTGTTTTCAGTTATTGTTTTCCATGCTCTTTTCATTCTTTTTTTTTAAAAAAGAGACATCCTGAAATGTTTTTATCGCATTTTATTTTTCAGCCTTTGTATTTTCTTTTATAAAGTCTTTAATTTGCAATAAAATAATTGGTGATATGGTTTGTTCAATTGTTGAGTATTCATCTATTGTTCCTGTTGTGCTTTCTTGGAATAGGTGATTCATCCCAACTGCAGTGATGATTTGGTAGTGATTATTCTTAGCTTTCTTTAGTGCTTTTTCAATTGCTGGTAGGTTATATTGGTAGAGAACTTGAATATCATTTGTTCCATTTATTGCAAAAACTGGTTGCTTAACCTTTTTCAAATAGTCTGAAGGGTCAAGTGAAAGGAATGTCCTCATCCAAGGTGAAGTAAGTTGGCTATTGAACTGAGTCCTCATTGCTGGGCTTGTAAACTGAATATCTTTTAACTTATCCTTATCAAGCTTACCTAATTCCTTATCGTAGAACTTATCCATCCTTTTATTGATTTCACTATTCATTAGATTCTTCTTAGTTAGTGAATACATTTTCTTTAAGACAGAAACTTGAAAGTCTATTGCA
Organism: Bacteroidales bacterium; assembly: GCA_041673165.1. Classification (GTDB taxonomy): domain Bacteria; phylum Bacteroidota; class Bacteroidia; order Bacteroidales; family P3; genus UBA10566. Next base: position 6,556 of record JBAYYI010000017.1, read on the forward strand.
TGTTTTGGCATACCAGCTTTCTCTAAAATAGCTTTATTTTGTTGCAAAAGAACATCAATACCTTTCATCCCTGCTCCTGCAAGAAGAACGATAAATTTAATGTCTTTGTTTTGAGAAGCTGCAATTGAAACTACTGCTCCTCCTTCACTATGACCCAACATTCCAATATTGTTTTTGTCTATATTAGGATGTGATTTTAGCATTTCAAAAGCAGCCTTTGCATCCACAGCATAGTCAAGAGTTGTAGCGTTTATGATTGAAGAGTCAACAGTTTCTATTCCCCATCCCCTATCATCATAACGAAATACTCCAATACCACTACTTGTTAGATAATCTGCAATTACTTTAAATGGTTTATGACCAAGCATTTCTTCATCTCTATTTTGCAAGCCTGAGCCTGTAACAAGAATTACGCAAGGGTAAACTTTATCTTTAGAGGGAATTGTTAGGGTTCCTTTGAAATCGTAGTTGACTCCAGGGACTTTAAAACTTAGTTCCTCTTCAATATAAGAATATGGAGCAATTGGTTCTTGAGGACGTTTTAGTTCAAAGGTCTTATCTGTCTTAGCCATTACTAAGTCCTCACTAAGAAATCCTTGTTTAAATGTTGCAAAGATTGTGTCCTTTGTCTCATTATACTTTCCTCTAAAAACTACACCCATACTCTTAATGGTGAAAAGAATAGAATCTTCACTAAGCCTTTGTTTTGTCACTCCAAACATTTCTTTTGTCTGAGAGGGAGAGCCCATCATGACTATTGTTGTGTCTGGACTCTGTTCTATTTTTAATGTTATTGGCAGCAGTTGTACAGAAACCTTTAGCTCTCCGTACCAGTTTGTTGTTTGAGCTTCTGTTTTTTGATTAAATAAGCTAATTAGCAAAACAATTGCTACAAGTAAAAATCCTCTTCTTCTCATTCCTTTATTCTTTTATTTCTTATCTCTTAATTAGTATCCAAATATATCTTCTAAACTAAGGATTTGAACCTTACCATATTTCTCTAATGCTTTTAGATTAACTTGGTCTTTATTGCCTAAGACAACATAGGTTCTTTTTTGATTTTTGATATACTTATTGTTAAACTTAACTATATCATCCATCTTAAGATTAGGAATTGTCTCAAACATTATCTTGCTTGGGTTTGTCTTTCTTCCCATCTTCAAATCGTTTAAGTAAGAGTAAATTATTCTTTCCTTAATAATTCTTGATGTTCTATAATTAGAAACCATTGCGTCCTTAGCTAAGTTGAAGTTTTGTTCTGCGATAGGCATTTGGTCAAATAGTTCGTTGAAAGCATCAAAAGCATCAATAACCTTATCGTTTTGAGTTGCAATATGAGACATATTTTGGTAGTATCCATCAAGGCGTGAAGGAGAAATATATCTTGAAGATGATTGGTAAGCCAGGGATCGTTTTTCTCTCATTTCTTGGAAAACTATTGAATTCATTGATCCTCCAAAATATTGATTATAAAGAGCAATTACAGGAGCTTGGCTTTCGTCATAAATGCCACCTCTTGTTAGTTGACGACAATAAGATTGCTTTGCATCATAGTGAACAAAATAAACAGTGTTAGCTTGTGTTGGAATTGGATTCATTTGTTTAACCTTTGGTGCTGGTTTCAATTTCTTTGGAGATGATATGTGTTTTGCATTTAACAACGTCTTCAAATCACCAATTGGCATATTTCCATAGAAATGAACTTTATGCACGTAGGAGGTTAAATCTTTAATATCACTTGTAATCATTTCTGGGGTTAACTTCATTAAATCTGCCTCTGAAATTAGATCGTAGTTAGCATTTTCTTTTCCGTAAGTAACATAGTTGTTAAGTGTAGCAAAACAACTTGCTTGTCTTGCCTTAGCATCATTTCTACTTTTCAATATGCTTTTAACAACATTCTCAAGAGCTTCTTTTTCTATTCTTGGGTTGCTTAGTATTTGCTCTAATAATGATATTGCACTTGGTAAGTTTTCAGTAAGACCACTTAGACTTATTCTTGTGAAATCAACACTAGAAGATATTCTAATATTACAAGCTAAGTTATAGAATCCTGTTTTAATGTCTTCAACAGAAAGAGTTGGTGTTGAAAGTTGACCTTGATAATATCCTATTAAACCTAATCTCGTATTTGATATAACACCAAAATCATATTCATAAGCTAAGTAGAAAGTTTCGTTTTGAGTGTTTGGAACATATATTACTTCTGCTCCATTATCTAGTTTTGTAAGTTGTAAGTCTTTACTATAATCTACAAACACTGGTTCAATTTCCTTAACCTTTGAATGTTCAATTGATTCAAAGAATTTTGATTTTAAATCTCTATTAACATGGATTGGAGTAATTGGTGGTTTATCAACCTTTTCTATTTCCTTAGCCTCTCCTTGTAGTTTCTTAATCACAACATAGTTATTGTCCTGGAAGGTTTCTCTTGCAAATTTAACCAGTTCGTCTTTTGTAACCTTTTCCATTCTATCCATTTGGCTAACTGTTTCTTTCCAACTTTGTCTTGAAAGATAACTTGTAACCATTTTCATTGCTCTTGAGTTATTGGTTTCAAGTTCCTTTATTTGAGATAATCTTTCATTATTGATAATAGCCTTTAAGATTTTCTCATCCCAATTACCTGACTTCAATATCTCAACTTGCTTTAAAAGTAGGGAGCTTAAATCATCTAAGCTTTGACCTGTTTTTGGTGTTCCACGAAGAATAAAAGCTGCATAATCATTAAGATCATAAACTCCTGAACCTACACTTGAAGCTAATTGTTTTTGATTAATGTTTATATCCATAATACCTGAGCTACCATTATTTAATACCCTATCTAAAAGGTTTGCTAAAATAACTTCATGAGAGGTTGAACCTGCATTAATCCTATAAGCAATTGTTAAATTTTCTGCTTCAAGTCCAACAACTTCAATAGTTTGCACTTCTGTAATTGGCGTTTCTGGTTTATAGGTAAAAGGTTTTACTTCTTTTGAAGGGATAGATCCAAAATACTTTTCAATTACTCTAATTGCTTGTTCTGGTTCAAAATCACCACTCATTGCAATACAGAAGTTATTTGGAACATAGTATGTGTCGAAGAAGTTATTAATAGCTACCATTGAAGGGTTACGAAGGTGTTCAGATCTTCCAAGAGTTGTTTGTGTTCCATAAGGATGATTAGGGAAAAGAGCAGAAAGCATTGCTTCATTAGTCTTTCTTCTATCATTTATTAGAGACATATTCTTTTCCTCATAAACTGTTTCAAGCTCTGTGTGGAAAAGACGAAGTACTGGATTTTGGAAACGATCTGATTGAATTCTTGCCCAGTTTTCAATTTGATTTGAAGGGATGTTTTCAATATAATATGTGAAGTCATTAGAGGTTGCAGCATTTGTTCCGTTTGCACCAATAAGCTTCATTAGTTTATCATACTCATTAGGAATAGCAAGCTTAGATGCTTCAAAAGATAATTCATCTATTTGCTTATAGATTTTAGCTCTCTTGTCTTTGTCTGTCTCTCTGACGTAAAGCTCATATAGGTCTTCTATTTGCTTAATATATTTGCTTTCAGCCTCCCAATCGCTTGTGCCTATTTGCTGTGTACCCTTAAACATTAAATGTTCAAAATAATGCGCAAGACCTGTTGTTTCTGCAGGGTCATTCTTACTTCCAGCCCTTACTGCGATATAGGTTTGTATTCTTGGCTCTTCTTTATTAACAGACATATAAACCTTAAGTCCGTTTTTCAAAGTGTAGATTCTTGAATTAAGAGGATCATTATCGACTCTTTCAATAGTATAGTTTCTATTATTATTATCGTTAATAGAAAACTTAGGTTTAGCATTAGGATCAATATTTACCTGAGCAAATACTGAATGGGACAAGCATAGCACAAGTAGCATCCCAAATAAAATTCCGATTCTTTTCATTATTCTTGTTTTTTTATTATTAAATTTGTGTCAAAATTACAAAGAAAAATCGTAAAAATATAGAACTATAAAATATTTAAGTACTATTCAAGCGTTTATATAGTAATAACCTTAGATCTTATTTGATATTTAGTTGACAATATAAGCATTTTTAAAAATTAGGCAAGTCAATATAGACAGAGGTTTTGAATAAATTAAACAAAAGCTAAATCAATGGAAAACAATAATACCCCAACTATAAAGAAAACATTCCCTGTCCTTCAAATGGGATGTGCCTCATGTGCTGTAAATGTTGAGAATACTCTTAAAACACAGGAGGGTGTCGTAAGTGTGAATGTGAATTATGCTTCTTCTTCCGTAATAATAGAATATTTACCTAAGAAAACGAATCCTGAGAAACTGCAAAAGAGTGTTCAATCAGTAGGTTATGATTTAATGATTGATGAGGGAGAGAACAAGGACCAGCAAGTTGAAGATATTAAGACAAAGAAATATAAAGGGCTAAGGAAAAGAACATTTGGTGCTATAATTCTTGCAATACCGATATTTATTATTGGGATGTTCTTTATGGATATGCCTTACGCGAACTATATTATGTGGGCTTTATCTACACCTGTATTGTTTTACTTTGGGAAAGACTTCTTTATTAATGCCTTCAAACAAGCCAAGCATTTCTCAGCAAATATGGATACACTGGTTGCTCTAAGTACAAGTGTTGCATATTCTTTTAGCGTTTTCAATACCCTTTATGCTGACTTTTGGAAAGAAAGAGGCTTAGAGGCTCATGTTTATTTTGAAGCCGTTGCAGTTATAATTGCTTTTATTCTTATTGGTAAACTATTGGAAGAGAAAGCAAAAGGCAACGCATCCTCAGCCATTAAAAAGCTAATGGGACTTCAACCCAGTTCTGTTATGGTTGTTAAGGATAATGGTAGCCAAGTCGAGACCCCGCTGGCAAATATCATAATTGGAGATATAATAATTGTTAAGCCAGGTGAGAAGATTGCAGTTGACGGAATGGTTATTGAAGGCTCATCTTATGTTGATGAAAGCATGTTAAGTGGCGAACCGATTGCATTATTGAAAACAAAAGACCAAAAAGTGTTTGCAGGAACAATTAACCAAAAAGGCAGCTTTATGTTTAGGGCTGAAAGAGTGGGCTCTCAAACAATGCTTTCTCAAATAATTAAGATGGTTCAAGATGCACAAGGAAGCAAAGCACCAGTTCAAAAGCTTGTTGATAAGATAGCAGGTATATTCGTTCCAACAGTAATGATAATATCAATTATTGCCTTAATCGCTTGGATAGTTCTTGGTGGAGATGACGGACTCGATCGTGGCATACTGGCACTTGTTACTGTTTTAGTTATCGCCTGCCCTTGTGCCTTAGGACTTGCAACACCAACAGCTATTATGGTTGGAATGGGAAAGGGTGCTGAGAATGGCATACTGATAAAAGATGCTGAAAGTCTTGAAACTGCAAAGAAGATAAATGCAATTGTATTAGACAAAACAGGAACAATAACTGAGGGAAAACCAATCCTTACTGATATATTTTGGCTTAATGATGAGGACTCAACAAAAGCAATCCTATTTAGTTTAGAAAGCCAATCCGAACATCCATTAGCAGAAGCAATAATCCACCACTTTGAAGACTTAGAACGAACACCAATGACAAATTTTGAAAGCATAACAGGAAAAGGAGCAAAAGTGAGGATAGAAGATAAAACCTATTATGCAGGCAATAAAAACCTCCTAATTGAAAACAATATTCTATTTGATAATAGTCTTATTGAGAAATCAGACGATCTAATTAAGGAATCTAAGACCATAGTTTGGTTCTCTGATAATGAAAAAGCCTTAGCCCTTATTGGCATTGAGGATAAAATAAAACCAACATCCAAGGAGGCAATAAAGTATTTGAAAGATTTAGGAATAGATATTTATATGCTAACAGGCGACAATAAAACCACAGCAAAACTAATAGCAGAGAAAGTAGGGATAGATAATTATAAGGCAGAGTCACTACCACACCAAAAGGCAGAATTTGTGAGAGAATTGCAAGAAAAAGGAAAGATAGTTGCAATGATTGGAGATGGGATAAATGATAGTGCAGCCTTAGCCCAAGCCGATATCAGTATTGCAATGGGTAAGGGAAGTGATATTGCTATGGATGTTGCAAAGATGACTATTATTTCATCTGACCTAAACAAAATCCCAATGGCTATAAAGCTATCCAAACAAACCGTTACCACCATTAAGCAAAACCTATTCTGGGCATTTATCTACAATATTATAGGCATACCAATTGCAGCCGGCATTCTTTTCCCCCTAACAGGATTCCTACTTGACCCAATGATTGCAGGAGGAGCTATGGCACTAAGTAGTGTTAGTGTTGTCAGCAATAGCCTAAGACTAAAACTAAAGAAATAAGAAAGTTCTAGACCAACCTATTCAATAATTCACTAATTAAGGTTGAGTCTTCCATCTTGTTAAACGAAAAACACTTCTTCCCTAAGTCTTTCAAGGAAGCCCCGATAGAGTATAGCTCCTTGTTGTCAATAATGAGATATCTATCATGCACTTTTGATATTCGATGAAGAGTCAGTTGTGGATATTGCAAATTAAACTTCTTGGCATCTAAATCCTTAATGCTTGCACTTTGATAAGTATAAATATCAGTCTTTACATTTTGCTTTTTATGACTTAACATATCCAAAACCTCAATATCTACATAACCATCGATTAGAACGATTTCCGTTTCTGCTTTTTTTATTAATCCAATCACAAACTTATATGCATCATAAATCTGTCCATCGAAGAAAATACCTTGTTGTTTTTCCGTATCATCTTTCCCTAAAGCATTAAATATTTGTTCAAACTTTCCATCGTTGCTAATCTGTTTTATCTCTAACCTTTCTAAACGTTGAAATATTTGAGCATTATTTAATAAAAACTTACGCATATCAACAAAAGCATCAATTATCTTTATACTAATATTTACAGCTACCTTACTTTTCAAAACAGATGAAAGCATAGCTACACCTTGCTCTGTAAAAACATAAGGATTAACATTAGAAAACCTTAATTCTTGTAGGTGGTCACAATTTGTGACCACCCTCTCCTTTTCAGTACTACTTAACTGAAATCTAAACCTTTCAGGAAACCTATCAATGTTCCTTTTAACAGCTTGATTGAGAACTTTTGTTTCAACCCCATAAAGTTCAGCCAAGTCTCTGTCTATCATAACCTGCTGATTATTAATTTCAAATATCCTACTTTCAATATCTTTTGAAGTAATAATTTCAATATTCATTTCCTTGTTTTCAGGGGAGGTCACAATTTGTGACCTCCTATCCTTTGAAGTTTTAGCCATAACTTAAAATCTGTTGATATTTCTTAAGAACGAATAGTCCTATCTAACATAACCTTTTGATTACAAGGCAAAGATACAGCTTTATTAATTAAGATACAAGCAAACTATCTTAATAATAATTATTATTACCATATAATCAATATGGAATTTTAATTATTATATTTTATCGAATAATATCGGAAATAATATTATATATTTGCATTACTAATAATAATTCTTATGGATAAAAAAGTTTTTATTTCCTACGCTAGAAGTGTTGATGATACTCATATGAATTGGGTAAAAGACCTAGGGGCTCGACTAATGGCAGATTCTATTGATGTAGAACTCGATCAATGGAGTTTGAAAGATGGTCACGATATTAATGTATTCATGGAAACAATGGTTAATTCTCCAAATATCTCAAGAGTGTTAATAATGTGAGACGAAAACTACAAAAATAAAGCTAATACAAGATCTGGAGGAGTTGGAGCAGAAACTCAAATCATTACACCTAAAATCTATGAAAACAGCAAAGAAGAGAAATTTATACCCATAGTTAGGGAAAGAGATAAAAAGGGAAATGCTTTTTTACCTACTTACTTATCTTCTAGACTCTATATCGACTTCTCGGATGATGAAATGTTTGAAGATAGTTATGAAAAATTATTAAGAAATATAGCAGACAAGCCATCTATTCCGAAACCTAAACTTGGGACAAAACTGCCTTCTTATATTACAGATGATTCTTTTAATGATTCTGAGCTGAAATCAATCATTAGAAGTTTAAAAAACCAAATTAAGAGAGACCCTGAGAAATCGGACTCATTTGTTGCGGATTTTATCGACTTATTCCTAGAAGAATTAAAGACATTCGAGGTAAAAGGCTCCCCAAGTACGCATATAGCTATGGGTCAGGAAATTTATAATAATTTGATGTCTTACAAAATAATTAGAGATGATTTTATTGACTTTGTTTCAATAATTACATCTAAAGAAGTAAAAGTTGATGTTGATGAATTGATAAGATTCTTTGAACAAAAACTTTTATTCCTTTCACCACAAGACGATAGAAGCAGTTGGGTTACTGGTCAATTTGATAATTTTAAAGCAATATTTCATGAATTATTTATATATTCAGTAGCATCGTGCTTAAAGAACAAAAACTACAAATTAATTAGAGACTTACTATTTTCTAAGTATTATCCAAATGATAAACATTCCAAAACAGAAGAGAAAGAGTTTTTATTTATTTTTGATTACCATAGAGATCTAAATGAGTATATATCAAGCCAATATAATAATACAGCAGGATTTGGGCAGTATCTCATGAATAACGTTGGACTAAAATTTGATAAAAACCTGATAATATTGGCAGATACAATTTGCTATATAATTTGCCAATTATATCCTAAAATAGACTCTCATGCTTATTGGTATCCCTTTTCTTATACATACGATGAAAAACAAGATAGTGATTTCTTTTTGAAGTTGAGTTCATCAAGACGCTTTGAAGAAGTAAAATACATTTTTAATGTAGAAACGCCCTTGGAATTAAAAGAATTACTAACAGAATATTCTAAAAAAGTAGAAAATAATAATAGGAAAAGATATGACAGCCGTACTGACATAAAATTCCCTCACGAACTAATAGATAAAGAGAAAATAGCAATTAATCTGTAACTATTTTTTTATGCTCTATTGTAATATAAGTAATACAAATGAAAAATATTATTCTTTGAGAGTGGTCACAAATTGTGAAGACTTAAATAAGACTGCGTATTAATTTCTTAAAGTGGCGTTTCAGTAAATTATTACGGCGTATTAATTATTTATTACAGCGTATTAATTTACTGGCACAGCGTATAGATTTTGGGAAATGAAAAAGGGACAAATTATTAGTTTGTCCCTTAGTTTTTTTTTAATTTATGTGTTTAACTATTCTTAGTCTGGATTTGAGTGAATGTATGGGTTGCTATTGGTAGTTATTCCCAAGGAGTCAACTTTTAGGCTTGAACTCTCTCTTTCTGAGGAATGTTTAGCTAACGGTATATCCAAATTATATTGTTGGTAAGCTGGTGTGTTTATCATTTCATCCAAACCATTTTTATCTTTCATCTTCCTTGAAAACTCCTCCATTCTTGCTTGACGCTCCATCATTATCTTTTCTTGATCTTCTTTATAATATGGATTGGTTGAGATTGGTTGTCTTGGTGCTATTCTATTGTCGTATCCTGAATTTGATAGGCTTGGACTATTGACTGGCTTTTCTTCTTCAATTGTTTCAACAGCTATTTCCGATTGAGCTTTAAGTCTTTCTATTCCTGCAACGCTTATATCTACTATTGTTTCGTTGCTAACTGGATTATCGTTTGTTCTTGCTGTTGGATGGAAAGAGTCTGGGCTTAGATCTAATTCTTTTCTAAGTGGTCTTGAACTGCTTTGAGAGGTTTCTGCAAACGCTTGTTCTTGTTTTACTTCTGCTTTGATAAGGAATGGTGCACTTGCAATTTCTTGCTCTGCTTTCTTTATTAAATCTACTGCTGTTGATGATTTTTGTTCAGCTTTGATTTCTACTCTTTCTTCCTTCTTTGGCTCCTCAATGGTTAGTTCTTTCTTTAGAACACTATTGTTTCTTGCGTATGGATTATAGATTTCTTTTTCCTCAAATCCTGTTGCAACTAATGTTATATCAATCCTGTCTTGGTATGATTCATCATATTTTAATCCCCAAATAATATCTGGTTCATTTTCGGTTTGTGATTGTATGTATTCTGCAATTATTGCATATTCATCCATTGTGATTGAATGCTCTTCATCTGGTGAGGTGGTTATGTAAAGGAGCATGTTTTTTGTTCCTTTTATCTCACAATCATTTAATAGGTCTGAGGTTGCTGCTTGTTTAATTGCTTCAAGGGCTCTTTCTTCTCCTTGTCCATATCCTGTTCCTGTTCCCATGATTGCAACTCCAGAGTCTGCCATAACGCTTTGAACATCTCTAAAGTCAACACTGATATATGCGTTACTGGTTATGATTTCGGCAATTCCTTTAGCTGCTGTTAGCAATACATCGTCTGCCATTGGGAACATTCTTGGTAGTGGTATATTTCCTCTTTCTCTAATTTTATCTGTATTAACAACAATTATTGCATCAACATATTCTTTTAAGTTTCTAATACCTTCTTCAGCTTGTTCCTTCCTTCTCTTGCCCTCAAACGATAATGGTAGGGTTACGATTGCAACCACCAATATTTCATCCTCAACCTTCTCTCCATCTTCATTAGTAAACTCTATTTCTTTTGCAAACTTAGCAATTATTGGTGCTGCTCCTGTTCCTGTTCCTCCACCCATTCCAGCTGCAATAAAAAGCATTTGAGTATTATTACTCAACATTTCTTTGATTTCAACCTCTGCTCTAATCGCCGCTTGCTTCGCTTTATCAGGACAATTGCCTGCACCTAAACCATCCTTGCCAATTTTGATTTTGTTTTGAATAGGGCTTGCATCTATTGATTTTTGGTCAGTATTGCAAACAATGAAATCAACTCCCTCTATGCCTTTATTGTACATATGGTTGATTGCATTTGTTCCCCCTCCACCTACACCAATTACTTTGATATAGTTTGAGTTTTCCTTCGGTGCTTCAAATTGTAACATTATATCTCTTATTTTTATATTTTAACTACTCTAAAATTACTGCTCTATCTATGTATTTCAAGTTGTAAAGGTACTAATTTATAACAACACAGTTTCGGTTGATTCTATTAGTTTTTAACAACTCATTGTTTATAACCTTTCCTACTCAGGGCCCTCTTCCTTAAAAAGCCCTTCAAGCCAAGATATAATTGAACTCTTAGTCTTGTTATCAGAAGATTTCTTCTTAGCTGTTATTTCTTCAACTTCCTCTTCTTCAATCAATTCCTCTTCAACCTCTTCTTCTATTGCATCAAGTGGGACTGCCATTGGGTGTTTGTTCAACCTATTGTCTTTATCCAGCTTCTTTAAGCCCTCTAAAATCAACCCAATTCCTGTTGCGTGCATAGGATGTGTAATTTCTTCGGTAATTTTTCCTCCCAAATGGTCTTCAGGGGTGCCAACTCGTGCATCAATCCCAGTTAAATACTCAGTTAGTTGAACAATATCTTTCATCTTTGCACCTCCTCCAGAAAGAACAATGCCTGCAATAAGTTTTCTCTCGTACTTCTTACTCCTAATCTCAAAAAGGACTTGGTCAATTATCATTTCCATTCTTGCTTGAATAATTCCTGCAAGGGTTTTCATTGAAATTTCTCTTGGGTCTCTTCCTCTAAAACCAGGTATTGCAATTATCTCATCTTCCTTTGCTGATGCACTTAGGCAAGAACCAAAACGAGTTTTAAGAGCCTCTGCTTGGGTCTTGATTATTGAACAACCTTCTTTAATATCTTCTGTTATAACATTGCCTGCAAGTGGAATAACTGCAGTGTGGCGAAGGATTCCGTCATGGAAGATTGCCATATCGGTTGTGCCACCTCCAATATCAACCAAGCAAACTCCAGCTTCCTTTTCGCTTGCATTAACAACTGCTTCTGCTGATGCTATTGGTTCAAGAATTAAGTTTCTAACCTTACAGTCTGCCATCTCAACACTTCTAACAATATTCTCAATATTAGTAACATTACCTGTTATTATATTAAAATTACCTTCCAAACAACTTCCTGGCATACCAATAGGGTTAATCACATCTCCCTCTCCATCAACAATGAAATCTTGAGGAACAACGTGAATAATCTTTTCCCCTGGTTGGAGGACAAGGTTTTCTTGATCCTTAATTAATCTTTCTCTATCACTTTCCTTTATGATATGTCCTTTAGTTTCAAGCATAATGTTTCCTCTGTGTTGAATATTGCGGATTTGATTTCCAGCAATTCCAACAAAGACTTCCCTAACCTTATAACCTGTTTTTTGTTCCGCCTCTTCAATTGCTTTTCTTATTGAGGTAGAAGTTTGCTCTATGTTTCTAACCACACCTCTTTCAACACCAATTGATTCCGATTTGCCCATACCAAGAACTACGGGTCTGCCCTCTTCGTCTCTTGAGCCTATGAAAACTGCTATTTTTGTTGTACCGATATCGATCCCAACTACTACTTCTCTTTCCATATCAATTTGTTTTTTATTTATTTTATTCTTTATTAATTACGGTTGTTTGCTCTTGTTCATCTTGAGGATTTATTTGAGATTTCTTTGTGCAAACTACTTGATTCTTATATCTCAAATCAACAACACAGTAATTATCCCATCCTATTCTTGTAAAGCTCTCTTTATATAAATAGCTTAGTTTAGTAAATTGAGTCTCCAAATCTCCCTCTTCATCAATCTTTATCACATAGTTACCTATCTTTGGAATTAAATCAAAACTCCCATCCTTATTTAAATAGATCTGGTCTATTTGATAATTAAGGATTGAGTCTGATTGAAGTCTTTGAGCAATTAGGAATGTCTTGGCAAGAGTTTTCTCCAATCCTTTCTTGTCCTTAATGTTAATGGTATCAATCAATCCTTTTTTCAAAATACTTGCATTAATATCAATATAACCACTTACAACAAGAACATCAGTTGCTTCATTATTCTTAATCTCAATTATCTTTCCTTCTCTGTCAATATAATATTGTTTTTGTCTATGAGTATAAATTCTAAGAACAGGTTGTCTTTGCATAATCTCTATCTTCAAAACCCCTTTAAGGGTATGATAGACCTGAGCCTTTTCAACATAGGGTTTACCCATTAGAAAGTCCTCAATATCCTTTCCCACAATATCTTTCCTCTGCTTACTGACAAGCTTTCCAAACCTATCTTCTAATTCTTTTGTTATTATGGTTTTAGTTATTATTGTATCTGTTTTCCCATAACCTATTGAGATATCAAGGCGCTCAATCTTTTGATTTTGCACAAAAATATTAGCCCCAATCACAATTGCAACTAGGATAATGATAATAACTAACATAACTAATATTCTCTTCCCTTTCCTACTCATATTCTTATTCTTCTTTAAATCTTTCTTCAATCAAAGGAACTAATTCAGAAATATCACCAGCTCCAATACTAACTAAAACCTCAGGATAAAGAGCCTCCAATAAATCTAAAAGCCCTTCCTTAGTGCTATAATACCTATTCATATTATTAATCTTGTGGAGTAGAACCTTAGAATCAACTCCCTTAATCGGTTCCTCTCTTGCAGGATAAATATCTAAAAGCACCACCTCATTAAAACCATTTAGTTCCTTAGCAAACTCATCAACAAAATCCCTTGTCCTTGAATAAAGATGAGGTTGGAAAACTGCTGTTAGCTTTTTGTTAGGATACTGAAACCTTAGAGACTCAACAAGAGCCTTTATTTCATTTGGATGATGAGCATAGTCGTCAATATAAACTAAGTCTTCTCTATTAATAATAACTTCAAAACGCCTTTTCACACCAGAAAAAGAAGCAACACTTAATCGCATCTCTTCTTCCTCTACACCACAGATCATAGCTATTGCAATTGCCATAACAGCATTCTCAACATTATGAACCCCACCGTAGTTTAAGCAAATATCGTAGTATATCTTATCAGGAGTTCTTAAATCAAAATAATAACCTCCCTTATAGTTTCTAATATTAATAGCATAGTAATCAGCCTCAACCCCACGAATTGTATAGGTAAGTATTTCTGCAGGATTACGTTCACTCAGCTCAATATCAAGTCCTTTTTTCAAAAACAAGACCTCATTAGTCTTATTAGCAAACTCAATAAAAGATTTTTGCATCTCTTGATAGCTACCATAAACATCTAAGTGGTCGGCATCCATTGCAGTTATTGCAGAAATTGCAGGACTAAGCTGTAAGAAAGACCTATCATATTCATCAGCCTCCACAACAACATAATCACTATTTTTATTAATCACATAATTGGAATTGAAATTCTTAGAAATCCCTCCTAAGAAAGCACTACATCCAACACTACTATTATGAAGAATATGAGCAATCATTGTTGAGCAAGTTGTCTTTCCATGAGATCCAGCAATTGCAATACATTTCTTTCCCTTAGTTATCTCACCTAATATCTGAGAACGCTTTTCCATCTTATAGTTGTTTTCAAGAAAATGCTTAAAGAGTTTATTATCCTGAGAAACAGCAGGAGTATAGATAACCAAATCAATATCACTTGGAATTGTTGAAACATCATCACTATAAACGATAATCATTCCTTCTTTTTCAAGCTCCAAAGTCAAAGGACTCGATACCCTATCATAACCATAAACCCTATTTCCCAAATCCTTAATATAACGAGCAATAGCACTCATCCCTATTCCGCCTATTCCTAAAAAATAATATGTTTTCATTTCTTTCTAACCTTAGTTTTTATATTAAACTCTGACTATTTCTTTTCCAATAATTCTTCAATAACCTCAAGTATTCTAATATCCGCATCCCTTATCCCCAACTTCTTAATATTATCGCTTAAAATATTTTGCACATCCTTATCCTTCAAAAGCATATCCAATTGATCAATTAGCATTTCCCTTGATTCAACATCCCTAACTAATATTCCAGCATTCTTATTAACCAAAGCCATAGCGTTTTTTGTTTGGTGGTCTTCCGAAACATTAGGACTTGGAACCAAGATTGTAGGCTTGCCAATAACACAAAGCTCAGAAATAGCAATTGCTCCAGCTCTTGAAACAATAATATCAGCCATACTATAAGCTAAGTCCATTTCATATATAAAATCAAATATCTTAATATTGTTGGAACTAAACCCAGAAGCCTCTTGCTTAGCCTTATCAAAATAGTTCTTCCCTGTTTGCCAAATAAGTTGAATATCATTTTCCACAAAGAAGCTCATTCCCTTTGCTATGCTTTCATTTATTGTTCTTGCACCAAGGCTACCACCAACAACTAAGATAGTCTTCTTCGTTTTATCTAATCCAAAATGGACTGCAGCACCATCTCTCTTATTTTCAATATCTACAATGTTTTGCCTAACAGGATTTCCAGTAAAGCATATCTTTTTCTCATCAAACCACCTATTCATTTTGTCGTATGCAACACATATCTTATCAACCTTCTTAGCAAGTAGCTTATTCGTTATTCCAGGATATGAGTTTTGTTCTTGAATTAGGGTAGGGTAACCAAGCGTTGTTGCAGCTCTAAGAGTAGGACCTGAGGCATAACCCCCAACACCAATAACTATATCTGGTTTAAATCTCTTAATAATCATTAGAGCTTTGATAGTGCTTGAAATAACCTTGAAAGGGAAACTTAAATTCTTAAAAGTAAGCCTTCTTTGCAAACCACTAATCCACAATCCCTCAATCTTATAACCAGCCTGAGGCACCTTCTCCATCTCCATCCTATTCTTTGCACCAATAAAAAGAATATCACAATCGCTATATTTTTTCTTAATAGCGTTTGCAATTGCCACAGCTGGGAATATATGCCCTCCTGTTCCTCCACCACTAATTATTACTTTCATATCCTTGTATTTTAAATTAATTAACAGCCTCTTGAGTTTCTTTTTCACTATCACTCTCTGGACTATTCTCTTCAATAATATCTTGTTCAAGAGATGCCTTTTCTTGGTCTTTATTTGCCTCTGCACTAATGCTTAAAACTATCCCTAAGGCAATACAACTAAATAAGAAAGAAGTACCACCATAGCTAATAAAAGGAAGAGTTTGACCTGTCACAGGCGTAATTCCTGTTGCAACAAACATATTTATTAACGCCTGAAAAACAATCATAATAGTAAGTCCAATAGCACAAAAGGCACCAAAATAACCCTTAGAACGTCTTGCCACTTGAATACCCCTATAAAGCAGGATAAGGTAAAGGATAATAATAACCAAACCTAATATCACACCTCCTTCTTCAATGATTATTGCAAATATAAAGTCATTATGGCTCTCACTCAAAAACCTTGCCTGGGTTGTATTTCCCACAAACTTCCCAAAGAAACCACCCGTTGCAATAGCCATCTGTGCTTGGTTAGATTGCGTGATAGCAGTCTTATCAGGATTTCTAAATTCCTCAATCCTATTAACCCATGTTCCACCTCTTGAAAGTAATTCTGGTTTGTTTTGAAGCACAGTAAAGATTGAAACAATGCCAACAACTCCAACAAGAATAATCACACCTAAGTATTTAAGATTAACCCTACCAATAAACATCATAAGAAAACAAATAGAAAATAGGATTGCAGCAGTTGAGAAGTTTTCAGGGAAAATCAAAATGCAAATTCCACCAATAACAATCATTAGTTTTCTAAACACATCCATTGATTTAATAGTCTCTTGGTATAGGGCAAGCACCCTTGCAACATAGACAATTAGAATAATCTTAACAATCTCTGAGGGTTGGAACTGACCAATCAGTGGAATCAAAACCCAACGAGCAGCAGACTTGCCACCCAAAGTCCCAAGTAGAAGAGTTATTGAAAGAAGAGCAAAAGAGATAATAATACCCATCTTTGCAAACCTTGAGAAATAAGTATATTTAATATGGTGAACAGCATACATAACGCAAGTTCCTAAGAAGAGGATGAAAAGATGCTTAGAGAACATTCCCATAGGGGTGCCTCCTTGTTTTTCATAAACAGTCTTTCCAATAGTACTATAAACCTCTAAGCAAGATATAGCAATAAGTAAGAGGAAGACCATCCAAATGATTTTGTCGCCCTTAATCCTAAACTTAAAATTTTTAATCTTGTTTGCCATTATAAATTATCTAACTATAAACTATCTAAACTATAAATTATTTACCGAACTTGAAAACCCCAATCCTCTTTTCTCAATATCTTCACTATTACCATTTGCAGGTGAATACAAAACAACATCACCACCTTCTGCCACAGCACTTGCCAAAAGCACAGCATCATTCATATCATTCACTGGCAGTATAGTTGGAATAATATCTTTGAATGTAGATTTAAGCATAGTAGTATTTTCTCCAAACATAATAAGAACCGAAACCTTTTCCTGACAAACACTCATTAGGCTTGCATAGTCCTTTGTTTCTAAATCATTACTGACAATCCAAATTATCTTACTTCCTATCTGCTCCATAGTAAACCAAGTAATATTATTATTGGTTGAGAAAGCATCATTCACATAATTCACTCCCTTAATTGATGCAACCAACTCAGTCTTATATTTCTCATCTTTATTAAGAGCAAACATATTATATAGATCCTTTCTCTTGAATAAAATCTCATCGTAAGTTCTGCCAGCAAGATTAGTATAAACCTTCTTTGCTCCTTGTTTTGCTAATAGTTCTATGTTCATTGTTATCTAAGTTTAAGAGTTATGATTGAAACTACTGCGAGTATAATGCTGATAATAAGAAACCTCATAACAATTTTAGGTTCTGCATATCCTTTTTTCTGATAATGATGATGAAGAGGTGCCATAAGGAAGATGCGTTTCCCCTCACCAAGTTTTTGCTTTGTAAATTTAAAATATCCAACCTGAATAACCACTGAAAGACTTTCTGCAAAGAAGACCCCACAGAGTACAGGAATAAGAAGTTCCTTTCTGATTAAGACTGCAATAACAGCAATGATGCCACCAAGAGCCAATGAGCCAGTGTCACCCATAAAGATTTGAGCAGGATAAGTATTATACCAAAGGAAACCAACCGTTGCACCCACAAAGGCGGAAATAAAGATTGTTAGCTCTCCTGCATTTGGAATAAACATTATATTGAGATAGTTGGCAAAGATAATATTACCCGATATCCAGGCGAGAATGCCGAGGGTTGAACCTACAATTGCCGAGACTCCTGTTGCCAGACCATCAATTCCATCCGTAAGGTTAGCACCATTTGAAACAGCAGTAATAATAAAGATTACGATAGGGATGAAGATAATCCAAGCCCATCTCTTATAATCCTTACCTAAGAACTTAACGAGTGAAGAATATTCAAACTCATTGTTTTTAAGGAAAGGAATAGTAGTCTTGGTTGATTGCTTAGCTCTTTTTGAAAACTCAACCTTAGCCTTTTCATACTTTGTTTCATTTTGAATATTGTGAGCACTTGCATATCTCTCAACCTCTACCTTTTCTTTAATTGCAATGCCTGGATGAAAATAGATCAAAGCCCCAACAACAATTCCCAAAACAACCTGACCTATAATTTTAAACTTACCTTTAAGCCCCTTCTTATCGTGTTTAAAGACCTTAATATAGTCATCTAAAAACCCAATAAAACCAAGCCAAATGGTGGTTAGTAGCATTATTTGAATATAGATATTGTCTAATCTTGCAAACAAAAGAGTAGGAATAACGATAGCAGCAAGAATAATTAGACCACCCATAGTTGGTGTGCCTTCTTTTTCTTTTTGACCATCAAGTCCAAGCTCACGAACAGACTCCCCTATTTGCTTTTTACGAAGGTATGCGATAACCCTTTTACCATAAACTATCGTAATAAATAAAGATGTAATAACCGCTAAGGCAGCACGGAAAGAGATATAGTTGAAAACTCCTGCTCCTGGCAACCCAAACTCAACATCAAGCCATGTAAATAAGTGGTATAACATAATCTTTAATATTTTAGTATTTCTTCTTTATCATCAAAATGATGTTTAACTCCATTAATTTCTTGGTATTTCTCATGACCCTTTCCAGCCACAAGAATAATATCTTCACTTGTTGCAATCATACAAGCCATCTTTATTGCATCATGCCTATTAGTAATAGTAAATGTATTCTTAGAACTTATTGTATCTAAACCCTCTTTCATATCCTCAATAATCCTATCAGCATCTTCTGTTCTTGGATTATCGCTTGTAAGAATTAAAACATCAGAACCCTCAGCTGCAATCTTAGCCATAATTGGTCTCTTTGTCTTATCCCTATCACCACCACAACCAACAACAGTTATTAGCTTACCCTGACCCTCTCTGATTTGGTTTATGGTCTTAATCACATTAGTCAAAGCATCTGGAGTATGAGCATAATCAATAATAGCCTTTGTTTGTTTGGACGTAGAAATGCAGTCAAACCTACCCTCTGTTGAATCAAGTTGAGAAATAGCTCTTAGGGTTTCATCCTTAGTTAGTCCTAATAGTATTGCAGTTGAATAAATTACAAGAATATTATAAGCATTAAACCTACCAATTAACTTAGTCCATAGCTCAGTATTGTCAATTGTTAGAAGTTGTCCCTCGAAGCTGTTTTCAAGAATAAGAGCATGGAAATCTGCCATAGTCTTTAAGCTATAAGAGAATTTCTCAGCCTTAGTGTTTTGAAGCATAACCTCACCATTGCTATCATCAAGATTAGTTAGAGCAAAAGCAGTCTTAGGCAACTTATCGAAAAAGCCCTTCTTAGCCTTAATATATTCTGAAAAGGTCTTATGAAAATCTAAGTGGTCATGGGTTATGTTTGAGAATATGCCACCAGAGAACTCAACCCCTGCAATCCTTTTCTGAACAATAGCATGAGAGGAAACCTCCATAAAAACATATTCACAACCACAATCAACCATCTGAGCAAATAAATCATTTAACTCAATAGCATTTGGAGTTGTGTGAGTAGATGGAATTTCAACATTATTTATCTTATTAACTATTGTTGAGATAAGCCCTGTCTTAAAGCCTAAGCTGATAAATAGATTATGCAAGAGAGTAACCGTTGTAGTCTTACCATTGGTTCCTGTTATGCCAATAACTTTCAATTTCTTTGATGGGTTATCATAAAATGAAGAAGCAATAAAACCCAAAGCCTCACTACTATCCTTAACCACAAAAAACTTAATACCCTCTGTCAAACTCTTATTTTCTTCAATCTCCTTTGGCAAATGCTCACAAAGAATAAACTTAGCACCAGAGAGAATAGAAGACTCAATAAAATCATGACCATCTACCTTAGTTCCCTTTTGAGCAACATAGAGATAACCCTCTCTAACCTCTCTTGAATCAAAGCAGATACCCTTTATTTCTTGGTCTCTAATTAGTTTATATATTTCTTTATACTCTTGCATCCTATTTTTGCTTAATTAAGTTTCAAATGTATATTATTACCTTTCCTAAATCCTGAACCCCTACTTAGAGATTGAGAAACAACCTTGCCCCTTCCCTCAAAACTAACACTTAGACCCTGTTTCTCCAATATATAGATAGCATCACGAATTGTCATCCCCATAACATCAGGAACAAGATTAGAACTTGAAGTCCTTGTTTTTGAAGTAGATTTTGTAGTTTCTACTGCCTTATCTGTGTTTATACCAATACTGTTGCAGAACTTATTATAATTATCTTGGTTGCCCCTAACACTCGCTGGCATCTTCTTTTCTTCCTTTGAAGTCTCTTGATGATAGGTTAGTCTTGTTCCAACCACTCTATCTGAAAGGTCTCTAAAGACTGGTGCTGCAAGGTCTCCACCATGGGTTGCATTTTTCTGAGGCTCTGAAACCACAACAATACATGAGTACTGAGGGTTTTCGGTTGGGAAATAACCAGCAAATGAAGCCCTATGTTGAAGAGCAACTATCCCTCTCTTGCTATAACCAATCTCGGCAGTTCCTGTCTTTCCAGCAATCCCATATCCTGTCTTAGATAATCTCTTACCTGTCCCCTTCTCAACCACATTCTTCAAAACATCTTGCAACTTAAGTAGGGTTTCTTTCTTGCACATCTTTTCCTTAATCACAACAGGCTCAAATGTCTTAACAATCTCACCATCCTTAACAATATGGCTAACAAACATCGGCTTAACCATCTTCCCATTATTTGCAATCCCATTATAGAAAGTAAGGAGTTGCATAGGCGTCATAACCGAAACATAACCAAAGCTAAGCCTAAGGATATCATCCACCGAAACTCCTTTTTCATTAATATAAGGCTTAGGTTCTGCTATCTTAATATCCATATTCAACTTATCGAAGTAGAAATAATCCTTTAAGTCTTTTTGAAAGTCCTTGCTTCTACGTTTCGATATATAATTGTCATAAACCACCTGAGAAACCCCAACATTTGAGGACATCTCCATAGCTCTTGCAAAACTCACCATACCATGATTAACCTTACCCACATCCCTAATTGAGGTCTTGGCACCAGGGAATTGCTTAGCAAAAGTAGGCACCATTGAAGAGGTATCGATTAATCCCTTATCTAAGTAAACCATAGCAGAGATAGCCTTAAAGGTAGAGCCTGGTTCAAAATAACTGCTGATTGCAATATTAGTTTGTTCTGCATAAAGACCATCTTTTGTCTTTTGAAGAGAAGCAATTGCACGAACATAACCAGTCTTAACCTCCATAAGGATAACACATCCACTTTGAGCATCATTGGAATCTAAACACTTTCTCAAACTATTTTCAGCCAATTCTTGAAGTCTAACATCTATTGTTGTTACTATATCTTGTCCATCAATTGCCTTAATTTGCTCATCATCATCAACCGGTATCCAAATGCCTGGGTTAATTTTCCTCTCCTTCCTCATGCCCGATTCACCAGCCAAAAAGGAAGAGTAGAAACCATCAATCCCATCATAACAAGTGTCGCAACCATGAAGAGGCACCCCAATTGTCCTTCTTGCCATTGGGTAGTACGGATAGTATCTAACATTTCTTTCCACAACATTAATATAATGAGTAAGATAGAACTTGCCAGAATGAATAATCTTACCAGTCTCTCTACTCTTTCTCACCTTTTCAGTTGAAATAAGCGGAAACTTCCTCACCCTCTCCCACTGTTCAAGTGTAATATCTTTTTGAACCAAGACATATCTATTGCCCTTATCCATCTTCCTAAACTTTGAAAAATAAGCCATATACTCCGACTTAGTCTTTCCGTTTTCATAGCCAGCAAAAACACGAGCCAAACTATCACAAAGAGGAGCAATATCTCTCTTATATATATCATCAGCAATCACTCTCTGCCTTGTCTTTTCTTTTATTTTCTTATCAAACAGATAGGTAAAGCCAAGGTCGATATAAACATCATACTTAGGAACATCAGTTGCAAGCATAAGAAGCTCCCCATTGTCAGCATCAACACTATAAATGCTCCCTCTCTTAGCCTGAACAGGACGCATCTCCTCATATCTATCTTGCGAGAGTTTCTTCCAAAAAGCACCCTCAACCGTTTGAATGTAAATGATTTTACCAATAACAAAGACGAACCCGACTAATATAATCAGATACACCCAAAAAAACCTAAACATAATAGTTCTCTTGTCGTCTTGCATTGCTACTTATTATTTATTATTTTATGAATATCCTTACTCTCTTTTTTCCCAGCCTTATCCTCATTCTTTTCAATCAAGATAACCTGTTTCTGCTCCTCCTTACTCACCTTTATTCCTCTATCTTTCAAGACCCTCTCCAGTTCCAACATCTGAGTTAGTTTCTGATAAGATCCCTTTTGACCAGCATACTTCTTCTGCAAATAACTAACCTCAGTCTCAAGCTTATCAATCTCTCTAACCGTCTTTTCAATATTATATCTATTTGTAATGTAAACAATTATCAAAAACACCCCAATCAAAATCAGAGGCAACCAGCCCAAGAACCCCTTCCTAACCAAGAAAGACCCATCAATAAAACTCTTAGCCTTTATATTTGGTTTCTTCATTTCTTTCTTGCAATTCTAAGTTTAGCACTCCTTGAACGAGGGTTTGCAAACACCTCTTCCTCCTTAGCCAAAACAGGTTTCTTAGTAATCATCTCCATAGGCGAAATCAAGTTGCCGTAGAAATCCTTCTCAACCTTAGCCTCAAAATTCCCAGTCTTCATAAAGTTCTTCACAAGCCTATCCTCCAAAGAATGATAACTCATAACAACCAAACGACCATCCTTCTTGAGCAAATCACAGCTCTGAGAAAGCATCTTCTTTAAAGTCCCAAGCTCATCATTAACCTCAATTCTAAGAGCCTGAAAGACCATAGCATAGAACTTATTCTCCTGACCCTTAATGGCAAGAGAAGCAAGCAAATCCTTAAGCTCGAAAGTAGTATTTATAGGAGAAATAATTTGATTATCAGCAATCCTCTTAGCAATATGATAAGCATTAGTCAGCTCTCCATAATCCTTAAAGACACGCTTAAGCTCCATAATGTCGTAAGAAGCCAAAACATCCTTAGCCGAAATGCCGTCTTTAGTGTTCATTCTAAGGTCTAATGGAGCATCGAAACGAGTAGAAAAACCCCTCTCTGGAGTATCGATTTGGTATGAAGAAATGCCAAGGTCAGCCAAAATGCCATCAACCTCGAACTCTCTAAAAAGCCTTAGACTATCCTTTAAGTTAGCAAAGTTCTCATCAATAAAAATAAACCTTGGGTCATCAATAACATTCCTTCTTGCGTCCTTATCTTGGTCAAAACCAAACAATAGACCATCCTCATCAAGCCTATCTAAAATGGCACGAGAATGACCGCCACCACCAAAGGTAACATCCACATAATGCCCTTTTGGATCAATCCTAAGACCATCCAAACACTCTGAAAGCATCACTGGATTATGATACTCAGTCTTTAAGTAATTCTTCTGCAGCTTTAACATAATCAAATCCATCGTTATCAATTGAACTATAAATAGAAGCATCCCAAATTTCCATGCAAGTAGCCGAACTGACAAGCATAATATCTTTATCGATATTAGCCAGAACTCTCTGCTCTTTAGGAATAAGGAATCGGTCTGAAGCGTCCAATTCAACGATGTTTGACTCAGTTAATTTTCTGAAAAGCCTTTTAGCTTTAGGGTCGTAGAGGTTTAATTTGCTTTTAAGGTCAGCAACCTCATTTTGGAAGGAATCGTAAGTAAATAATTCTAAACACCTGTTATAAATTGACAATCGGACAACAAACCTTAAATCATCAGAAAGAGGCAATTGCTTCTTGAGAGCCACCGGAAGTTTAAACCTCCCTGTAGCATCCATCTTACAATTTTCTATACCAATTAATGACGACATAATATTCCAATTTCTATTCAAGGTTCAAAATTACAACAAAAATTCCAAAAAAACCCATTTGTTAGTAACTTTCTTACTTTTTCTTCCAAAAAAACCCATTTTCCCTATATAACGCACCAAAACAAGAAAAGTTACAAAAAACACAAGGATAGGGTTATTAACAAAAAAAGAGGGAGATTACAAATCCCCCTCAACGTCCTTAGACCATTGCAATTGTAGAGACGCCCAATTGGGCGTCTCTACGCATGATAACTGATTACTGAAGACCCTTAATTTCAAGGTTAGCTTCTGCAAATCCAGTTTTTGCAAGTGAGCGTTTGAAGTCTGGTGAAGCGTAAAACCTGCACTTCGCCGATTGAATGGTTGATGCATCGACACTCTCAAGGTTTGTTTGTGCTTTCACCTTAATGGAAGGAATAAAAGAACCAAGATAATTTAACTTAACAGCCGAGCCGTTTTGAATGTGTCTTGAGACTGTAATTTCTAAGCTTTTTAAACAAGCTAAAACATCAGGATATGACACTGTAGTGGACTCTGTAATCTCTTGACAGAGCTGATCCATACTTACGTCATTCCCACGAAATAAACGAGCAAGGAACTTAATCCCTGGCGTTGCACCCACTTGGATGTTGCGTTGAACTTTTACGAACTTAATCATAACATAATGCGATTACCTTATACCATCGCGAGGGTTTTTTGTTTTCAAATTGTGAATTAACGGAAATAACACATTGTTATGTCTTTTATATCACCCTACAAAGATACTAAAAAGATTTGATATAAACAAGTTTTTTTTGATAAAAATTTAAGATTATTTACACTCTTGTTTTATCCTCTTTTCTTTCTTTGTTTCAGGAAATTAATACGCTGTTTCACTAAATTAATACGCTGTTTCAAGAAATTATTACGCCGTTTCAGTAAATTATTACGGCGTTTCGCTTGTGGCTTTCTATCTTATTGGTCTATTGTTTGTTTATTATTGGCTTCTAAGTAAAAGTCTGCAATATCACATCCTATTTCCAAATCTTGCTCTTTTGCAATTTTTTCAAAAGTGTCGGAGACCATTACATTAGATCCGAGTTCATGATTTATCATATCAGCCTTTTGCTTCCAATACTCAAATTGCCCATAATCGGGAAATACAATTATCTCTGCATCCTTGATTGGGAATATCCTCTGCGAATTAAGCCCTCCCAAGCCCCCTGTTGCCATGTAAACATAATCTGAGTTATAGCACGACATAACGATTGCAGTCTTCTCAGATTCAACTACAATGATTTTCTTTTCTGGATATTTCCCATGCAAATGCTCCCCAAACAAACACTGAGTCAATTTGAAATCCTTTGATATCAAACCATCCTTTTTCAAAGACGTATGCAACCACTCAACAGGAGGAGAAAAGCTGTTTCTTGTTCCGTTTTCATTATACTCATTCTCGGCGTTTCTAAAGCGTTTCCCAGTCGTTTCATTATAAAGTATCAGCTTAGCAGAACGAACCCTCCCCATGCTGTCTATTTGATTGAAAACAACCTTTCCATCCCCAAAGCCACCAATCATATAATCAAGTATTGCTTTTCTCACAATATCCTTATCAAACTTAGATTTTAGGAATGTTAGGAACTTAGAATCCAGTCCCATATATTTCAAAACAAGCTCATTTGGAATTGACTCAATTGCTATGATTTCCTTTACCCTGTTTTCATCAAAGAAATTATTTACATAACCTTCCTTTCTTTTCTCAGGGTTTGTTTCAAAGAACGTGCTAGGGCTTAAATGATATCCGCAACTATTCCTATGATTGCAAATTCCAACACTATTATCAATATATTGATTTGTTTCTGTATCAATGTATTTGGTAAAACATCTATTTCTTCCACATTTTGGACAAGTGTATCTTGTACTTAGTCCTTTGTATTTTTCTAATTCTATCATGATATTTATTTTTATTTGGTTAATTAATTGATTATAAGCTGACATTTCATCAAAATTATAATCTTTGTTTTTACTATTTACTATTTATATTGCTTTGTAGTGTATTTTAACTCTACAGAATTTTCTTGTATTTTAGGCTGTTTTTAGGAATAGTCTCACCCTTTTTTCATAACACATTGAAGATGAATTGATGTTCACCGTATCACACCCCTTAGTACAGTGAGACTGTGAGACCCTCAGTATGAACTTTAATAGGTACGGAGTTGCACTAAGACAAGTTAGCTTAGTGCCAACACCTATACCTTTATTTATTAAAAACTTTTATTTGCTATTTTCCAAAGCCTCTAACTTTTTAAACCTTGATATCTTTCTTGCTATGGTAGCTCTGCTTACTCCCAAATCAAGACCAATCTCTTCTAAAGTCCTACCTTTATCTTTAAGTTCTTTGATATCCTTATATTCAGCTTCAACAACCTCTCTAGTTTCACTTTTTTGAGTAAGAAGCTCGTAGTGAGTTCTCGTTTCAAGGTTTTTGAAAGTCATGTTTTCAGTAAACTGCAAGTCATAAGCATGAGTTTTAAATTTATGGCTCAAATAGTTACCCTTAACAATACAGAAGTATTTTTTGTTAGCAGATTGCGTATCACTTTTCAGCTCAATCATAAGCCTCATCTTCGCTTCAAAACCCTGTGATCCTAAAGCATTATGTTTGCTTGGTTCCAAGTTGTCAGAACGCTTGTTAGTATGGTGCAAAAAGATAACCAAACACTGATGCCTTTGAGCCAATTGGCTATATTCATTAAGGAATGCACGCACTCTATTTGTCTCATATAGCTGTCCATTGAAAACATCGGCAAAAGCATCAATAATAATAAGGTCGGC
>JBAYYI010000018.1:0-33364 GCA_041673165.1 Bacteroidales bacterium
AACCAAAAGCAGAAATGTTTTTCGTGGAATAGGAATTTGAATTTGGGTCACTGTCATCATTGCAATGCAAGTTTTGTTGAGTTTCATGAATTAGGGAAACAAGAACCCATTTCATCAGAACCACAAAAAGAACAAGACATCCCAAAACAGGCAAAAGAAAAAACAATATTAAAGATTTCCACAATACCAAGTGGATATATTGATCAATCATTTGGTATAGGGTCTAATTTGGGTATGTTCTTAGAAAAGCATTTCAAGAAAGAGGCTATTGAAAAGATGATGATTAAGTATTTTCTTGGGAACACGAAAGAGAAAGAAGTTATATATTGGTATATGGATAAGCATTTAAGACTTAGGACTGGCAAGATTATGCAATATGATTCTTTAAGTGGGAAGAGGGTTAAGGGAAAGGGTATGATGTCTAAGCCTGATGCTGATTGGGTGCATAATAGATTGAACAAGAGAAACAAATTGCCAAAAGATTTTAGCTTTTCTAGGTGCTTGTTTGGTGAGCATCTATTGAGGTTGAATACTAAAGCCACAGTATGTTTGGTCGAGAGTGAGAAAACAGCCCTAATAGGTTCAATCTATATGCCTAATGAGATTTGGCTTGCAACAGGTGGAAAGAATATGTTTAATGAAACAGTATGCAGGTGTCTTAAGGGTCGAAATGTTATTATCTTCCCAGACCTTGGAGCAACAAAGGAGTGGCAGGAGAAAGCAGAAGAGATTTCAAAGGCAGTGGGATGTGATATGAAAATTAATGATGTTTTGGAACGCTTAGCAACAAAAGAGCAAAGAGAAAAGGGATTAGATATTGCAGACTTTTACTTAGAAGCTAATAATAAACAAACAATAGACCAATAAGCTATAAAGCCACAAATGAATCACCATAACAATTTACTGAATCACTGAACTAATTTGCTGAATCACTGAAACAATTTGCTGAATCACTGATCCATTTCCGTGAATCACTGAAACAATTAAGAGCATATTACAGGGCAAGGAATTTAACTTTAATTAACTAAAATAATGTGTATTTTTCTTATATAAAATGCTCATAATTCAAATAGTTTTTGTATCTTTGTAGGGTGATATAAAAGACTTAGCAAAGTGTTAAATCCGTTAATTCACAATTTGAAAACAAAAAACCCTCGCGATGGTATAAGGTAATCGCACAGTATTATGTTAAAGTATGTAAAAGTACAACGCAACATCCAAGTGGGTGCAACGCCAGGGATTAAGTTCCTTGCAAGATTGTTCAGAGGAAACGATGTCGGTATGGATCAATTATGCCAAGAGATTACAGAGTCAACCACTGTATCTTATCCTGACGTATTGGCTTGCTTAAAGGCTCTTGAGATTACGGTTTCAAGACACGTTATGAACGGCTCTGCTGTTAAGTTTGCACTCCTTGGGTCTTTTATCCCTGCCATAAAGGTGAAAGCTCAAACGAACCTTGAATTAGTGGATGCGTCAACCATCAAGGCAGTCCGTTGTAGATTCTACCCTTCGCCTGACTTCAAACGCAGCCTTGGAAAAACAGGATTTGCTGAAGCTAACCTTGAAATTAAGGGATTGCAGTAGGCTTAAAAGGTCGAAGGACAAAGGTCTAAGGTCGAAAGTCCAAGGACAATGGTCTAAGAATTGAGGGGGGTATTGATTATCTCCCTCTTTTTTTTGCCTGCTCTTTTGCCTGCTCTTTCTGCTCTTTTGCTTTTGATTGTTTCTTATGTTTAGGACAAAAAAATCCCCGCAAAGTTGTTTCACGGGGTATTGATTTTTCTTATGATATGTTTTTCTTTAATCTTCTTTTGAGGTTAGGATTTCAAGGATTAGGTCGTCCATTGAGTCCATTCCGTAGCGTCCTATCTTGCCTATGTTTTGGATTGATCGTTCGATTGATTTCTCGCTTATGCCATCGGTTGGTTCTACTTCTATGTTGCGGATGGCAAGGGTTGAGCTATCGAAGGCTGAGCCAAGTGCTACTGACATTTTGAGTGAGCATGAGGGTTTGGCTCCGTCACATATCATGCCTGTTATGGTGTTTATCATGTTTTTGATTGCTGAGCCTACTTGCTCATAGGTTCCGCCCTGCAAGAGGACTAAGCCTGCTGATGCTCCTATTGATGCGTTTACTAAACCACAAAGGGCTGATAATCTGCCAATATATTGTTTTACGTAGGTGGAGACAAGGTGGCTGAGCATTAGGGAGCGGATTAACTGCTCTTCTGTTTTTTGGGTTTCTTTGGCAAAATGGTAGATTGGTAGGGTGCAGGTTACGCCTTGGTTGCCTGAGCCTGAATTGGTATAGACTGGTGCTGTGGCTCCTCCCATTCTTGCGTCTGAGGCTGCACAGGTTCTTGCTATTACTCGCTTCCTAACTGAGGTTTCTTCATCGTTCATCAGTATCTTGCCTATCTTCAGTCCATAGTCGCCTCTTAGTCCTTCTTGTGATGCGGCATCGATGACTGGCACTATGTCTAATATCCATCTTAGCTTTTCAAGGGGGCTTTTTGTGGAGTAGTCAAATACGTCTTTTAGGGTGATTTCAAGGTTATTGTCTATGTCTTTGAGCTCTACGCTTTGAACGGCTTTCTCAAACTGCACTTCTTCGTCCTTTTGAATGTGTACGAAGTTTAGGTGTGTTTGTGCTATTATGACTTTGGAGCTGCTGTTTCCTGCGTATGCTCTACACTCAATATAGAGTTTATCAACGTCTTTGGCGTGGAAGATTTCTAATTTATGGGTCTTTAACCACTCTTTAGCTATTGGCATACATTCTGACTTGCAGTTTAAGACGTCTAAGCCTTTTGAGCTCTCGCCACAGACTACGCCAAGGCTTATTGCTATTGGTAAGCCTATCATCCCTGTGCCTGGTATTCCAACTCCCATTGCGTTCTTGATGACGTTTTGGCTTATATGCAGTTCTATTCTTTGTGGCTGATGTCCTAAGACTTCTTTAGCTTTTGCAACACATAGTGCTACGGCAACTGGCTCTGTGCATCCTGTGGATAGTATTATATTTTCTTTTAATAGTTGTTCTATTATTTCTTCTTTAGACATTATTTATATCGGTTTGGGTATTAAACTTAATTTTGTTTTTTCTCTATCTCTTTCATTAAGTCTGGCTTAATCTTCTTCTCATATACTTTCTTGAAGTCTTCAAAGGTGTATTGTGCTTCGTATCTTCCACCTAAGAAAACTATGATTGGTTCAAAGTCTTGTGGTGGGAAATAGCTTGAAAGCACTGTTGCTATTGTTAGGTCTGGGTTAAGTACGCAGTAGGAAGGGTATGCTAAACGGTTATTTAATAGCATTGATGCAAGCTCGTGTGCTCCTCCTCTTTTGCCTTGTGGGGTTTGGTTCTTGTATTCTTTTCCTCCAAACATAACTGGCTGTTTTGACTCTGCATCAAACTTCACTGAGTAGAAGTAGTGGTTCATTATTTTTGCAATTGTGGTATCTGCAAAGGTGTCTTTGTCCATTTTCTTGCACCATCCACACCAGTCGGTATAGCAGTCGATGAATACTCTTTTGGCGTCTTTGCCGTCTTTTTCTATTTGGGTCTCTACTTCTGTTATATCGTACCACTTGATTGTTTTTTGCGAATAGCCTAAATTTGCAAATATTGTTAGGCATAGTACTAATAGACTTAGTTTTTTCATATTAATTAGTTATTATCGTTTATTATTATCTGATTTGTTTCTTCTATTATCTTCTCTGCATCGAGTCTCTTTATCTTTGAGCCGCTGTAGTAGAACTCTAAGACTTGCCAATATTCATAGCCTTGGTCACACATATTTATTGCTCCCTCTTGGCTCATCCCCACTCCGTGTCCATAGCCTTTGCCACTTAGCTTTACTTCGCTTCCCCATAGTTGAATGTCGAAGAGGGTTGACCTAAGTGCAAAGTCTTTTCTTATCTGTACAAGAGGTATGCCAAGCATGGTTTTCTTCCTACCTTCTTTTTGTGAGAAGCTTATTAGCTCGTTCTTAATGGAGTCGTCCTTTATGTTAACGCCCTTATCTCTGAAATAGTTCTTCCAGTCTTTTAGTTTTATAAATTTCTCCCACTCGTAGGCTTTCATCCCTACTGAAAAGGTGTCTTGCTTGCCCACAAGGTGAGAGAAGGGTCTGCTCCAAACATCCTCTGAATTTACGGTCTGTCCTCCACTATTTGCATGGAAAAGTGTTTCTATTAGGTTGCCTAAGGAATCCACTATAACCTCTGACTTGCTATTATGTGCTCCTTGAATTACCTCAACTTGGTTTGCTCTGCCTTTATATGCTTGGCAATGTACACCATCACACATTTGGTAACCGTCTTTCTTGTGTTTTTGTATATTCATAAAGAGGTAGTTCCTTACGCAGATGGCTTGCAATTTAAAGAAATCAACATTCTTGGTTGCTCCCCATGTTTCGGCTTGGACTACGCCTGCTATATAGCTTTCTATCTCTATGTTATTGATTAGTTGAAGTTGGTTTCTTTCGGCTGTAACGATTAGATTGTCGTCATATCTCCTATCTGGTTGGTCTTTTGGGTTTATTAGGAAGAAGTTCATCAGACCTTGGGTTAGGAAGGATATTGATTTGTAGGAGCCTATTAGTGAGTCGTTGATTAGTAGTTCTACCTTCTCTGTTTTTGCTTTAAGTTTAACTATATCGGTTTTTTGTATGCCTATTTCTTCTTTCCCAAACTTTATGGTATAGCGTCCAAATGAAGAAACAAAGCTTGCTTCCTTAATGTTTTTGTCTGCGTATATCCTTACATTTATCTTCTCTGCCCTAAGGCTTATTGAGAGTGTTATAAGTGCTATTAGTAGTATGGTCTTTAAAAATTTCATCTTAGGTTTTAGTTTAGTCTCTTAGTAGTTTAACAATGCTCTTAGCTATCTTATTGCTTGCTCCTGCTTCTCCTAATATTGTTTTTAGGTTTGAATAGTTCATCTCTATCTCTGTCCTATATCCTTCATCATAAGCTATTCTTCTAAATTCTTTTTCCAATCTTGCTTCGTTCCAGTCCTTTTGAAGCAGTTCTACAACGGCAGGACGGTCGAGGATTAGATTAACGAGTGAGACATATTTAAGGTCAACAAGCATCTTCCCTATTGCAAACGAGATTGGGTTTCCCTTATAGCAGACAAGTTCTGGGACATTGAAAAGAGCTGTTTCGAGGGTTGCAGTGCCTGAGCATACAATTGCAGCATAGCTTACGCTTAGGATTGAATAGATTTGGTTATAGATTATCTTTACGTCCTGCTCGTCCATATACTTTCTATAGAATGATTCTTTGTGGGTTGAAAGTCCTGCTACTACAAAATCGAAGTCGGGGAACTTATCGACAAGGGTCATCTGAAGGGATAGTATGGCTTTGATTTCTTGGACTCTTGAGCCTGGCAATAGTGCTATAATGGGTTTTTCACCTAAGTTATTTGCTTTTAGGAATGCTTCCTTGTCTTGTGTTTGGGAGTAGTGCTGGATTTCGTCTAAGAGTGGGTTACCATAGTATTCGACTTCAAAGTCGTGCTTTTTGAAGAACTCTTTCTCAAATGGGAATATTACATATAGCCTTGTCAAGACCTTCTTCATTAGCTTTATTCTTCCCTTCTTCCATGCCCATACCTTTGGTGAAATATAGTAGATTGTCTTTATGCCTTTGAGGTGACAGAATGTTGCCATTCTTAGGTTGAAACCTGGGTAGTCAACAAAGATTACTGCATCTGGCTTGTATTTGATTATGTCTTTCTTGCATAGGCTTAGGTTTTTTAGTATTGTGCTTAGGTTTGCAATTACTTCAACAAAGCCCATGAAACTAAGGTCTTTAATATGTTTTACAAGGGTTCCCCCTTCTTTTATCATATTATCGCCTCCCCAAAATCTAAACTCTGCGTCCTCATCCTTTTGTTTCAATCCCTTCATTAGGAAAGAAGCATGCAAATCTCCTGAAACCTCTCCTGCAATAATATAGTATTTCATATCTATTTGGAAATTAGGTTAAAAAATCCTGACATGTATAGGAAAATGAAGTATGGGATAAGTGAGAAAACGATTATTAGGACGAGTGCCTTTGCTGATTTGATGTATTCTAATTTGAAATACCACCTCATAAGGAGGATAGCAGGTATGAAAGCAAACATAAATAGCTTGGGGTCGTCATAAAATCCTTTGGAAACAAGACTTAAGCCTAAGAGTAAGACCATTGAACTTAAGATTATGGATATAAGCCCAACTAAGAATCCAAATGCGTAATTGTCTTTCTTTAATTTATCTATCATTATTGAAAACGTTTTTTGTATTTATCTATTACGTTATAGGCTGTGAAGTCAACCTGCTGTGGTGTTATTGAAATATAGCCATCACTTAGTGCATTATAGTCGGCTCCCTTGTCTTGGTCTTGAATATTATAAACACCTGTTAGCCAATAGTAGCTATAACCCATTGGGTCTTTTCTTTCAACAAAATCTTCATTCCAATATGCCTTTGCTTGGTGGCATACCTTAATTCCTTTTATATCTTTTTCTGGTATATTGACATTTAAACAAGTGCCTTCATCCAAACCATTCTCTAAGACTTCTTTAGTTATTTGTTCAATATATGGCATGCAATGTTCGAAGTCAGCATCGGACTTGTGGCAGTCGAGTGAGAAACCAATGCTTGGAACGCCTAATGCACAGCCTTCAAAGACAGCTGCCATTGTTCCTGAGTAAATAGTATTGATTGATGCATTTGAGCCGTGGTTAATGCCTGAAACAAGTAAGTCAGGTTTCCTATCTATCATTAGTTTATTGAATGCAATCTTTACAGAATCAACAGGAGTTCCAGTGCAAGCATAAGCCTGATATCCTTCTGCTTCTGCAAATTTATGGTATCTTAGTGGTTCATTAACTGTTATAGAATGACTCTTGCCGCTTTGCTGGGTCGTAGGTGCAACAACGATAACATCTCCAAGCTTTCGCATCATTTCAACAAGTAGCTCTATGCCCTTAGCTCTAAAGCTGTCGTCATTGGTTATAAATATCAAAGGTCTTCTCATATAATTCAAAATAAGTTACAAAGATAAGTATAAAAATATTACTTTTGCATATTAAATTTCTTTTTATGATAAAACGCTTACTACTTTTGCCTATTCATCTTTTATGGAAGATTGAAAATAAATTTCTTAGGTTTCTATTTGTTGGAGGAATTAATACTGCATTCGGATACTTACTTTTTCTATTTCTAATTTGGATTGGTCTTCACTATGTGGTTGCTCTTCTAATTTCTCAAATCTTTGGGGTGCTATTTAATTATAAGACAACTGGATATATAGTATTTCAAAACAAATCAAATAATCTTCTTATCAAATTCTTCTTGGTTTATGCCTTTATTTACCTGATTAATGTCCTTGAATTATACTTTCTTAACCAATCTCCTTTATATGATGTCTTACTTTCTAACCACTATCTTAGCTTTATTCATAATATGCCAATTGACACAAGCAAGTTGGGTAACGTAATTGGTCAGGCTATAGTTATTCTTCCAAATGCTGTCCTTACATTCTTTTTGAATAAGATATTTGTGTTTAAGACTAACAAGATACAAGAAGAAGTCCTTGATGCAATCGATATTTTTATTGAGGAAGAAGAAAAAGAGCATCAAAATTCCTAAAAAAGTAAACGAATCAAGATTAACGGTGTTATTATGTTGTACAAAAAAATAAACTAAAAAATTTAACACATGAAAAAAATCACTTCACTTTTTGCAGCTTTACTATTAAGCTCTTCTATGTTTGCAGGAATCGTTGTTGGAACAGTTGGTAACGGAAACTTCGTTAACTGGGAAAACCAAACAATTGCTGGATTTGGATTAGACTTCAATAATGATGGAGTCTTAGAATTTAAACTTTCAAACTCTGGGTTCGACGTTGAAAACATCAACTGTTATATTGAATATAACGCATCAAACCCTACATTTAACATCTGGGCTGTTGGTAATCAAGATGAGGATTGGGATATTCCAAAAAACTTAGCTTTCAACACTCAAATTGGAACATCTGGAAACTGGGTTGGAATGGGTGACTGTTCTTTGGTTAGCTGGGATGGCATTAGCCCTGCTTTTGCAATTGGCACTACATCATATATGGGCTTTCGTTTCAAAATAGGTGCTAATACTCATTATGGTTGGGCAAAGGTTATTATTACAGGTAGTGCTGCTATTGGTTTCACTGCAACTTTCCAACAAATAGCTTACGAATCAACTCCTAACACTCCAATTGCAGCAGGAAAGACTTCAACAGCTGGTTTAAATGATATTTCACAAACAAGCCTTTCAGTTTATCCTAACCCTGCAACTGACGTAGTAAATATTACTGGTTGTGAAAATGCTTCAAAGATTGTTATTTCAAATGTTTTAGGACAAAGAGAAATAGAAGTTTCTTCAAAAACAAACTCAATAAATATTGAATCATTGAAACCAGGTGTTTACTTCCTAACAGTGTTCAATGGAGATAAGACCTCAACCAAGAAATTAATCAAGAAATAAGGGTTATATCAAACAATAATTCTTAGACATAAAAAAAACGGCTCACAAGTATTTATACCTATGAGTCGTTTATTTTTTTATGTAATATAGGGCTTAGCCTATTTCTTTGTCTTATGCTTTGTTATCTGAGCCTAAAACGTTCTTACATTTGTGTATATATAGTTGTTTTAAGCTTTCTCTTGCTGGTCCTAAGTATTTTCTTGGGTCAAATTCAGCTGGTTTATTTGCAAGCACTTCTCTAATTGCTGCGGTCATTGCTAAACGTCCGTCAGAGTCTATGTTTACCTTACAAACCGCAGATTTAGCTGCTCTACGTAATTGCTCTTCTGGAATTCCTACTGCGTCTTTAATTGCTCCACCATATTGATTGATTGTTGTTACCAAGTCTTGTGGAACTGATGAAGAGCCGTGAAGTACGATAGGGAATCCTGGGATACGTTTTTCAATTTCTTCTAATATATCGAAACGAAGAGGTGGTGGAAGAAGTACTCCATTTGCATCTCTTGTACATTGTGCTGGTTTGAATTTATTAGCTCCGTGTGAGGTTCCAATTGAAATAGCTAATGAGTCAACTCCTGTTTTCTTAACAAAGTCTTCTACTTCTTCTGGACGTGTATAATCGCTGTGTTCTGAAGATACATCATCCTCTACTCCTGCTAAAACGCCCAATTCACCCTCAACCGTTACGTCATATTGGTGTGCATACTCAACTACTCTTTTAGTTAGGGCAACGTTTTCATCATAAGGTAGGGCAGATCCATCTATCATTACTGATGAGAAGCCATACTCAATACATGATTTACAAAGTTCAAACGTGTCTCCGTGGTCTAAGTGAAGCACAATTGGAATATTGCATCCAAGTTCTTTTGCATACTCAACTGCTCCTTGTGCTAAGTAGCGTAGGATGGTTTGATTTGCATACTTTCGAGCACCTGAGCTGATTTGAAGTATTACTGGAGATTTAGCTTCCACACAAGCTTGAATAATTGCTTGCATTTGTTCCATGTTATTGAAGTTGAAAGCAGGTATTGCATATCCTCCTTCAAAGGCTTTAGTAAAAATTTCTCTCGAATTCACTAAGCCAAGTTCTTTGTAACTTACCATATCGATTAATTTTTTGGGTTTGTAAATAAAATGATTTACTTCTTTTCTATAATTTCATTAATTATATTCTCTATCCTATTATACAGCCCCTTGCTTGTCTTAACAAGTGGTAGTCTTAGATTATTTTGTGATAGATTCATAATCTCTAAAGCTGCCTTCACTCCTGCTGGGTTGCCTTCTTCAAATATTGCATTAAAGAAAGGAAGTAGCTTATAATGAATATCTTTTGCTTTTTTGTAGTCACCCTTTAAGCATAGGTTGACCATTGTGCTCATTTGTTTTGGAAGTGCATTTGCAGCAACAGAAATAACTCCTGCCATGCCTATGCTTAGAAGTGGGAGTAGTAGTCCGTCTTCTCCTGAAATAACGTGGAAGTTCTTTGGTTTCTTTGCTATTATCTCCATACACTGTGCAAAATTGCCTGAGGCTTCTTTAATACCTACTATGTTTGGGAACTCATTAGCTAATTGAAGACAGGTTTCTGCGGATATGTTGGAGGCTGTTCTTCCTGGCACATTATAAAGTATTACTGGTATTGGACATACCTCTGCAATTGCTTTATAGTGTTCGTAGATTCCTTTTTGAGATGGTTTATTATAATATGGTGCTACGGACAAGATGGCACTAACTCCTGTGAAGTCTGTTTGCGATATCCTATCAACTATTGCTGAGGTGTTGTTTCCTCCCATACCAAGAACAATTGGCACTCGAGAATTGACAGCATCAATTGTATAATCCAAAACTGCCATTGCCTCTTGGTCGGTTAGGGTTACAGACTCTGCTGTTGTTCCTAAGCAAACAATGTAGTCAACTCCGTTCTTAATTATATGTTCAATAATATTACCCAATGATGTGAAATCAACATTCTTTTGTTTGTGAAATGGGGTAACAACTGCCACACCTGTGCCTCTAAAATCCTTGTTCATATTAGTAATATCTTTTTTTAATTTAAATATTTATTTTAGATAGATAATGAATCAACTGATTCTTATACTCATTCATATTAGTTTCTTTTAACTTCAAAAGTAAGTCAAAATGTTTCCTATT
This sequence comes from Bacteroidales bacterium, assembly GCA_041673165.1. Classification (GTDB taxonomy): domain Bacteria; phylum Bacteroidota; class Bacteroidia; order Bacteroidales; family P3; genus UBA10566. Next base: position 10,674 of record JBAYYI010000018.1, read on the forward strand.
GTTTTCAGTGTCTAGGCCTATCTTAAACTTAGCCTTTGAAAGAGCCGAAAGGTAGAATGGTGCAAAGTCATCTTTTATTGAGAAGTCTATCAGCAAGTCAAACTCCTTAGCCAAGAACTCATCGACATGCATACCATTTGGGATTTGAGAAAGACCTAATTCTTTATCGGTGCAAAGCGTTACGTTGAGGGTTTCAATAAACCAAAGAGGCTTCAAATTGCCATAAAACACTCCCATAACCTCTATCTTTGCTTTATTGTCTTGAAATTCTTTAATAAGTGTTTTTATTATATTCCAATTTATTTCTTTGTCAACCAAACAAACAATACCAACTGTTTTTGCTGAATTTAGAGATGATACTTTCTTCTCTCTTTGATGTCGTTTTAGTTTGGCTTTTAATACAAAGGACTGCACAAAACGCCTTATTTTGTCTAACATTGGACTACAGAATTTCTTTTAAATAATTTGTAAAATTACAACTAATATACTTATGAAACAAATAATTTATGCAAATCATTATCTAAATTATATTACCTTTGCTTTTGGAATGAAAATATTTGAACAAAATTCAAAACTAAAATGGTTACTCTTTATCTTTGCCTTTGCATTGATAGGCTATTTCCTGTGGGAAGTCAATAAATTAATATCCCAACTTAGGTTGGAGGAAAAGAAAAAGATTGAGCTATGGGCTAATACTATTAGTAGGAAATCAGACCTTGTTCAGCATACAGAGAACTTCTTCAAGCAAGTTAAGGAAGAGGAAAGAAAAAGGGTGGAACAGTTTATTGAGGCTCACAAGATAATCCTCCAACAACCCTTAGACAAAGAGCTTGATTTCTATTTCCGTTTCATTTCTGACAACCGAACTATCCCAGTCATTATTACTGATGAGTTTAATAATATATCCCTTTCCCAAAACGTTGAACTGCCTAAAAACTATAAGGTATTAGTTGGCGATTTATATAAAGAGTTCTCCCAAAACCCTCCCTTGCAATATGAAGTTTATGGTATGAAGTTTAAGCTCTACTACACCGAAAGCAGGGTTTATACTAACCTTCATAATGTTCTCTTAGACCTTTCAAAATCTCTTATTGAGGAAGTAACGGTTAACTATGTCTTTGTTCCTGTTATCATAACCGACACAACCAGAACCATTGTTTACTCATCAGGAAATGTGGATCCAATTAAAATCATCCAAGGCAACCTTCAGCATACCCTCTCTCAGATGCAGTCGGTAAACAACCCTATCCTTATAACCCTTCCTGACAAAAGAAATGCCTATGTTTTCTATGAAGAGTCTAATATCCTAAAAGTACTAAAATACTATCCAATATTCTTTATAATCATTGCCTTAATCATTATCTTTATTGCTTACCACTTTTTCAATGCCATCAAACGCTCGGAGCAAAACTCGGTTTGGGTTGGAATGAGTAGGGAGACTGCACATCAGCTCGGAACTCCTATTTCTTCACTTATGGCATGGGTTGAGTATCTAAGACTAAATCCAGAGAATGAATCAACTTGCAAAGAAATAACCAAAGACATACATAGATTAGAAACAATAACTCAGCGTTTCTCTAAGATAGGCTCTAACCCAGAACTTCTTAAGCAAGACCTAATTCCTATTATCAATAACGCAGTTGATTACCTAAGGACAAGGAGCTCTAAGAAGGTTGATTTCAAACTTATATTGCCACAAGACAAGGCAATAATCCTACCTCTTAATGAGTATCTCGTGGAATGGGTATTGGAAAACCTATGTAAGAACGCAATTGATGCAATGGGAGGAATTGGAGAGTTTAAGATTGAGCTAATTGATGAGACAAAGAGAATACATCTTGATATATCCGACACAGGAAAGGGAGTACCTAAGAGCTGTCAAAAGAGCATATTCCAACCAGGCTTTACATCAAAGAAGAGAGGATGGGGATTAGGACTATCTCTTGCAAAAAGGATAATAGAGGACTATCATAAAGGAAAGATATATGTTAAGCAGTCTGTAATGGGAAAAGGCACAACATTCCGTATAACCTTCCATAAACAAGACTTTTAGGGAGTGAAAAGTAAAAAGGTAAAAGTGAAGAATTAATAAAGAAAAATCCTATAAATCTGTGTAAATCTGTGGGAAAAGAAAACTCTGTTGGGAAAACAAACTAAGAATTAAATAATAATGTCAGGACTATATATACATATCCCCTACTGCAAACAACGCTGCATATACTGCGACTTCTACTCCTCTGCAACAAAGGAAGACAAGAAAGATTATTTAGATGCATTAATTAGGGAGTTTGAAGAAAGGAAACCTGAGATTAAGGAGGAAATCCAGACCCTATATATTGGTGGAGGAACGCCCACAACCCTAAGAAAAGAAGAGATAAGCTATTTGTTTGAGAATATAATGAAAGACAAAGCTCTGTTTAATCTTAGAGAGATAACCATTGAGGCAAACCCAGAGAACCTAAGCAGAGACTACCTTGAGTTCCTTATTAAGAATACTCCTATTAATAGATTAAGCATAGGCATTCAGTCATTCGACAATAAAGACCTTGAAACAATAGGCAGAAAACATAGCAAAGAAGATGCAATTAGGGCGGTTAAGGATGCACAGGACTTAGGCATAGAGAATATTAGCATAGACCTGATTTACAACCTTCCAAATATGGATAATGAGAAGTGGTTAAGCAATCTAAGAATAGCAAGTGAACTAAATATTCAGCATATCTCGGCATATAGCCTATCGGTTGAAGAAAACACTGCACTTTTCAAACTAATTGAAAAAGGGAAACTAAGTCTTGCAAGTGAGGAAAAACAAATAGAGCAATACGATATAACAATAGATTATTTGACAAAGAATGGATTTGAACACTATGAGACCTCGAGTTTTGCATCTCTAAGCTCATTATTAGAAAACAAAACATCAGCATTCCGTTCTAAACACAATTCATCCTACTGGAATAATACAGCATATATTGGACTTGGAGCCTCTGCACATAGCTATAACTTGAAGCAAAGACGCTGGAATATATCCGACTTAAAGGAATATATTGAGAAAATAAACGATAATAAGCCCTACTACGAAACTGAAACCCTAAGCCAAAAAGACAGGTATAATGAGTATATAATAGTAGGGACAAGAATAAAAGAGGGACTGAGTGAAAAATATATAGAGGAGATGTTCTCCTTATCTTTTATAACACATTTCAAGACTCAAGTTAAGAGCTTAGTAGAGAGCAAACTCCTTGAAAAGAATGATAGTCGCTATACTCTAACAAAAAAAGGTGAGCATATAGCAAACACAGTAGCATTAAAGCTAATCATGTAGTAAAACAATAAAAATCTTAGAGCCATGAATGCAATATTAGCAAGAGAGAACGTGAAAATTCAAGCAGCACCAGCAATACTATACGCCCTTGCAAGTGTGATAGAAACCAATATGGATGTCTTAGTAGATTGGATGAAACAAGCAGGGATAGGCACAGTTAAACCTCTTGTTGAAGAGATGGTTTATTGCGTAAATGAACTACTAATAGTATCTGAAAGAGAAATCAATAACTTCACCCCACCCCAAAGGTTTGAAGAGTATGGCTTCAAAGAAAAAACCATAACAGTAAGAGTAAATCCCTCCAGTCTATTTATGATAATACAAGTTGTAAACCTCAACCGCAACGTTCTTATAGAGAAAATCATTATCCAAGACGAAGCCCTCGACTTTACCCAAGAAGCAAACAAGTGCTTAGATGAGATAATTAAGTCTGCAAGCAAATATGCCGCAGATGCACTAAGAAACTATGGTAGTCAGCTAAATTAGTTCTTTGATTCACAAAATCCTTTCTTTGATTCAGTAAATTACTTCTTTGATTCAGTAAATTCTTTCTTTGATTCAGTAAATTATTATGGTGATTCAATTTCTTAGTATTTGATATTTATTTTCAAATTAAGCTATTATTTATTATTGAACACAAATTTAATCATCAGAAAAGATAAAATTCTAAGGTCAAATCTTGGGTATCTTTTAGCATAAAAGATGTTCACTTTTCACCTTTTGAAATAGACATTTCTTTCATTTTCACAACCCAAATCCTCTTTCAAACTAATTTCCTCGTAAAATACTCGCTTCGAAACAATTTATAATCTTAAAATTAGTTAGTTAACCAATAATAAAAAAGATTTTACCTGTGTTATTGTCAAAATTAAGGGATAATTTCACTGTTATTTCTACTAAAAACTATCAATACATTATAATAAAAACTAAAATATCAGCTCATTTCAAGCTATTATTATCACTATTTTACTCAATTGAGTAAATATTTCTTATAAAATTACAACTTTCATCTCATTGTTTTTAAACGACTTAAATAGTCAAATAGTTTTTTTATGTATATTTTCTTATTTTTTTCTTGTTTTATTAGATTTATTTCATAACTTTGTAGAGTTGTCCACTATGACTTTTATGGTGGGGGTTAATTAATTAATATATTTATTTTATTATGAACATAGCTTATATGAAAAATAATGATATCGCTTCAATGGAGGCTATATCAAATTATGCTAAGGGCTTAGATTTTAAAATTAACGTCTTTTATCAAAATCAGGATCTAATAACTACATTAAGTCCTAACGATGTTCTTTTCGTTAAAAACATCTATGAATTAGGGGAAGACCCTCAGTCAATTTTTAATGTAATAAGACATTGCGATTCCAACCATATACGTATTTATAGTATTGAAGATGATCATTGCTTTGATTCAACACAATCAAAAGATCTTAGTATCCTTATCAAACTCTACACTAATTTCTGTGAGTACCGCTCTAAGAAATCAAAAGAGTATATCCAAAAGATGAAAGATCAGGGTATTAAACTTGGAAGAAAAGAAGGTAGCACTGTTAAGTTAAACAAGATGAAAAGGCGTAAGGATGCAATTCTTAAAGACCTTAAAAGAGGAATGTCGCTTAACAATATCTACGAAAAGTATAAGGTTTCTAGAACTACTATCAATAAACTTAGAGAATTAGAACCAGAGATTAATGAGGTTTTGAAAGCAAGAGAAAAGAACAAGTAATAAACTAATATAATTTAGATTTATAGTAGGAGCCAATAGTAATATTGGCTCTTTCTTTATTTAACTACCATTTCTTATCGTATTCGGAACTTATGGTTTTTCTTTCTGAGGTTGAATAATCTGTATTGATTTCCTCTAAATATTTTGAGCAGTCCATTTCGATGTTCATTAAATCTGGCTTAAAGAAGTCCCCTTGATAGAATTTTAATGTATTATCTTTTTCGCATTTTTTCATAAACAATCCATAAACAGGCAAAGCCATCGAGGCTCCTTGTCCAAGTGATGTTGAACGGAAGTGAATTGAACGAACTTCTCCCCCAGTCCATACAGCGGTTGCAAGTCGTGGGTTAATGCCTATAAACCATCCATCTGAATTGTTATCGGTTGTTCCTGTCTTTCCTGCAATACTGCTTTTTAGATTATAGATATATCTTAGTCTTCCTCCCGTTCCACTTTCCACAACACCTTTCATTAGGTCTAAAACCATATATGAAGTCTGCTCATCAAGTGCTACATTTGATTTCGATTCTGTGATATCTAAAACTACTCCTTTATTATCTGTTATTTTAGTAATAAATATAGGTTCAATATGTGTTCCTTTATTTGCAAATGTTGCCATTGCTTGTGCCATTTCCATTACCGACAAATCACTTGTTCCTAAGCATATTGATGGGACAGCAGGAATATTTGACTTTATCCCCATCTTCCTTACTAATGATATAACTGAATTTGGAGTGGTATAGTTCTTCATCAGGTTGGCTGAAATGTAGTTTACAGAATTTGCTAATGCCCACTTAAGGGTTATCATCTCTCCTTCTCTTGAGGTGTTGGAGTTCTTAGGAGTCCAGTCATCGTAGTTTTCAAAGGTTACTGGTATGTTTGGAAGAGAGAAACAAGGTGATAGCTCATTTTCTTTCATTGCTGAGGCATAAACAAATGGTTTGAATGTTGAACCAACTTGTCGGCGTCCAAGCATTGCATTATCGTATTTGAAATACTTATAGTTAATTCCTCCAACATATACCTTTACGTGTCCTGTTTGAGGTTCTATAGAAACCATGGCAGTATTTAAAAAGTATTTATAGTATCTCAAAGAATCCCATGGACTCATAATGGTGTCCTTTGAACCTTGCCAAGTAAAGACTCTCATTTCAATCTTCTTATCAAACTCTTCTCTAATCTCCTTCTCACTGTATCCATCAAGTTGCATATTGTGGTATCTGTCGGAGCCTTTCATTGCTTGAATATAGAATTTGTTTACCTCATCTTTAGATATGCCTGTAAATGGAGCTGTTGCGTAGCCTTTGGTGTGGTCGAAGAATTGCTTTTGAAGAGTTTTGAAATGTTCCCTAACTGCTTCTTCGGCATTTCTTTGCATCCTATAATCAATTGTTGTGTATATTCTTAATCCATCTTTATGAACATCATAAGGGTCTCCATTTTGTTTCTTATGTGTCTTGCCCCATTCCTTCATATAGTTTCTTATATATTCACGGAAATAGGTTGCTATGCCTTCATCATGAGATTGAGGGTTATAACGACTAATATCAAGTGATTTCTTCGTTAACTCTTCAACCTGTTGGTCAGTTATGAAGTCATATTTATTCATTTGAACCAAAACAACATTCCTTCTCTCTCTTGAGCGCTCTGTTTGTCTAACAGGTGAGTAGGCTGAGGGTGCTTTAAGCATTCCAATTAGAACTGCTGCCTCTTCAATCTTTAGTTCGGAAGGGAGTTTATTGAAAAAGGTTTTTGATGCTGTTTTAATTCCAAAGGCATTTGAACCAAAGTCAACTGTATTAAGGTACATTGTAAGTATTTCGTCTTTGGTATAGTTTCTTTCAAGCTTAATTGCTACAACCCACTCTTTGAGCTTTGAATAGATAAGACCAATCTTTGTTTTCTTTTCTCTTGGGAATAGGTTCTTTGCGAGTTGCTGACTTAGTGTACTCCCTCCCCCTGAGCCTTTGTCGCCCGAGAGAATGGTTTTGCCTAAAACTCTAAAAAGGCTTTTAAAATCTACTCCTGAATGTTGGTAAAATCTAACATCTTCGGTTGCTATTAATGCCTCTACAAGGTATTTTGGAAGTTCTGAATGCTGAACGTTTGAACGGTTTTGAATGCCTATATATCCTAAGACTTCTCCGTCTTCTGAATAAACCTCTGAGGCTAAATTGGAATTTGGGTTTTCTAATTCTTCAAAAGAAGGCATAAAGCCAAGCCATCCCATAGATAGTCCAAAAAAGAATATAGCAATAAAAATTAGTCCTCCTGCAAAAATCTTCCACATCAATTTAATGTATGAGGCGGTATCTTTACTACTATTATTGCTTTTCTTTGCAGTCTTATTTGCCGATTTATTTTGAGCCATTATTTTCTGTCTTTATGATATTCAATATGTAATCCAACATCAGAAATACCAACTAAATTAGTGTCTCTTGTTGCTTGTTGAATTTCAAATTTATATACTCCCTTTTGAGGGAAAACAACTCTTTGTGTAAACCAAAACCTATTATCTTTTACCTTACCGCTTCCTTTGCCTGTCCACGATCCGTCCATATAAGACAGATAGCATTCAACAGTGTCTGATCGAGTTACTGAGCCGTCAGGGTAAATAGTTTTAATGAAAAAGAAGACATTGCAATTAGGATAATCGGTGGTGTTTCTAACGTTTATTGCAAAATCATAAAGCTTTACGGTGTCTTCTATCTTAACATCAAACTCAAGCTTTTTGTTCATATTCCATCCCTTTGTATCAACCTTTTGGCTTTCATCATAAACTACATCTGAATTACAGCTTGCAAGAATGAATGAGATAGAGAGTAAAATAAATCCAAATAATATCTTGTTCATATATCTATTAACATTAGGTTTATTACTGAAAAATAATTAGATATTTAATTTTGATTTTGTCTCAAGTTTAATTTGATATTTTTCAAGGTTATCAATAGGTTCACGATTTCTATTCATCTGAAGCAGCATTTTAACATTATCAGCTGATATCATCATAAAATCAGATCCTCCCTCGTAAACATACCACATCATCCTACGGAATACATCTGTCTTTATATAGTTTGCTTTTCCTTTTCTGGTGTGAATAGGTAGCCCTATTTCTGGGAAAGTCTTTAATTCATCTAAGTAAACATCGTATTCAAAGTTAAGGCAACATTTTAGTTTTCCACATTGTCCCGCTAACTTTTGAGGGTTTGGGAATATTTGTTGTACTCTTGCCACTTGGGTTGAAACTGAATTGAAATTATTTAGCCAAGAACTACAACATAATTCTCTCCCACAAGTTCCTATTCCTCCAAGGCGTGATGCCTCTTGTCTTGCTCCAATCTGTTTCATCTCAATCCTAACCCTAAACTCATCTGCCAAAAGTCTAATTAGTTGACGAAAATCAACCCTGTCCTCTGCGGTATAGTAGAAGATTGCTTTTGTGTTGTCACCTTGGTATTCAACATCATTAATCTTCATATCAAGGTTTAAGTCGTTAACAAAATCTCTTGTCTTGAATATTGTTACATCTTCTCTTTCTATAGATTGAATCCATTTTTCAATATCGGTTGCCTTTGCCCTACGATATAATTTTTTAATTGTATCTGAGTTTGGACTAACTTTCTTCCTATGCATTTGAACTCTACAAAGCTCTCCAACTAAAGTTACAATTCCTATGTCGTGTCCAGGAGAACCCTCGACAGCAACAACGTCTCCTTCTGTTATCTCTAAGCCATCAGGAAGTTTAAAAAACTCTTTCCTTGAATTCTTAAACCTAATCTCAACACAATCAAAGTTGTTCTCTACAAATGGAGGCTTAATCTTACTCATCCAGTCGTGAACCGAAAGCTTTGCATTTCTTTGAAGTTCATTCTTATCAATAGGCACGTAAGACTGTGGAATGTTAATACATCCCCTTGTTAGCATTATTGAAGGTGTAAAGGTGTTTCTTCCAACAACAGGGTCGTCATCATAGTAGGGATGAGAATACTGCTCTCCATAAACTATCTCTTTTTCTTCATCTGCATTTAAACAAATAGCAGCCTTTTTGGGCGGAGAGTATTTGTCAAGGATAGCTGATAGAGCTATATCATCATCTTCTCCAAACTCTTGTTCTGCTTGCTCCTGCTCTGCCTTTTCTCTATCAATCTGTTCCTGATCTATTGGCTTGTCTTCTTTAATAAGATTTGTTTTCTCTGCTGTATATCTTCTTCTATTATCCATAATTATTTAATCATCAGTAAAAATCCTAATTGAATTGATAAGTCAAGAAAAACCATCTTGGCATTACCATTTCGTTCTATATGTAAAATTGCTTTATCTATCTCTTTATATATTTGCTCTATATTATTCTCAGTAATAAATGATGGGAAATTAGATCTAAACTTCTCATCTGTGTTTTCAAGTAAGTTCTGTCCGCTTCCTAGTCCCATCTTAATTGCAAAGCTATTTTGGAATACCTCTAAGGCAAAACCCAAAAACTGTTTTTGCTCTTCTCTGCCAAGCTTTACAAGTTCTTTCTCAACAATTGCAACAATATCTGCTACCTTTGTTCTGTATGAAAAGCACCCCCTTAGCCAATTGACAAATAAAACTAAATACTTATTCTCCTTTTCAATTTCCTGCCTTATCTTGGGTATCTTAATTAGTTGAGTTCTCGAAAGAATAGTTGGTAAAATGTTTTCTCTGTCGTCAGTAATTAATAAAAATATTGTATCCTCATAAGGCTCTTCTAAAATTTTAAGGAGTTTAGGCGCAGCATCATAGTAGAGCTTATCAACACACCAAACAATCATAATCTTATATTTAGCCTCATAAGACTTAACACTTAAAGCCTTAATAATATTATTAGCATCTCTAACATTTATTGTCCCTTGTTTATTGCCCACTTCCAAAAAGTCATACCAGTCATTCAATTTAATCAATCCATTATTCTTCAAAACAAACTCTCTAAACTCACCAATAAGGAGTTCTGAAGAATTCTTTGTATCAACTCTTTTGGTTGTTGTGTTGGGAAAAACAAAATGAAGATCTGGATGAGATAAGATTGAGTACTTTTTGCAAGAAGGACATTTGCCACAAGAGTCAGCAATGATTGGGCTATTATCCTCTTGGTTATATCTTATTTTACTACTGCAATTCAAAAATTGAGCATAAGCTAAGGCTATTGCAAAGCTTTTCGAGTCCTCTTGTCCAAATAAGAGTTGAGCATGACTAACTCTTTGTTTGTCATAAATACGAATAAGAGAATTTATTAAGTCGTGTTGTTCAATAATTTGAGAGAACTGCATATTGTTTGTTATTCCTTTTTAGAAAGACAAATGTACGACAATTCTCTCAATTGAAAGCAAAAAACGATTAAAAATATAGCTTTCTAATATTCAAAGTCTATTTCTTTGGAAGAATTAAAATCAGTTTTTGTATCTGAAGGGTCACGAGGAGTACTTTTTTGAAGAGAAACAATCATTGCACCAAGCATTTTTGTCATTTCAATCAAAGTCTCTTTAGACTGTTCATATTGTTCATCTGAAAAAGCTCCACTACCAAGAGCCATTGAAGACAAAACAGCACATTCTCTTACAGCTGTTTTAGAATCTTTTAGGAATGTTACAAATTGAAGTTTGTGGCGTGAGGAACCTTCTGCAATATTTACAGAAACTCCCATAGCAGATTTGATTAGTGAATCAATAACCAATTTGTGTTCAACAAGACTCATTGATTTAGATTGTTCAATAATCCAGTTAAAATAATCTAAAGACTTGTGATAAATTCTCAAATCTTCAAAACGGAAAAAACTTACAGGTTTGTTTTGATTTTCCATAATTTTAGTTTGTTTTTAATTAGTAAATCGTCTTACGACAAGTTATATCTATTATATTATTAAGTTTAAGTTAATGCCTATTCAATTCCAGAATAATATTTCATAAACTGAACCCTATAGAATGCCGAAACATCTTTATTCTTCTTAACTGCCATCTTTCCTCTAAAATCACTAATAGTGGCAAAGTCCTTTTCCTTCATCCACTGCTCTAATTTATCATTCGCCTCAACAATAAAGTTCAATCCCTCATCATATAAAACGGAAACGATTTGAACTGTGTCAGCTCCTGCAAGAAGCAATTTTATAATATCTTCTTTCTTATGAACTCCATTTCCTGCTGTTAGGCTACATCTAATTTCGGGAGAAATGATTGCAGTCCATCTAATTGTGTTGTAGAGCTCGTCATGGCTGCTTTTGATATTAACAGGATTTGTCTCGAAGGTATCAATATTTATGTCCGATTCGTAGAAGCGATTAAAAATATTAAGATTAGAAATGCCAAGCCAAGAAATCTTTTGCGCAAATCTGGTTAGCGAAGAGAAATAATAAGATATCTTAAGAGAGATTGGCAATGAGGTTGCTCTTTTAATTATATGAACAATGTCTTCGTAAAATCTCTCAACATCTTCATGAGAAAGACCAATGTCAGATGGAAGGATAAACATATTAAGTTCAATCCCATCAGCCCCTGCATCCTCGGCCATCTTAACAAAAGGCAACCATTCAGAAGCAGTTATACAGTTTACACTTGCAATAACAGGAATTGACAAATTAGCCTTAGCATCTTGAATCAATTTTATATACTTCGAAACAACCTCTCCTTTTGTGTGTTCTTCTATATAATTGTATGCCTCAGGGTAACCACTAAAATTAGCACTGTAAACTTTGACATTTACATTCATTTCCTGAGTTATCTGCTCCTCAAACAATGATTTAAGAATAACGGCACCTGCACCAGCTTGTTCTATTTTCTTTAAGGTTTCAATATTTGAAGTCAAACCACAACTTCCAACAACAATAGGGCTTTTGATATTATACCCCATAAATTTTGTACTAATACCCATACTAACTAATTATATTTTAAAGCAACAAAACTACAATTATAAATCTGGTTTTGCAAGTAAAATAGTAAATATTCTAAAAAGTTTTTAAAAAAAGACAATATTACTTCGTATTTTTAAAGAAAAATGTATCTTTGCACTCTAAATAAAAATATAGCATAAGTTTATTATGAGTACAGAACAAAAAACTAAGAACCTTGCTGTTGGTGAAGCAATTTCAAGATCAGAGCAATTCATCGAGAAAAATCAAAAGATAATCTTAATTGTAATCATTGCAATTGTATTATTGATTGGAGGATATTTCGGATACAGTAAGTTAATTGCAGAGCCTCTTCAAGAAACGGCTGCTTCTGAAATGTATGCAGCTGAACAATTCTTTAAAATTGAAGATATGGACAAAGCTCTTAATGGCGATGGAAAACATCTGGGATTTATTGCAATTGCAGATAAATACAGCAGCACAAAGAGTGGAAACCTGGCTAATTTCTATGCAGGAAGTGCTTATCTTTCAAAAGGAGAGTATCAAAAAGCAATAGATTATTTGAAAAAATTCTCTTCAAAAGACGTTTTCTTATCAAATCAAGCAAAAGCAATGATGGGTGACTGCAACCTTGAACTTAACAAAGTTGATGAAGCAATCAAAAACTACGAAAAAGCAGTTTCTTCTCCTAACGAGATGACAACACCTTTTGTTCTTTTCAAATTAGGATTAGCTTATGAAATGAAGAAAGACAACAAAAAAGCATTAACAACATACAAGAAAATAAAATCAGACTATCCTGCATCAATGGAAGCAAGAGAAATTGATAAATTTATCTCAAGATTAGAAAGTTTATAAGATATTATTTTTAGTATTTTTAGAAAAAGAGTTTTCCCCAGAAGGCTCTTTTTTTTCATTATATAGAACCTAAGTTATGATTAATTGGAAGTTTCAAAGACTAATAGTAGGCATATCAGCACTTCTTCTAATTGCGAAGTTCATTGCCTATTTCATAACAAATTCAGTAGGGGTTTACTCCGATGCAATGGAAAGCATAGTTAATGTTGTTGCAGGAGTTATAAGCCTTGTATCGCTTCGTTGGGCAGCAAAACCAAGAGACGAGAAACATCCCTTTGGACACGGGAAAATGGAACTTATTTCAGCATCCATTGAAGGCTCTCTAATCATTCTTGCAGGGGGATTAATTATTTTTGAAGCCATAAAAAGATTTTTCATCCAACCTACTGAACTTCCAGAACTTGAAATAGGAATGGTAGTAGTTGCATTTGCAGGAGGGATGAACTTTATTCTTGGAGCTTGGAGTATAAGAAAAGGGAAGAAAACCTCATCCGTAGCCTTAGTTGCAGGAGGAAAACACCTACAATCAGACACCTATTCCACAATTGGGCTATTAGTTGGTTTAATCCTTATCAAAATCACAGGACTTATAATATTAGATAGTATTCTTGCCTTAGTTTATGGTTCAATTATTATCATTACAGGACTAAGAATACTAAGCAAGACCATAGCCAACCTTGTTGATGAAAACGATGAAGACGAGCTAAAAATTATAGCAAAGAGTATTGACCAAAATAAAGAAGAGGACTGGATAAATATTCACAATCTAAGAGCTGTTCGCTACGGAAACTCACTACATATTGACTGCGACATAACACTGCCTTGTTTCTACACCATTCAAGAAGGTCATAAGGTTACCGACAAACTCAAACAATCGCTTCAAAGAGACAACCTCGAACTCTTCTTCACGGTTCACAGCGATTCATGTGACCAAAAATACTGTTCAGAGTGCAGAATGAGTGATTGCGGGATAAGAAAAGAAGAATGTAAAGAGCCATTTTTGTTTAGTGTTGAGAATATAATTTCAATTGAAAACGATTAATTAATTGAAAAAAACTTGATAATTCAAATTTATATTTATCTTTGCGCAGTACTAAATAATAATTCCAATATGAAAAAGCTAATCTTTATAAGCATAATAATGTTTTCTTTCCTAAGCTTATCGGCTCAAGACCTAATAGTTAGAAAAAATCCTAAGGCAGAAATTACTTGTAAAATCATAGAAATAGGAGAAGAGTTAGTTGCTTATTCTGCTGATTTGGGAGGTCAGGAAAGACGATTTACCATAGATAAGAACAATATTGTGTACATAAAGTTTGAAAATGGTGAAATACTGAACATAGAACACTCAATGTTTGGCAAGAATAACTATCAAGACAATACAAATAACGCAATCAAATTTAACTTCACCGCTCCTATTATTGGATTTATGGAATTTGATTATGAAAGAAGTATAAAGCCAGAACAAAGTTGGACAGCAGGACTTGCAATAATTGGTTTGGGCTATCAAAACTTCCTTTACGATGCAACAGGAATAGCAATCTCTGGAGGCTATCGTTTCTATCGTTCACCTGACTACTATGTAAGGAATATGAAATATGCTCATATATTAAAGGGAAGCTACGTAATGCCAAGAATTAAGATGTCATTAATAAATGCTAAAGTAGAGCAATGGGGCATTACTTATAATGAGTATGGTCAAATTATAGATGGAAATAACACTATTGAAAAAAACATGGCTTCTATAAACCTAATGGTAGTGGCAGGAAAACAATGGGTATTTTCAAATCGTTTCTTAATTGATTGGTGCTTTGGAATTGGATATAGCTTTTCCAACTTAAAAGATGATGAATATGGAGAGTTTAACGCAATAGGGATGTTGTACGGTGGAGGAAATAGAATGACCTATACCTCAAGCATAAAAGTTGGATACCTATTCCATGACAAGAAACCAAAACCAGCATTACACCAATAAGAAATCCTTTCGCTGTTTCAGCTTTCTAACTCTGCGTATTAATTTCGTAACTCTGCGTATTAATTTCTTGAAACAGCGTTTCAGTAAATTATTACAGCGTATTATTTTTAATTAGTTAGAATTGAATTTTTATCTACCTTTGCATTCCTTAAAATATAAATAATGTTTAAAAGTAGATTTGTAACAGCAAGCAGAGTCATAGGAATGCTTCTTATGGTTGAGGCAGGCTTTATGTTTTCTAGCTTTCTTGTTGCACTTTTCTACAACGGAAATGATATCAAAACCCTTCTTATTTGCAGCATAATAACTTTTAGTGTAGGATTCGTTCTTAGAGTTCCTCTTCTGAAAAGTCCTGTAATAACTATAGATAGACGACTTGGTTTTCTTGTGGTTGGACTTATATGGGCATTGATGACTTTTTTTGGCTCTCTCCCCTATTATATTGGAGGCTACCTATCATTTACCGATTCTTTCTTTGAAACCATGTCGGGCTTCACCACAACAGGAGCATCAGTTATTGCAGACGTTGAATCCATTCCCAAAGGAACATTGTTTTGGAGGGCTCTAACCAATTGGATAGGAGGAATTGGTATTGTTGTTTTGGTTATTTCTTTTATCCCTTTTATTGGAGCTGGTGCTATGTCTTTGTTTTCTGCCGAAGTTGCAGGACCATCGAAAGACAAACTAAGCCCACATATCAAGAAAACTGGGACTATACTCCTTTCAATCTATGTCTCATTAACTTCTCTATGCATAATTAGTTTATTCCTTTCAGGTATGAATTTCTTCGATGCAGTTTGTCATTCCTTTGCAACCTTAGCCTCAGGGGGATTCTCTACCAAAAACGCATCCGGAGCAGCCTTTTCTCCCCTAACTCAATATGTGTTGATTGCCTTTATGATTCCTGCTGGCACAAACTTCACCCTCATTTACTATGCAACCAAAGGAGAATTTAAGCGATTATGGATTAACGAAGAATTTAAAGCATATATACTAATAACAATAATAGCAACTGCTTTTATAACCTTCCTTATCTACAACCCCACCCTTGGTCTTGAAACCTCTTTTCGTTATGCTCTTTTTCAGGTATCGAGTCTTTCTACCTCAACAGGTTTCGTAAATGCAGACTATACCCTTTGGACACTACCTGCAATCTTCATACTCTATTTACTTATGTTTTCAGGAGCTATGAGTGGTTCAACATCTGGAGGATTAAAGATTATAAGAGTTCTTCTTTTATTTAAAAATGCAATTCATATAGTACAACATAGCAATAGTCCAAAAGGTTATTTGCCAATTAAGTTTGAAAAGAAAGTAGTTCCACAAAATGTTATGAATAATGTAATGACAATGTTTTTCCTCTATATCACCACCTATGTTATTGGAGTTTTGATTCTACTTCTTCTTGGCACCGAAATTGCAGCTGCGATGGGAGGAGCTGTTTCTTGCATGAGTAATATTGGTCCTGGCTTAGGCTTTTGTGGAGGTTTTGGCAACTATTCGGGCTTTTCTGACGGCTCAACATGGGTTCTTTCTACCCTAATGTATCTTGGAAGATTAGAACTAATAACAGTCTTTTGTTTATTTATGCCTGCTTTCTGGAAAAGATAGAATATTGTTTTATGGTTGTATTGTTCAATAATATTATAGTTGTACCTTTGTTTAGTCTAAAAAAATAAAATGGAGAGAAGATTATTGCTTAAAAGTAGATTTGTAACAGTGTGCAGACCCATAGGAATGATTCTTATGGTTGAAGCAGGCTTTATCTTACTAAGCTTTTTTGTTGCTCTAATCTACAATGAAAGCGACACCAAACCCTTACTTCTAAGCAGTATAATAACTTTTATTGCGGGCTTTTTCCTTAGAGTGCCTATCCTAAAACAAGATATTACCAAAATTGACCGCCGTTTAGGATTCCTAATAGTAGCTTTAATTTGGGTGCTTATGGCTATTTTCGGAGCCCTCCCTTACTTTTTTGGTGGATACTTATCTTATACCGATTCTTTTTTTGAAACAATGTCAGGCTTCACAACAACAGGAGCTTCTATTCTGAAAAATATTGAGTCAATACCTAATGGATTATTATTTTGGCGCAGCTTAACGAATTGGATTGGAGGAATTGGTATTGTTGTTTTGGTTATTTCATTTATTCCATTTATTGGAGCTGGAGCTATGTCTTTGTTTTCTGCCGAAGTCCCAGGACCATCAAAAGAAAGACTAAGCCCTCACATAAACAAGACAGGGAAGATACTTATCTCAATATACTTAGCATTGACTGTTTTATGCATTATTAGTTTATTCTTTTCAGGTATGAATTTCTTCGACTCTGTTTGTCATTCCTTAGCCACACTCTCTTCTGGAGGTTTTTCCACAAAGAATGCATCTGCTGCTGCTTTTTCTCCAATAACTCAATATGTTTTAATTGCCTTTATGATTCCTGCTGGCACAAACTTCACCCTAATTTACTTTGCAACCAAAGGAGAATTTAAGCGACTTTGGATTAATGAAGAGTTTAAAACCTATATCCTAATAGTTATAACAGCTTCCGTTTTTATAACATTTCTTATCTATAGCCCTATCTTAGGTCTTGAGACCTCATTTCGTAACTCATTATTTCAAGTAACGAGCCTCCTAACCTCAACAGGTTTTGTAAATGCTGACTTCACTCTTTGGACACTTCCTGCAATGTTTATCCTTTATCTACTTATGTTCTCTGGAGCTATGAGCGGTTCAACAGCAGGAGGATTAAAGATAGTAAGAGTTCTCCTTCTATTTAAGAATGCAAAACACATAATCCAACACAGCAACAGTCCAAGAGGTTATTTGCCTGTAAAGTTTGAGAAGAAAGTTGTTCCTCCTAATGTGATGAATAATGTAATGACAATGTTTTTCCTATATATGACAACCTATATTATTGGTGTCTTAATATTGTTAATTCTTGGAATGGGCATTATAGAATCATTGGGTTCCGCAGTTGCAGCTATTAGCAATATTGGTCCTGGCTTAGGTTCCTGTGGAGGTTTTGGCAACTATGCAAACTTTCCTGATAGCATCAAATGGGTTCTTTCTGCATTAATGTATGTTGGAAGATTGGAACTAATAACAGTCTTTTGTTTATTTATGCCTGCTTTCTGGAAAAGATAGCTTATAGTTTCCCCTCATATATAAGGTCTATAATTATATAGTTGTATCTTTGTCTCTTTGAAGAAAAGCAAATGGAGAGAAGAGTATTATTTATAAGGAGATTAGTAACGATTACAAGAGTATTAGGAATGCTTCT
Organism: Bacteroidales bacterium; assembly: GCA_041673165.1. GTDB lineage: Bacteria > Bacteroidota > Bacteroidia > Bacteroidales > P3 > UBA10566. The sequence goes on from JBAYYI010000018.1 coordinate 28,706, forward strand.
TTTGGTAGAAGCTGGTTTTATGCTAATCAGTCTTCTGATATCTATTCTATATAATGACCACAACTCTCTAAGTTTTATTATAAGCTCCTCTATAACTGCTCTTTTTGGTTTAATCTTCCTAATACCTCTTCTTAAATACAAGAAACTAAAGATAGACCGAAGATTAGGACTTCTAATAGTTTCTTTAATTTGGATTGTGATGTCAGTCTTTGGAGCCTTGCCCTATATATTAGGCGGACATATCCCAAGCTTTGCAGATGCTTACTTTGAAACCATGTCGGGCTTTACCACAACAAGTGCAACAATTATTCCAGATGTTGAATCACTTCCACAAAGCATTCTTTTTTGGAGGAGTTTGACCAATTGGATTGGAGGAGTTGGAATAGTTGTTATTGTATTATCCTTTATCCCTTTTATTGGAGGAGGAGGTATGTCTTTGTTTAGTGCAGAGGTTGCAGGACCATCGAAAAACAAATTATCACCCAAAACAAGAGAAACAGCACTAATAATTATTAAGATATATATAACCCTTACCATAATTGCAATGCTATCCTTTTGGGCAGCAGGAATGAATTTCTTTGATTCTCTTGCTCACTCCCTAAGCACCATTAGTTCAGGAGGATTTTCCACAAAGAATGATTCCGTAAGCCAGTTCTCTGCCCTAATTCAATATGTTATTATAGTCTTTATGATAATTTCAGGCATAAGCTTTCCCCTAATATATTTTGCAATAAAAGGGAAGTTTCAGAAGCTTTGGGATAACGAAGAATTTAAGGTCTATCTTTCAATCATCCTAATAAGCAGCCTCGTTGTTGGTATATTAATTTATGACCCAGGGATAAATTTTGAAACCAATTTCCGCCACTCCCTCTTCCAAGTCTCCAGCATATTATCATCCGCAGGTTTCATTTCTTATGACTACACACTTTGGATAACACCAGCAATCTTTCTACTTTTTCTTCTAATGTTTTCGGGAGCCATGGCAAGTTCCACAACAGGGGGATTAAAGCTTGTTAGGGTAATTATTTTGTTTAAGAATGCGAATAACATACTCCAAAGGTCTATTCACTCCAATGCTCATATCCCAATAAAATTTGAGAAAAAGATATTAGAGCAACAAGTAATAAATAATATCTTAACAATATTCCTTCTCTATCTTTTCACCTTCCTCATTGCTTCACTCCTATTGGTTGCCCTTGGTCTTGGATTCTATGAATCGATGGGAGGAGTTGTTTCATGTCTTAGCACTATGGGTGCTGGATTTGGAGAAATAGGAGCTTATGGCAACTACGCCGATCTATCTACACCAGCAAAAGCAATATTTGCAACCCTTATGTATGTTGGACGCTTAGAACTTATTACAGTATTTTGTTTATTTATGCCAGCTTTTTGGAGAAACTAAGTTTCAAAGCTAAAAAGTAAAAGCTAAAAGTAATAGGTAATAGTTAAAAGTGAGAGATAAATGATAATTAATTTCTTAAAATTTGATTAGGAAACAATTTATTTATGTATCTTCGCTTACTTTTTAGACCTTTGTCTTGTTAGTATGTTTATAGGGTGTTATTATTAAAAATTACAGATATGAAAAAATCATTATTCGTTATTTTATTTAGTCTTGGGTTATTCATTCCAAGCATTTTAAGTGCACAATCATTGTTTTTAACTAATGTAACCAACCAAAGTGTTAGAGATGGTTGTGAGGGAACTCTATACGATAGTGGAGAACCAAATAATAATTATGAAAACAATACCAGCTATTGGAGAGCATTTTGTCCAAGTGGTACAAATACTAGAATAAGTTTAAGTTTTGAAGAGTTTAATATTCATTCTTCAGATAAGTTTGAAATATACACAGGAACAAGTCCAAGTGGAATTGCTCATCTTAACGCTAGTGGAGAGCCCTATTTTACAGGTCGAGAACTAGAGGGACAAACAATTAAAGCTAAGTTAATAGACACTTCAGGATGCCTTACAGTCCGTTTGGTTACAGATTCTTTCCATACATCTTCAGGTTTTGTAGCAAATATCCAATGTGAAGATTATTGTCAAAGTCCATTTGCTAGGTTAGATACTTTCTTCACAAAGGTAGATGCACAAGGACAATTGCATAACATAGAAATAAAAGATATTATAGATACAGTTTATTATCCAGATGGAATAATCTATAGTATAGAAAATTATAAGAGCATTGATATTTGCAAAGGTGATTCAATAATACTTCGAGCAAGCCCATTATTCCCTGAAAATGATATGCCACGCCATCAAACCGCAAACACCTGCATTTATGAGTGGTCATTTGGAGATGGTGAAACACAAACAATATATGGCAATACTACCGTAGGTCATAGGTTCAATGAAGGTGTAATGTCATACCTTGGATTAGTAGTTCACGATACATCAGCTTCGTGTTCAAGTACCAACGATATAAACACAAAGGTTAGAATTTCAGTAAGTAAAATAAGAGAGATAAAAGAAGATTTAAAAATATGCTCAGGAAGTGTTTTCTATCTATCTTTAGGTAATGACGAAGATAACACTGTTGTATTGGGAGATTATGAGGGAACAAGAGATTTTTCTTACCAAGGAGCAAAATTTATTCCAGATGGACCAGATTGTGGACCAATTCCTTGTTTGGAAGTTCCTATAAACGTTGAAGGCTTCCCAACAAATTCAACCATAAAAAGTCCCAATGATATTCTAAGCATATGCACAAATATGGAACATAGCCATACAGGAGACCTTTTAATAGAAATTGTATGTCCAAATGGAGAATCAACATTTCTAAAACACTATACAATGAGCGGAAATTCAAGTTTAGGAATAGCAAATAGACTAGATAATGGTTGCTTACCTGAAAATAATCCTCAAGGAATAGGCTGGAATTACTGCTACTCTAACCAACTCTTAACAAATCAAAGTGGAGTAATAAGTGGTGGAAGTATGAATTCACCAATCGACTCCACTGAAATATACTCACAAAGTGGATACTTCCAAACACCAATTCAAAATGCAACAAACCAACCAGGTTGGGAAACTACAGATCTAAATGGATTTGAAACCTTAGTAGGCTGTCCAATAAATGGAGAATGGAATCTAAGAATTTGTGATATTTGGAGACTAGATAACGGATACCTATTCTCATGGGATATAGATTTTTCAAACCAACTAATGTCAGAAACAACTATCAAATCAAAAATAGATTCAATAAAACTAATAGGAGAAGGCGTAACCCCTATAACAGATAATAAATTCGCAGTCATAATGCCACAAGTAAGCCCAGGAACAATTAATTATATATTAGAAACATATGATGATTTCGGATGTAAATTTGACACTATAATACCAATTAGAGTATTGCAAGGGCCAATAGTTGAATTAGGATCAAGAGACACTTCAATATTTGAACCAACGACATTTACCGTTCCTTATTCTGAAGACTTCACCTATCTATGGTATCCAACAAATGACACAACAAACACCCTAACAACACCATTAATAACAGAATGCGACTCAATCATTAATTATTACTTAGTAGTAATGGGCGAAGTAGAAGGACTTCAATGTGTATCATCCGACTATATACAAGTTAATAACAACCCAACCCCACTAACTCCTGTTTATCTTGAAGGACATGCAAATATCACAGAAGAAGAACAAAACATAGTAATAACTTGGCTATCCAATGCCCTAACCTATGATGTTTATAGAAACGATGAATTTGTTGCAACAGCAACAAGTAGAATATATGTTGATAATAATATAGTAGAAGGACAAGACTATTGCTATACTATTAGAGCTAAAAACAATTATTGTGAGAGTGCAATGAGTGAAGAAATCTGCAAAACAGCAATTGGACTAAATGATTTAAGAGAAACAAGCCCAATAATCAGCCTCTACCCTAACCCAACCTCATCAAAAGCCAATATAGAGATTAAAGGACTAAGCACAAAAGCAGAGATACAACTAATCGACATACAAGGTAGAATACTTAAATCATATACCCTTAACCCTAACAGCACAACCTTAGAGATGGATCTAAGAGACCTTTCAAAAGGATTGTATAATGTTAGGATAGACACAAAAACCAATACCATAATCAAAAAGATAATTAAAGAATAAGCCATAATACTAAGTTTTTGTTTTTGGTTAATACTGAGACGTGATTATAACGATTGCGTCTCTTTTTTTTTAATTTAATAAATCACGAGCAAACATAGTAGGGAACGAGAATCGTGAAGAATTAAGACTAAAAGAAGATAAAGAAAAGAGATATTGTTGTTTACTTTTTCCTTAGTTGTGGTGTTATAGTATTAAAGCAGGTTAAAATAGAAATAATTCAAAATAATAACATTATAAAATACAATCCATCATGAAAAAAACATTATTCGTTTTATTAATATCAATACTTGGTATTAGTTTCAATTCAAAAGTTCAAGCTTATGACTTTTCGGCAGTAAACATTACGAGAACCTACTATTTTAATATCATATCATCAACTGCGCCATATACGGTAGAGCTTACGAGTTACAGCAATACCTATCCTTATAACACAACCCAGGACTATTTGGCAACGGTCATTCCAGATACAGTAGTTTTTAATGCAATCACATATGCAGTTGTTAGAATTGGAGACAATGCTTTTTCAGGCATTTTTAGTCC
>JBAYYI010000019.1:0-33031 GCA_041673165.1 Bacteroidales bacterium
AATAGCTTAGAAGATTACAAAGTAGATTTCTCTAAAAACATAGTATTACTAGCCTATACTTGGACACGTAATTCAAAAGTTAGCGAAGTGTTTGACACATTATGGAAGCTAAATCCTAATGAATATCGTTGGGATATAGAATATAAATATTCAGGAGTAACTTCTCCTTCAATTGGAGAGCTTGCTAACGTAATAGTTATTCCAAAACCATCATGTACACACACAATATCATTAAATGTCATTGATGGTGGCACACCCCACCCTATTCCTACTAATAAATAATAGCCCCAATATAGTTATAAATCTACATTATTATATTTATAATTGATATAATTTTAATCCTATGATTTGTTTTGGCATACCTATTTATTATTTTTGCAAATGTTAGTAAGAATAAGAAAACTTGAATACTTGACAAACAATTAAAGAACTAAGAATAATTAATACAATAATATAAAATGGAAGACTTCGTTGCAATAGATTTTGAAACAGCTAACCAATATAGAAGTAGCGTTTGCAGTGTTGGTATTGTTGTTGTAAGAAAAGGAGTAATAGTTGATAAATATTATAGTTTTATACGACCTGAGCCTAATTTCTATACTTATTTTACAACTCAAGTACACGGTCTAACAGAAGCGGATACAAATGATGCCGCTAGTTTTCCACAAGTTTGGCATGAAATATCACAAAAAATAGATAACCTACCCTTCCTTGCCCATAACAGCCCCTTTGATGAGGGTTGCCTAAAAGCAGTTTTACATTTACATAATATGCCCTACCCCAACTACAAGTTCCACTGCACCTGCCAAGCATCAAGAAGAATATTCAAAAACCTTCCCAACCACCAACTCCACACCGTTGCCAAACAATGTGGCTTCAACCTAACGAACCACCACCACGCCTTAGCCGACGCTGAAGCTTGTGCTATAATTGGAATACAAATATTATAAGAGAAGAAGACGATAATCTGATAAATAACAAATAGATTATCTCTTGTTGAAATAAAACCAATATTTTCTATTTTTACTTGATATAATTTTATTGATATAAGTAAAACAACCATTATCTTTGCAAAAACTTTTTAATCTTTGGGGATATGGATTGGATTATTGATTTATTTACTGAGTTTAGCATTGGGCATGCCATATTGCTTATTGCTCTGACTATTACGTTGGGGATATTGCTTGGTAGAATAAAGATAGCTAATATATCATTGGGGATAACTTGGATACTTTTTGCTGGTATTGGTATTAGCCACTTTGGATTAAGAGTAAACCCTAATATTCTAAGTTTCACAAAAGAGTTCGGACTTATTTTATTTGTTTATTCAATTGGCTTGCAGGTGGGACCAAGTTTCTTTTCTTCTCTAAGAAAAGGTGGCTTAAGGTTGAATATGCTTGCGCTTGCAGTAGTCTTTTTGGGAGGACTTACAACCTATATCATTCATTTTATTACAAAGACCGACCTTGCAACAATGGTTGGGATATTTTCTGGTGCTGTTACAAGCACTCCAAGTCTTGGTGCTGCTCAACAAACATTTAAAGAAACTTTCGGCATAGAAAATCCAAGTATTGCATTAGGTTATGCCGTTACTTACCCTCTTGGTGTTGTTGGGGTTATTATAAGTTCTATTTTCATTAAAAACATTCTTAGGATTAAGTTAGACAAAGAAAAGATTGTTAAGGACGAGGATAATATTCTTGGAAGAGATGCAAGATTATCAATAATTATTAAGAACCAAGGAGTAATTGGAAGAAGAGTTGAAGAAGTTATTAGTCTTTTCGGTAAGCCTGTTGTCTTCACAAGGGTAATGCATAGCGACAAAACAGTGGAAGTAGTAACCAATAACACAATTATTCAAGAGGATGATACTTTAAGGGTTGTTGTTGAGAAAACTAATATTGAAGCTCTTCTAATGCTTTTGGGAGAAAAACGTCAGACATCGGAGGAGGACTGGGAAACAGAAAACCATGACCTAATATCTAAGAGGATTGTTGTTACTAAACCAGAGCTTAATGGACAAAAAATAGGTAATCTTAGAATTCGTTCCATCTATGAAGTTAATATTACAAGGATAAGCCGTTCAGGAATTGAACTTATTGCAACTTATGACTTACAACTTCAAATGGGAGATAGAGTTACTGTTGTTGGTAAAGAAGAAAACATTGATAAGGTTGCGCTCCTATTAGGCAATTCAATGAAACGCCTCAACCAACCTAACCTTATGCCTATCTTTCTTGGCATTTTCATTGGTATTATTGTAGGATCTATACCCTTAGCTATCCCTGGACTAAACCAAACCATTAAGTTAGGACTTGCGGGTGGAACATTAATTGTTGCAATTTTGATGGGAAGATATGGACCGTATTATAAATTAGTTACCTTTGCAACAACAAGTGCTAATATGATGATTAGAGAAATTGGTATAACCTTATTCCTTGCCTCAGTTGGGCTTGCGTCTGGCGAAAGTTTTATTCAAACAATAGTTGAAGGCGGTTATATATGGATATTCTACGGTTTTATCATTACTCTTCTGCCAACTCTAATTGTAGGAATTTTTGCAAGACTTCGCTATAATATGAGTATATTTACTATTTGGGGACTTCTTGCGGGCTCATCAACAAATGCATCTGCCTTAGCTTTTGCAAATAATCTCTCTCCTGATGACTCCCCTAATGTTTCTTATGCAACAGTCTATCCTTTGACTATGTTCCTTAGGGTTGTTGCTGCACAGATTCTAATCATTATGAGTATTTAAATAAAAATAATAACAAAGATATATGGAACAAAACATTCTTCTTCCTTTTCTACTAACCCTTTTTGCTGGACTATCAACAGGGATTGGCAGTGTGATTGCTTTCTTTGCTAAGTCAACAAATAAGAAATTCCTTTCTTTTTCCTTAGGTCTGTCGGCAGGAGTAATGATATACATATCCTTTGTTGAGCTTTTCCCTCAATCACAAAGAATTCTTATGCAAGAATACGGAAGAGAAATGGGAATGAGTGTAACTGTTCTTTTCTTTTTCGTAGGAGTTCTTCTTATAGGTATAATTGACCGCTTGGTTCCTCAGGCAGAAAATCCACACGAGATGCGTTCTGTTGAAGATATGGAAGATAAGCCTAAGAAAAATGCTAAACTTATGAGAGTGGGCGTAATGACTGCGATAGTAATAGCTATTCATAATTTCCCAGAAGGCATAGCAACCTTTATCTCTGCACTTGAAAGCCCTAAGCTTGGTATAGCAATTGCTGTTGCAGTAGCTATTCATAATATTCCAGAGGGGATTGCTGTTTCTATCCCAATTTATCAAGCAACAGGAAGTAAGAAAAAAGCATTTTGGTTCTCCTTCCTATCTGGTCTTGCAGAGCCTGTTGGAGCAATACTTGCATACTTAATACTTATGCCTTTCCTTTCCCAAACTCTACTTGCTTGCATCTTTGCATTAGTTGCAGGAATTATGGTATTTATCTCCCTTGATGAATTGCTCCCAGCAGCCAGAGAGTATGGTGAACATCATCTTTCGATCTACGGTCTTATTACAGGAATGGCAATAATGGCTATCTCACTAATATTATTATAAGTATTCAGATAGCTCAATCCAACGTAATTCTTTAGCCTCAATCTCTAAATCTACTTCTTCGTAGCGTAGGGAAAGAGAAACTAATACTTCTGCTGCAATTTCGCCTGATGAAAGTTTTGAACTTATCTCTTCCTTTTCCTTTTCTAAGAGAGGTAGGTCTTTTTCTATTTTCTCAAACTCTTTTTGCTCACTATAAGATAGCTTACGCTTAGGTTCATCTTTTACAACAAGAACCTCTGCTGCCTTTTGCTTAGCTTTCTCTTTAAGATTGCTCTCTCTTGTTTCTTGAGTCTTAATTTTGTCTTCTTCAAGCTTTGTTTCAATGTAATCGGAATAATTACTATGATAATCCCTTATCTTTCCCTCACCTTCAAAAACGAAGATGTGATCCACAAGGTTATCCATAAAACTCCTATCATGAGAAACAATCAAAAGGCAACCCTGATATTCTTTTAGGAAGTTCTCCAAAACACCAAGATTATAGATATCCAAGTCATTTGTTGGCTCATCAAGAATAAGGAAGTTAGGATTAGAAATCAAAACCTTTAGAAGATATAGTCTGCGACGCTCTCCACCTGAAAGGTTTGAATAAAAATTGTATTGTAGGTCTGTTCCAAAACCAAAATAGGTTAGAAACAAAGAAGCAGATAACTCAGTTTTGTCGTTAAGCTTAATACTTTCTGCCACTTCCTTAATAATATCTATCACACGCATATCCTCCTTTTCCTCTAATCCACTTTGCGTATAATAGCCGTACTTTATAGTTTGACCAATAGCTATTTTGCCAGAGTCAGCCTTTGCTTTTTCTGTAATAATATTAAGAAAAGTACTCTTCCCTACCCCATTACTACCAATAATCCCTATCTTATCCCCACTCTTAAACACATACGTAAAATCATCCAAGATAACCTTATCATCAAACTTCTTTGAAATATTACTTATCTCCAAAATCTTTTTACCCATCCTTTGACTACGAATAGTTAAGTCGGCAGCTTTTTGCTCAAACCTTACTTCTGTTTTCTCCTTTAAGTCATAGAAAGAATCAATCCTTGCCTTACTCTTTGTTGTTCGAGCCTTAGGCATTCGGCGCATCCAATCAAGTTCTTTCTTATATAGGTTCTTAGCCTTTTCAACCTCTTGACGAAAAATGTTCTCCCTTAACTCTTTATTAACTAAGAAGTAATTATAATCGCCCTTATATTTAAAGACCTCTCCCCTATCAATTTCGTAAACATCTGTGCAAACATTATTGATGAAATACCTATCGTGAGTAACAACCAAAAGAGTAAGAGCACTACGCTTTAAAAACTCTTCGAGCCACTCAATCATAGCAACATCAAGGTGGTTAGTAGGCTCATCTAAGATTAGTAAATCACATCCTTCAATCAAAACCTTACTAAGGGCTACCTTCTTTTTCTCACCACCCGAAAGCGTAGAAACTGTTTGTTCAAGGTTAGTGATGCCAAGCTTTGAAAGAATCTCCTTAGCTCTTGAATCATAGTCCCAAGCCGACAGCCTATCCACCTCACTCATTGCATCAATCAACCTCTGCTGGTTTTCCTCGCTATCCTCTTTTGAAGCCAAAAACATAGCCTCCTCATATTCACGAACAGCAACCATTGTTGGGTTGTCGGAAGTAAAGATAACATCAAGGACAGAAAGCTCAGTATCAAGATATGGGTTTTGTTCAAGATAAATATAGTGTATATCGTTACGGAATGAAACCTCACCTGAATCGGGCAAAGTCCTTTTAGCAATAATATTTAGCAAGGTTGTTTTTCCAGCTCCATTACGAGCCACAAGCGCTACCTTCTGCCCCTTATTCACCCCAAAAGAAATTCCCTCAAATAGCTGTTTATCTCCAAAAGACTTGCTAAGATTTTCAACCGTTAATAAATTCTCTGCCATTAAACTTCAATTTTTATAAGTTGCAAAGGTAAGGAAAATTTGAAAGAGTTGGACTGTTAATGTTTAGTCATTGTTTATCAATCAATAAAGACTATAAAAAGTACTAATTCAAATAGAAAAACTAATAAAACAAAGAAAGAAATTCCTAAAACAAAGTATTAAATTATTCTTTCTTTGTTTAATTTGGCTGTGATGTACATCTTAGGCTGCTGTGATGTACATCTTAGCATCTTCCGATGTACATCTTAGCACGCTGTGATGCACATCTTAGCAATTTTAGATGTACATCACAGCAAAATGAAACAAAGAGATAGAAATTTAAAGCTTGATTATAGAAATTTAATATGGCGTTTGGAGAACTTAATACTTAGTTTTGGAGAATTTATCTTTCGATTTCGCTTTGACTAATGCCTTGAACAATTTCTGGAATTATGCCTGAATCATCAGCTTCTTCATTAAAATTTAAATTAATCTTCTTTATATAAGGGTTAAGTATGATTAGAAGTAATAGACATGTTATTCCACCTATTGACATGACTACTTTAAGACTAATAAGGTTGGCAAAATATCCAATAATTAAGTTACCAAGGGATGAACCTCCTATAAAACACATTGTGTAGTAGCCCATAATCCTACCTTTCATGTTAAATGGAGTTAGGAATTGAATTATGGTGTTGGTGGAGGCAATTGCACAAGCCATACTTAGTCCTAAGAATAGACTAAGAAGATGTGATAGATAAATATTTTTTATGAAAAAGAAAGGGATTAGGATTAATGAGGTGAAAAGTATTCCTAAACGCTGTATTTTATCAAGGTTTACTATTGTTTTTCTGGAGGCAAGGAATAATGCTCCACCAAAAGACCCTATTCCTAAGAAAGACATAAGACTTCCTAATGCCTGACTGCCTTGTCCTAAGCTGTCTTTGATGTAGGCAGGAAAGAAAGTTGTTACTGGTAGGACAAAGAAACTAAGCCCAAAGATAGTAATTAAAAGGACTTTAATTGGAAGGCTATTTTTTATATAGTTTACTCCTTCCATTGTATCTTTAATTAGGTTATGCTTAATTTTGGATGGTTCGATTTTCTTTAGCTGAATCATAAAAAGAGCAATGATTACAAAGAAATAACTTATTGTATCGACTAAGAAACATCCACCTTCCCCAATCATAACTATAAGAAAGCCACCTATTGCTGGCCCAATTAATCTGGTACCATTTATAATGGATGAATTAAGTGCAACTGCGTTTGTTAGCATTTGTTTAGGTACTAGTCCAATGTAGAAAGCCTGCCTTGTGGGCTGGTCGAGAGCATTAACTATTCCGAAAAATAGGCTTAAGACTAAGACTATCCACACATTGTTTGGATTAAGCATATTTCCCATTACCAAGATGGTTAGACTCAGGGCGTGAACTATAAAGAAGACTTGGGTATAAACTAAGATTTTCTTTTGAGATATTCTGTCAATTAGTGATGAAACTAATGGGGTTATAATGAAGGTTGGAGCCTGAGAAAGGAAGACTATTATCCCAAGTAGAGCCACAGAACCTGTTAGTCTATAAACCAACCAACCCATCGCAACTTGCTGAATCCAAGAGCCTGTTAGGGAAATACATTGACCAATAAAGTATAGTCTAAAGTTCCTACAAGATAATGATTCAAAGAGATTTAGTTTTAGTTTGCCCATTAATTTATTTTCTTAATTAGTTCTTAATTGATTATTTAGCTTTTTTATTTGCAGAAACGTCCATATTGTTATATCTTTGTCTTATCAAAATTAAATTAAAGAATGAATAAAAAATTTCACATTTTATTAGTCCTTTGTATATCACTACTATTTTGCAAATATACAAATGCTCAAGATTATTATCATAATTTTGCCAAACCTATTATAACTCAAAAAGGGCAATTTGTTTATAATGAGCTACCCCCAATTAAGACTGAGGCTGGTGTTTTGTACTTTCTTGACCGTAATCTTGGTGCCTCTTCAATAGATTTGGAAACCTCAGACGCTTGGGGAGACCTTTACCAATGGGGAAGAGGAACTGATGGTCATGAAAAGAGATTTTCCGACACCACTTTGCTTTGTTCAAATTCACAAAAGACTAATCATAAGCTTTTTATTGTAGATCAAAAGAAGTCAAATGACTGGTTGATTAATTCTCAGGACAATCTTTGGCAGGGTGAAAAGGGCGAGAATAATCCATGTCCTTGTGGCTACCGTTTACCTACTCAAAAGGAATGGAGGGCTGTGCTTAATCTTGGCTACGAAGTCAAGTCAACGTCTGCAGGTTACTACTATCTTTCTGTTGCAAATGGGCAGTTAATTCTTCCTTGTGGTGGTTTGCGTAGCGCTTACTCTGGTCATTTTGTGCATATTGGCACTCGTGGCTACTATTGGGCAAGTGATAATATTACAAAAGGAACTTCTGGTTGCATAGACTTCAGCAAACAAGAACTAACCACTAATGTCAGCATTTTTGGATTTAGAGGTTTTGGTAGAAGTGTTCGATGCGTTAGGAGTGAATAAGACTTTTAGATAATGAAATTTAAGGCTTCTTAGATTTAATTTGACTGCGAAATAACTAATTTATAATTACATTTAACTCTATATAATATGATTTTATTTTCTGCTAAGGATGTTTCAAAAACCTATACCAATCATAAGGCCTTAGATAAGGTTTCAATTGAGGTGGAACAGGGGAGCATTTTTGGACTTCTTGGACCTAATGGTGCAGGTAAAACAACTCTGATTAGGATTATTAATCAAATAACTGCTCCTGATGAGGGTGAGATTTTCTTTATGGGTGAGAGACTAAAGGCTGACCATGTTCACTCTATTGGTTACCTTCCTGAGGAAAGAGGATTATATAAGAAAATGAAGGTTGGTGAACAGGCTATTTACTTGGCAGAACTTAAAGGAATTAAAAGAGCTGATGCAAAGAAACGTTTGGAGTATTGGTTTGAGAAATTTGATATTCTAAGCTGGTGGAACCGCAAGGTTGAAGAGCTTTCTAAGGGTATGCAACAAAAGGTTCAGTTTGTAACAACCATTCTTCACGAACCTAAGCTATTAATTTTTGATGAGCCTTTTAGTGGCTTTGACCCCATTAATACTAATCTCTTAAAGCATGAAATACTTGAACTAAAGAAAAAAGGGGCAACAATAATCTTCTCCACTCATAATATGGAATCGGTTGAAGAGATTTGCGATTCAATTGCTCTTCTTAATAAATCAAAGAAAATTCTTGATGGAAAGGTTGGGGATATTAAGCAGAAATTCAAGAAAAACCAATATGAAGTGGTTATTCCTAATGAAAGAGATATTAGACAATACCTAACTGATGGGGTAAAACTTATTAACTCAATTAACAATCCCTATACTCAGGTTTCAACTCTTGAGATTGACAAAGGCAAAAACGCAGACCTACTAAGTAATATACTTTTAAACACTGACCTTATTTCATATAAGGAAATCCTGCCTTCGATGAACGAAATTTTTATAGAAAAAGTAAGCAATGAATAAGATAGCAATTATAATTAGACGTGAATATTTAACAAGGGTTAAGAAGAAATCATTCCTTGTAATGACCTTTTTAGGGCCTATCCTTATAGCTTCTCTATGGATAATTCCTTTCTTCTTAGCAATGAATTCAGAAACAAAGAGCAATATCTTAGTTGTTGATGAAACTCTTATTGAAAAAGATGGCGTGAAATCTTCTCTTTATACTGAGAAGTTTAAGAATACAAGTGAGCTTAACTTTAGTTATGAGTATGATATCTCTAAGGCTCAAGACCTTTTAAAAGAAGAAAAGTATGATGCTGTTTTGGAAATTGTCAAAACAAATGATATGCCTCCAATTAAGGGTTTCTTGTTTTATAGTAAGAATGAACCCTCTCTTTCTGCACAAGAATCAATGCGGACTCAACTAACTAATATTCTTAAGGATCACGTTCTTGTCTATGATTATGGAATGACCGAGAAAGATTTAGACTGGTTTAACAATCCTAAGATAGGTTTTTACTCTAAAGACATACGCTCTGGTAAAGACTCATATAAAGAAATAAAAACTATTCTTGGAACTATGTCTGGCTTCTTAATCTATATGTTTATCTTCCTCTTTGGAGCTCAAGTTATGAAATCGGTTTCGGAAGAAAAGACAAGTAGGATTGTTGAAGTTTTGGTTTCTTCAATAAAGCCTATACAACTACTTATGGGTAAGATTATTTCTATTGCATTGGTTGGTCTAACTCAGTTCTTCCTTTGGATTGTGCTTTCGTTTGTTCTTATAGCTGGACTTCAAAGCTTCTATCCTCAAACCTTTACTGAGGCACAAAAAGAAGATATTACAATTAACGAAAGGGTTATTAGCGTTGATAAGATTCAAGAAGCATCATCTTCTTCTGCAGAAGTTAATCAAATTGTTCAGGGTCTTTTCTCCATTGATTACGTTTTAGTAATTTCAATGTTCTTATTTTATTTTATGGCAGGGTATTTCCTTTATGCATCACTTTTTGGTGCTGTTGGGTCATTAATGGATGTTGATACCGACGCCCAGCAATTCACTCTACCAGTAACAATACCACTTATTCTTGCTATAGTTTGCTTCCCAATAGTTATTCAGGATCCTTCAGGCACGGCTGCTTTTTGGCTCTCAATAATTCCTTTAACTGCTCCTATAATTATGATGATTAGAATCCCTTTTGGGGTTCCAGCTTGGGAGATTGCTTTATCAATGAGCTTGATGATTGTTTTTATCGGCTTCTGTATGTGGATGGCTGCAAAGATTTATAGAACTGGAATTTTAATGTATGGAAAGAATATAACATATAAAGAGATATGGAAATGGTTTAAATACAAGAATTAATTTTTCAGCCTATTATATATATATTATTCAATTAGTTTTAACCTAAATAAATTATGTCATGAAAAAGAAAATCACTTTTTATTTAGTCATAATCTTAGCCTTAGGAATTGGCTTTTCTTCCTGTGTGGATGAAAAGGATTTCGACTTTGACCGTATGGCTCAATCCTCAATCAATCCCAATATTCGCTTAAATAATCTTCTATCAACAGAAATTACTATGAGTGATTTCTTCAATTTAGATAGCCTTGTAGATGATATAAACGGATTAGAATTGGTTACAGTAAACCATCCTGATGGAGATTATTTAGATTTAGTCTTCACCATAGATACTCTCTTTAAGTTAGATATCCCTAAATTAGATAATATTAATGGAATAAACTTTAATCTTCCAGCAATTGAAATTGAAGATGTGATTGGAAACTTCTATGGAGATTTTAACTATCCTGATATTTCTGAACCTATGGAGTTTATATCTATCGATATTCCAGCAATTGACGACTCACAAATTATTGATAGCATATTCTTAAAGAATGGTTCAATCTATATTGCTCTTACTTCTAACATTAATCATAATGCTTTTATTAATCTTAGATGCAAGGGACTTCGAAATAGAATTACAAATGAAATCTTTAATCAGAATTTACGACTATCTAATTCAAACCAAAGTGGATTTAAAGTTTTTAATTATGAAATTGACTTATCTAGATATTCATTAATACTTGGTGCAAATTCAAAATTAGATTTTGAATATAGAATGAATATGAATGTTAATGGAGCAATTAAACCTAACTATAAGGTTAATGTTAATCTCGAATTCTCTGACTTATCTTTAAGTACTGTTTATGGAAAATTAGGTAACTATAATACTACCTTTTCAGATTCTTTAATGGTTGATATATTTAACGATTCAAGTTTTGCTCAGATTTTTGAAAATGGAAAGTTTTCATTAGAAACTATGTACTTGGATTTCCATGCTGAAACAAACACAGGAGTTCCTGCTGTTTTAAATCTATCTACAATCAGAGCTTATAACAACAAAAACAATACATACTCAGATCTTATTACTAATACTGAGGATAGAAACATAACCATTAATCCTGCAAGCCAACCAGGTCTAATAGGCATTTCAGATAGAAGAATTAATTTAAACACTTCTATTATAGATGTTACACCTTCAAGAATTGAGTATTTAGGAAATGTCGCCCTTAACCCTGATAATGTGAGTGGTTTTGGACCAAGTGACCCTTTTATAAAGATAAAATCAAAACTTCATATTCCATTAAAAGCTAAAATAAATGACCTTGATTACGAAATTGAACTTGATAAGCTTGATATTGGTGAGGCTTCAGATTTCATTAATTCTGCTTCCTTAATCTTAAACCTTACTAACTATTTCCCTTTCTCAATTGAAGCTCAACTCTATTGTTTGGATGCAAACGGGATTGAAACTGGACAAGTTTTAGATATAAATGATGTAAGTAATACTATTATTTCTGGTGCAAATATTGATGCAAATGGAAATGTAATTAGTCCTTCAACTAAAACTACTAAAATTAGTATAACAGCTGATAATTTCAATATAATCAAGAATGCGAATAAAATGAAGCTGAAGTTGACATTAAACACATCTTCCAATGGTTCAAACAAACCATATATTAAATTAGATAGAGACTCAAAGGTTTCTGTAAATATAGGCATTGATTTCAAAGCCAACATCACATTATAATTAACCTTAAAACATTAATAAAATGAAAAAATATATTAAACATTGGTTTTGGTTAGTATTGTTGAGTCTCATTTCGTTTTCATCAATAGCTCAAAATCCAGTTTTTGAAATTTATCAACCAGATAGCATTCTCTCAACATCTGCTATTTTAAGGGGAAAAGTTAAAAAATCTCCTGATGGTTCATTGTTACTCTCAAGAGGATTTGCATTAAAGACTGCAAATTCTGATACTTATAATTATTATACAATTTCTTCTTATGATAGTATAATTAGTTTTCACGCAACAGATTTAGCAATTAACACAAGGTATCAAGTTGCAGTTATGGCTCTTACTGTTGATAGTTTTTATATAGGAGACACTATTGCTTTTAATACTCTTAACATAATAATAACACCTCAAATTATTAGTTCTGAACCAACGAACCTAACAAGCACAACAGCAACTTTAAATGGGAACCTGATTAATCAAGGGAACCCACTAATAAGCGAAAAAGGTTTTCTTTTCTCTACTAATCCAAACTTTAACTATTCAACTGCTCAAGATATTATTCCAGTTTCAGGAACAGATATAGGCAATTTCTCGTATCTAAAAACAGGATTGACTGCTAATACTAATTACTATTATTGTTCATATACCATAAATGAACAAGGGACTATTTTAGGAGATATTGTTTCTTTTACTACTCCTACTTCAAGTGTAATATTACCTCAAATACTAACTTTATCGCCAATAATAATTGATCAAAACACTGCAACATTTTTGGGAGAGATTCTTTCAAATGGTTCTGAAGTGATTTCAAGTATTGGATTTGATTTAAGAAAGTTAACTGAAACTACATTTACTTCAAATGCAATAAACCCAGTGACTGACACCTTTAGTTTAACACTTAACAATTTAGACCCTGGAACAACATATATTGTTAGAGCATATGCAGTAACTAATGCAGGTAAGATATTTGGAGAAACAAAGAACTTCATAACTCCTAACATTTCTGGTATTTTTCAAACTCTTGATCCAACGAGCATAAGTTCTAATTCAGCTATACTTAATGGTTATATTGAAAGCATATCAACCCCTATTCAATCTTTTGGCTTTGCAATAAAAGAAGGAGAAGGGAACTATTCATTATCTGATATTAGTCATAATTTCAATTTACCTTGTTCTGTATCCTATAATCTAACTAATCTGACACCATATCAAGATTACACCTTTAAGGTTTATGCATTAGGATATACTGATATATTTTATGGTTATGAAGTATCATTTAGAACAAATGCCATTCCATCAAAAATAAAAACAAATGCAGCAACTAATTTAACCTATAATTCTGCTTTGCTTAATGGGAGGCTATCAAATGCTGGAACACCATTGATTATAGAAAAGGGTTTTATATATTCTGATCAATCCTTATTAGATTTTTCTAATTCAACCAAGGTTATTATTAACGGAACCTCACTTAATCCATTTTCTTATAACTTAAATGGATTAAATCAAAATGCTCAATATTATTATAGAGCTTATTCTATTTCTCCAATTGACACAAATTATGGGTCAATTCTTAGTTTTTCAACATTAATGCAAGGTGTTATCCCTCCAACAATAACAACATTTGAGGCAACAAACATTACATATAACTCTGCATTATTGAATGGAATGCAAAATGGAGGTAATGAAAACATAATTAGTAGAGGATTTCAATACAAAGCTGAAAATGATAATAATTATACTACTATTAATATTGAAGGAGAAAGTACAATTCAAGCAACGTTAACTAACCTTTTGCCAAGCACAACATATCAGTTTAGAGTTTTTGCTACAAGCAATTTTTCAACCTACTATGGTAATGAATTAGAATTCTCTACTCCAGAAATACCAATGATAATTACAACCTACCAACCCTCTTCAATAACAATTAGCTCTGCAACATTAAATGGAAACATCTATGATGGAAATGAAGTGGTTTTGTTTAGAGGAATAGAATGGAAACAAGCCTCTGATTCTGTTTTTCAAAGAGAATTTATTCTTGGGGCTGAAACAGGAGATATTAGCTTAAATTTAGAACACTTAAGCTCTAACTCAGAATATATATATAAGATATTTGCAAGAACAGAAACTGCGTTTTCATATGGAAATGAAATTAGTTTCTATACAAATGAAGTTATAAGTCCTATCGTTAGCAATATAACAATCAGCAATATTGACACGAACTCAGCTCATTTCTATGGAACAATCACGGAAGGTAATACACCAATAATTATCAGTAAATTTTCAATTATGAAATGGGGTCAAGAAGAAATCTCATCATATGAAATTTCAAATAATGTATTGAACCTGACAATTGATACCCTGGAAGAAGGAACTACATATTATATTGCACTTTATGCTTTAACAAGTTTTGGTTTGACAAGAAGTGAAGTAGCTTCTTTTATGACTCTTGGAACACATAATATAGGATTAAATGATATAGAAGATAGAGATTCTTATATATCAATATATCCAAACCCTTCATCTGACATCATCAATATTAAGACTAATAATCTAAATAATGACAAGAGCCAAATACTTATGATTTCTGACATCAAGGGAAGAGTGATTGATAAAAAACAAATATACACTTCTTCTATAACTTACGACATTAGTAAATTTACAAAAGGAATTTACACTATTACTTTGATTTCAGATGGTGTTAAACACACAAGAAAACTTATAGTTAAATAACCAAATACATAGATTGAGATGAAAAAATTATATATCTATATCATAACTGCAATTTGTATAATATTTGCCGTTAAAGGTGTAAAAGCACAATACACCGACATTAGTTATTTTATGAGAAATGTCCCTACTTCTTTTAAGATGAACCCTGCTAATACGCCTGTTGCAAAGTTCTACCTAAATATGCCTCTTGCTGGAATAAATTTAGAATTTGCAACTTCAGGCTTTTCTTACAGTGATATAATAACCAGAAGAGCTGACGATTCTCTTCAGGTTGACTTAAATAAATTCTATAATAAACTAACCGATAAAAACTACGTTAAATTTTCAAACAATATTGAATTATTCGGTCTTGGCTTTCAAGCAGGAAAGAAAAACTATATTTCAATTGGATTAGATTTAAGTATGGATGGGAACATAAACTTCTCTAAAGGACTATTTGGATTTATTATTGATGGCACAGAAACAGAAAATAAAAAATCTGAATTCATTAATAATAAGATTATTTCACTTAATGCATTTATTGCTCCTTCTATTTCCTATTCAAGAGTTGTTAATGATAAGCTTACCGTTGGTGCAAGAGTTAAGTTGCCGATGGGAATTGCAAATATAACTACAGATAAATCAGAACTATCATTAGATTTTAATGACAATAAGATAACTGCAACAAGTAATTTCCTAATAAGGACTTCTAATATTATGGGTTCTTTTAATTTCACTGGATTAGATAGTGCTTCAAGTATGGAGTTCAAAACCTCAGACAATGCAAGCGACATAATCAACAACGCAAAGAAAAATATAGGTCTTGCATTTGATTTAGGTGGTTCATATAAGTTAAACAACACTATGGTTGTAAGTTTAAGCATACAAGACCTTGGTTATATCAATTGGGGAGGAAATGTTTCTCAGCTTCAATCAAAGAATCCAAATGCTTCTTATACATTTAATGGATTAGGTTCTGTTGACTTTAATGAAAATAGTTCTTTTGAAGACAGATTAGATGAAATTGCAGATAGTTTAATGACAAGTTTCGACCTCGAATCTGTCGAAGGAGAATCCTATACACAAATGCTTCCTGCAAAAATCTACGCTGGCTTTACTTGGAATTTTGCAAAAACACAATACCTTAACGCCCTCTATAAAGGAGCATTTGGAAACAACTATTCCGATCACTACCTATCTATTTACTACACAACACAACTGGAAAGATACCTTAACTTTTCTATTGGAAACACCTTTGCTTTTGAAAATCATTTTAATGCAATTTCAGCTATCAACCCAAGTCTTGCTCTTAACCTAAACCTATATATGATTAATTTCTATTTTGGAGGTTCTATAAGGTCTTCCTATAATTTAGCAAAAATAACAGGGGTTAACGTATTTGCAGGAATGAATATAGCATTTGGATATAAAAATTATTGGGAAAAGAAAACATCTATAGAAAATGGTGACATTCCTGAGCAAGAAAATTCTGAAGAATAAAGATAGTAATTGCTTCTATTAATATAATAATAAATAAAAAACACATATTAATTTAGCCGCTACGAAATATAATAACAACTTTAGTAGTTATTATGTATTGAATAAACATAAACAGAGAAAATAAACCAATATTGAAAGCATCGTTTACAACATACAAAAAGCTAATAATACTTATATTTTTAATTTCTTTTTTAGCCTCTTGCTCTACTAAGAAAAACAAATGGTATAATAGAGCTTATCATACAACAGTGGCTCATTATAATGCTTATTGGAATGGCAATGATGCTTTCAAGCAAGGTGTTAAATCAATTAAAGATAATCAAAAAGACGATTTCTCAAGAATTATTCCTGTTTACAAATTAGGAACTCAAGAGCAAGTTGTTTCAATTAAACCAAATATGGATAGGGCAATTGAGAAAAGCTCTAAGGTTATCAAAAAACACTCTATGGTTTTTGACAAGAAGGAAAGAAACCCAGAAATAAAGAAAGCCTATCTATTAATTGGAAAATCAAGTTTTTATCTTAGAGATTATAAGGTAGCACAAGCAACTTTTCGTCATATACAATCAGCTTGGAAAGACGAACCAATAATGTATAATGCAATGATTTGGCAAGCCTTCACCTCGAGTATGGAAAAGGATTACTCACTTGCAGAAAGCACATTAGACCAAGTAAGGAATAAAATCCAAGATAATAAAGCTCCAAAAAAACTTAATAAGTTCCTCTATTCAGTTTATGCAGAGAATGCAATAGCACAAAAGAAATACTCAAAAGCCTTAGAATATATACAATTGGCTAAGAAATACTCCTATTCTACTTCCTTCAACACAAGATTAATGTTTATTGAAGCTCAATTATATCAACAAGGTAATGAGCTTGAATATGCAAGTAAGTTATTTGGAAAAGTTGTAATCAGAGCCAAAGATTATGATATGCAATTTGCAGCACAACTTCGTCAAGCAATGTGTTATGACCCTAAGACAGGAGACAGCAAGAAAATCATATCAAAATTGGAGAAAATGACTAAGGAGGATAAGAACTTAGAATACAATGACCAAGTTTACTATGCCCTTGCTGAAATCTACTTTAAAGATAAGAACGTTGATAAAGCATGTGAGTTTTGGGCAAAATCAGTTTCATCTTCATTTAAAAATGTAAATCAAAAAATAGCATCCTCAATAAGGTTAGCAGATGTTAATTATGAGTTATTGGAAAAGTATGAACCAGCACACGACTACTACGACACAGCACTAACTGTAATGAAGAAGGATTATCCTGATTATAACCAAATCAAGAGTAAACAATTAGTTTTAGCCAATCTTGTAACAAACCTAAGAGTTGTAACAAGATGGGACAGCCTACTTGCACTAAGTGAACTAAGTCAGGCTGATTTAGATACTAAGATTGATGGCTGGATTAAAGAATACAAAAAAAAGCAAGAAGAAATTAGAAAAGCAGAGCAACTTGCAAGAGCTCAACTGGCACAAATGGGCAGACAAAATCCTTTTGACCAAAATAGACAAACAAGCTCATGGTATTTCTACAATATCTCAACCGTTCAAGTAGGGAAAGCAGAGTTTATGAGAATATGGGGCACAAGAAAGCATGAAGATAATTGGAGGATAAGCACTAAGCAGGAGACTTTTGATTTTGACGATATGGACGATGAATTAGCAGATAATAGTGAGGCTGATTCTTTAGATGAAAATGGAAATCCAAAAACACCGCAACTACCTCCAAATACTAACCCTGGCGTTAAAGAATTTTACACAAAAGATATTCCAAAAACACAAGCAAAGAAAGACTCAATACATATTGAAATATCAAAAGCACTGCTTGAAGCAGGATATATATATTATCAAGGACTTGCAAACAATGGAAAAGCCATTGCAACCTTCCTTGAACTACATAAACGCTATCCGACCTATCCAACCACCCTACCCTCCTCCTATCACCTATATAAAATTTATGAGAAGATAGGACAAACGCCTAATGCAAACTATTATAAAAATAAAGTATTAAATGAATATCCTGAGAGTGAGTTTTCAATGATGATTCAAAACCCAGAATATTGGCAAGAACTATCATCTTCAAATACAGCATCAGATAAAATATACAAAGACGTTTATAATACCTATACCCTAAAAGATTATAACAAAACCATATCTAAGGCAAAGCAAGCAATTGACAGCATTCAATTTGGACCATATATAGCACGACTACTTTATATAGAAGCAATTGCAAAGGGAAAACTATATGGAATAGATTCCCTTATGAATGATTTGAATATGATTGTTTATAACTATCCAGAACACTCAATAACCCCTACAATTGAAAACCAGCTTAAATACCTTAGTGCAAACTATAATATTGCAAGTGAAAACTTAGCTTATAAAGAGACGCTTTTAAAAAAAGGAGATACAACAAATAAAGATAGTTCAGACTTAAGGGAAGGGTTATCATCTGAGGAAACAAAAACAGAAATAATCGATCATACAATTAATGATGAAGACATCTTAGATGCTGAAAGTGTATTCTATAAATATAGAGACATCGAGCATTTCTATGTCCTTATTTTTGATGATGACAAACTAAATTCATCAGAAATAAAAAACAAAGTCTCGGACTATAATACAAAATTCTACAAAAGTGACAACTTAAAGCTAACAAGTCTTTTATTTACAATGTCAGAACAAATGATAACAGTAGATAGATTTGAAAGTTTAGAAAAGGCTATGATTTACTATAAGGGTATGATTTCAAATAATGAAGTACTAAATAATATTGACCCTGCACTCTACAGTCATTTTGTCATTTCAACACAAAACTATCCTACCTTCTATAATAGGAAAAACATACCAGCTTATTTGAAATTCTTTAGGATATTCTATCTTAAACCATTAGAGAAAGAGGAATAAAACACTAAAAGACAAACCTATTAAGATTATTAACGTAGTAAAGATTATTAACACAACAAATATAGATTATGGCAAAAACAAATTACGATCAAGACAGCACAAACGCAATTAATATTATTAGCAATAGGACAACAATAAAGGGCGATGTTATTTCGGATGGAGACTTACGAATTGATGGTATTGTTGAAGGATCATTAAACATTAAAGGCAAACTTGTTATAGGTAGTAGCGGAAAAATTGTAGGCAGCATTAATTGTCAAAATGCAGACATATCAGGAAAGGTTGAAGGAAATATAGTTGTTAAAGAACTCCTATCACTACAAAACAATTCATCAATAAATGGAGATATTACCATTGGAAAACTTTCAATTGAACCAGGAGCAAACTTCACTGGAAAATGTAGCATGGCTACAGCTTCACCTAAATCATTTGAACCAACAAAATCACTCAACACCAATTCCTAAGCAAATAATCAGTTTATGAAAAAACACCCTTTAGTTTCATATATTACAAAGCTTTCTTTCTTTTCAATAGCAGTTTGTTTTATAGCTTTTTTTGCTATGTTATTTTTTAGAAATAATATTAGCACAAATACTCCTTATTATATAGTATTATTTTATCTTTGCACAGCAATAGGATACGCATTGACTTATATTTCTGTAAACAAAAAGACGATGAAGTTTGAACATATATTTATGTTAGTTAAGTTTGGCAAACTCTTTATCTACTTGATTGTATTTTTAGCTATTATAATGTTAGAAGAAGAAAAAGAGAAAATAATGCCTTTTGTAATATCATATTTAGGACTATATGCCTTATATCTAATATTTGACACAATAACATATAAAAACTTTTCAAAGAAAATCTAACAAATAAAGAATATGAAAAAAAATACCATCTTTATAATAAGTTCATTACTATTAATCTCTACTTTTGGAATATTTGGATGTGTTCCAAAGATTGAGGACGATGATATGATAACAGGTAAATGGATTGACACCCTAATACTTATGGACACTCTTTCTACCCAATGCCAAAAGAAATCATATATAGAATTTTCTGAATATGAATTAGACCTGAAGGATAGAATACACGAAAAATACCATGCATGCCCAGGGGTTGAGGAATATGAAGCAGAGGACGGCGAAACAGCAACAAGAACAACACCTCCTTTCACCGAAAGAATAGGTAATTACTCAATCAAAGGAGATACTTTAATCGTTAAAGATATTGAAAACCAAACCCTTATTTATGTGATAGGTAGTATTGATTCTGAGAACATGACATTAAAGGACTTAGATAGAGATGGGAATATCAGAATCAAATTCTACAAAAGATTCAAAGATTAAACCTAATATTACTACTCGGTAAAAGCCTTAGAATCTCCCCATTTATTGTACCCTACCTTGTGATTAATCTTTTTTAATCTCAGATCTAAACTATCTTGACAGTCTTGTGGCCTATCTCCAACACTAGCTTTGTTTGGATAAATCATATATTCTTGTCTGTATTTTGCAGGAGTTAAGTTAGGCATAATAATATTGGCACCAGCCATAACAGCATCCTCTCTACCATTTGGAGAAATTGTTTGGTCAGCAGTTGCAGCAACCATATTTATCTTAGGCATCACAAGTCTTAAACAAGCAATCATCTTCAAGGTCATATCCAATCTAACCCTATCCTCTGGAATTTCATCCTTAAATTCATAAAGCGGAGTTTCTGGATGAGGGATAAAAGGACCCATTCCAACCATAGCAACATTTAATTTCTTAAAAAACAGCAAATCATCAGCCAAGATCTCGGTTGTTTGAAAAGGAAGACCAATCATAACACCAGTTCCAGCCTGATAACCATTATCAATTAATGACTTTAAGGCGTTTAATCTTGTTTCAAAACTATGAGTAGAGTCTTTCGGGTGTATCTTGTAATATAATTCCTCATTACTACTTTCAAGTCTTAGTAAATAACGATGAGCACCTGCCTCAAACCACTCCTTATAAACCTCAGGACTTTGCTCTCCACAAGAAAGAGTAACGCCAAGCTTTCCATCAGATAAATTATGAATCTCTTTCAAAAGATATGTGATTTTATCAGTAAAAGCCTTATCACTTCTCTCACCACTTTGAATTGCAAGAGAACCATAATTCAAATCCATAGCCATCCGTGCACAATCAAGAACCTCTTCATCGCTTATCGTATAACGGTTAAAGTTCAAGTTCTTAGAACGAACCCCACAATAGAGGCAGCTCTTAACACAAATATTTGAATACTCAATCAAACCTCTCAAATAAACCTCATTTCCAACCTCTCTAAGCTTTACTTCCAAAGCCCTATCAAGCAATTTCTTCATATCATCCCCTTCCAAAGAAAGAAGGAAGACTAATTCATCTCTTGTGAAATCCTTATTATATAGTATCTTATCTAAATTCATTCTAATTAATATATTAATGCTTAACAGTAAATAATACACTGAAACCAATATTTCAATATGCAAAAGTAGTAAATAAAAAGATATGAAAACCAAACCCTAATTCAAGAAAATGAATCAAAGAAAGGATTTCTTGAATCAAAGAAAGAATTTTCTGAATCAAAGAAAGGATTTTTCAGATCAAAGAAAGAATTTAATAAGTAATAATTGTAAGAAACTTCCCTTAAAGCTTGGTATTATTGAAAAATATTGTAATTTTGCATCTGGGTAAGTCTTACACGACCAGCTCCCTTTGAATCTCCCCAGGGCAGGAATGCAGCAAGGTAATTAGGTTGAAGCGGTGCGATGTAAGTAGCTTACCCTTTTTTTATTCCCCAAAAATCGTATTTCATTATTAAGATCAGAAACTATAATTAGCTTCTTCTCTATTCCATTTCCAATTGGTTGAGTGCTTTATGGTATTTTCTTGCGTTGGAGTAATGCTCTTGGACATCAGCAGTGAAATTATGATAGCCTGAAAAGTCTTCCCTTGCACAGAAGAATATAAAATCATTCTTTTGATAGTTAAGGACTGCATCTATTGAAGAAATGCTTGGAATGCAAATTGGACTTGGAGGAAGACCTGTGTTTTTATAAGTATTATATGGCGAGTTTACACCTAACATACTACCAATAATTCGTTTAATGGTGAAGTCCCCTAAGGCAAATTTAACTGTTGGGTCAGCTTGGAGTAGCATTCCTTTTTTTAAACGGTTGATATAAACAGCAGCAACAATTGGTTTCTCAGCATTTTGATTGGTTTCCTCCTCAACAATGCTTGCAATAGTCATAACTTCAAGCTTATTATAACCGATTTCTTTTAGCTTATCTTCCCTTTTCTTCCAAAACTTCTCTTGTTCCTTATGCATTCTTATAATAAACTCTTGAGCCGATATATTCCAATAGAGTTCATAGGTATTAGGAATAAAAAGAGAGATAACCGAAACAGAATCAACCCCAAACTCATTCAAGAACTTATTATCGTTCATCTTATCAAGCAGTTCTTTTTTAGTAATTGCAAGCTCATTACTAATCGTTTGAGCAAAGATTTCCTTAGTTCTTGACTTCCCAATAATAAGTCTTATAGGACTTTGCTGCCCTCTTGACAATTTTTTGACTAATTTAGCAACACTCATCCCTTTTTCAATTTCATAACGTCCTGAATAGACCTTATTATATTTGAAAACAGTTGAATAGAGTTTGAAAGCAACAGAATTAAATATTATATTTTGAGACTCAATTGTCTTAACTACTTCTGAACTTTGGGTATTTGGACTAATATAAAGATAAACCTTCTCATCAAAGATATCAACCTTAGCCGTAAGGAAGTAAACTGAGAAGAGAATAAAAGCAGATATTATTGCTAAGATTGGAAGTATAAAACTTAGTTTCTTTTTCATTTTTTAGTTAATTGATAGTGATTATTGAGTTATTGATTTTTGATAGACAAAGACATCATTATAATTATTGCCTTTCTTAATCCAGTCATTTAATATTGCAGTTTTCTTATAGCCTGCCTTCTCAAACAGTTTGCAACTTGGCATATTGTCTTCGGTAACGTAGGCATAGAGCTGATGAAGATTTAGAATATTTCTTGCATAGTTCCAAACCCATTCCAAGGAGTTGAAAGCAATGTTTTTTCGTCTAAACAAACCATCAGCAATAAATATCCCCACCCCTGCCCTAAGGTGTTGTGGTTCCAAATCATAGAGGTCAACACAACCAACAGTCCTAATCTCGCCTTCCACTTCAATATCTATCATAAGACGCATTTGTTTTACAGAATAGATATCATCATTTTGAGCATTTTGAACATAGTTCTCAATTGCATAAAGCGAAAAAGGAGCCCTCGTAGAGCTAACTCCCCAAAGCGAGAAGGTGTTTTCCCACTCAAATATTAAACCAGCATCCTTAGTTTCAACAGCCCTTAATCGTAAATTCATAGTAATTTATTAGCTTTTAGAGAATAGAAATCGTTGTAGTATCCATTCTATTAATAAGAGTATAATGAAGGAAGAAAGTTTCGCCCCTATAAGAATTCTTAAATACATTAATTTGTTGATTGATAAGTAGTGGAGCTTTTATAATATAGTAGTTAAAATCTTGTTCTTCTATGGTATCTAATGTTATCATTTCATTAAAATAAGGATAATGAAAACTCCCAGGCATATACGAAGTGTAACGAACTGTATCCTTTTTATCATAATAGAGTTTAACAAAACCATAATCATTCCTTGCTTTTGCAGTAATATCAGACCTTCTATCCTTCTCATAAAATAGAGTAGAACTAGTATCTACTGGTCTATTAATAGAAAAAAATCCTTGAGAAAAATTATAAGCAGAGTTTGTATTTCTTGGCTTAATCACTATATTTTCAAAATCGATATAACTATTAGCCCCAGCTCCTACTTTTTTCGCAATAGGAATACTATAATAACCATTCATATCTGTTGTTGAAGCTGCATATACAGTAACTCTTTCGGTTGAACTTCCTCCAAAACTCATCCCTTGATATTCATCATTATATTCCACATCTAAAACCACACCTACAATAGGCTTACCTGTTGTATAATCAGTAATATTACCATAAATACATGTATCATAATATACTATTTCACCTTCGTTGTCTTTACAAGAGAAGAAGAATAAAACGACTGATAAGATTAATATTATTCTTTTCATAGCTGAAAGTTATTAAATTTATTTTGCAAATATACTCAATTTCAGAATAAAACTCATATATTAGGTTGGTAATTTCTAATAAACTAAGTACCTTTGCACAAATTAAAAACATTTTATTTCATAAATCCAAATTACATAGAAATGATAACAAAATTAGATCAGATTATTGATGCTGCAAAGCTAAAAGGAAAAAAGAGATTAGTAGCTGCTTTTGCTAATGATTCACACACAATTGGTGCTGCATCAATGGCTGTTGACGCAGGATTTGTTGACGCAACTCTTGTTGGGGATATCGACACTATTAAGAAAGTATGTAAGGAAGAAGGCATAGATTCTAATAAATTTACTCTTGTTCAAGAAGCTAACGAACAAGGTGCTGCAAACTTAGCAGTTAAAATCATTAACGAAGGAAATGGTGATTTCTTAATGAAAGGTCTTTGCACAACTGACAAATATATGAGAGCAATCTTGAACAAAGAATCAGGACTTATGCCAGGAGGAAAACCAGTCCTTTCTCACGTTACGGTATTTGAAATACCATCATACCATAAACTACTTATCACATCTGACGTTGCAGTTATTCCAGCACCAGATTTCAAACAAAAATTAGCTCTAACAAACTATGTTATTGCAACAGCAAAAGTTCTTGGAATTGAAATGCCAAAGGTAGCTCTTATTGCTGCAACTGAACAAGTTTCTGTTGGAATGCCAGCTTGTGTTGATGCTGCTCTTATTGCTGCAATGGGTAATAGAGGACAAATCAAGGGAGCTATTATTGATGGACCACTTGCAATGGACGTTGCAATTGACAAAGAAAGTGCAGATATCAAGAAACTAAAAGGCGAAGTTGTAGGTAATGCAGACTGTTTAGTTTGGCCAACAATTGAAGCAGGTAACGTGTTCTACAAAACTGCAACTAAATTAGCAGGAGCTGAATTAGCAGCAATGGTTGTTGGAGCAAAAGTTCCTTGTGTTCTTTCTTCAAGAGGAGATTCTACACAAACCAAAATGTATTCTATTGCATTAGCAGCTCTTTCTTGTAAATAAGAAACAAAGCAAACTCAATCTAAAACATAAAGCTTCAATCCCATAAAAAGGTTTGAAGCTTTTCTTTTTTACTAATATTATCGTTACTTTTGCATTATAAAAACAAATTACCAATGGATTTTGAATTAGTATCTAACTTTAAGCCTACGGGCGACCAACCAAATGCTATAAAAGAACTTGTTGAGGGATTGAAAAGGGATTCTGCGGCTCAGGTTCTGCATGGGGTAACTGGCTCTGGCAAAACCTTTACTGTGGCTAATGTTATCCAGGAAGTTCAAAGACCAACCTTGGTTATGAGTCATAATAAGACTTTGGCGGCTCAACTATATTCGGAATTTAAACAGTTTTTCCCTAATAATGCTGTTGAGTATTTTGTTTCATATTACGATTACTACCAACCAGAGGCTTATATTGCAAGGACAAATACCTATATTGAAAAAGACTTACAAATAAATGACGAATTAGAAAAGCTCCGTCTTAGTGCTGCATCTGCTCTTCTGTCTGGGAGGAAGGATGTAATTGTTGTCTCTTCTGTTTCCTGCATCTACGGTATTGGAAACCCTGAAGAGTTTGAAAATGGTACAATATTCCTTAAGAAAGGTGATAAAATTAATCGAAATGATTTGCTTTTGAAGTTCTCAGAAAGCCTTTACGCTCGCAATGAACTTGAATTTGGAAGAGGAAAATTCAGAGTGAAAGGCGATGTTATAGATATTCACCCTGCCTATGCCGATTATGCTTATAGGATTTTCTTTTGGGATGACGAGATTGAGAGTATGGAAAGCTTTGAACCCGTTAGTGGAAGGAGGATTGAATCAAAGGATGATATAGTTTTGTATCCTGCTGGCAACTTCCTAACCAATAAAGCCACGCTTAACACAGCTCTTTTGGAAGTTCAAAGGGATATGTTTGAGAGAAGAGATTATTTTATTGATATTGGAAGAGGCTTAGAAGCAAAACGTATTGAGGATAAGGTTAATTACGATTTGGAAATGCTAAGAGAACTTGGCTACTGCTCTGGAATTGAAAACTATTCTCGCTACTTCGACAGGAGGAAACCAGGCACAAGACCTTTCTGTTTAATAGATTATTTCCCAGATGACTTCCTAACCGTTATTGATGAAAGCCACGTTACCATACCTCAAATACGTGCAATGTACGGAGGCGACCGTTCAAGGAAGGAATCCCTTGTTGAATATGGATTTCGCCTACCTTCTGCCCTTGATAATAGACCTCTTATGTTTGAAGAGTTCATTGGAATGCAAAATCAAGTGCTATATATTAGTGCAACGCCATCTCTTTTTGAGATAGAGCAAGCCGAGGGGATAATTGTTGAACAAGTAATTAGACCAACAGGACTTTTAGACCCACCAATTGAGATTCACCCAGCCAAAACCCAAGTTGACGACCTATTGGAAGAGATAAGTATTGTTGTGCAGAGAAATGAAAGAGCCTTAGTTACAACACTTACAAAGAAGATGGCTGAAGAGCTAAGCCGTTATCTAACAAACCTTGGAATAAGAAATAAATACATACATTCCGATGTTGAAACCTTAGACAGGGTTGAGATTATTAAGGATTTCCGTCTTGGAGTTTTCGATGTCTTGATTGGCGTCAACCTACTTCGTGAGGGATTAGATATGCCAGAAGTTTCCCTTGTAGCCATTTTAGATGCAGACAAAGAAGGCTTCCTACGTTCCGACAAAGCCCTAATTCAAACCATAGGTCGAGCAGCAAGAAACGCCAACTCCAAAGCAATACTTTATGCCGACAAAATCACAGGCTCAATGCAGAGAGCTATGGATGAAAACGAGAAAAACCGAAAGAAACAACAGGCATACAACATCAAAAACAATATCACCCCACAACAAATCATCAAAAACGTATCCACCCTACTCAGCTCCCAACCCTTTGATGAAATAGAAGCCATTATGCCAAAGATTTCCGAATCCACAACCATATATCGCACAGAGAAAGACCGTCAAAAAGCCATACGCAACCTCGAAAAGCTAATGCAACAAGCCGTTAAAGAACTCGACTTCTTAGTTGCAGCCCGCTACCGTGACGAAATAGAAAGAATTAGGAAAGAAAGCTAAACCCCCAAAAACAAAGCCCCAAACTCACAATTCAAAGAAACAAACTCCCAAATCAAAGAAACAAACAATTTATTCAGCCATTCAATCACACAATCATGCCATGAAACCGACAACATCATGCCATGATACTTATCAATTCATGCCATGAAATGGATAACATCATGCCATGAATCCGATATCGAATCAAAGAATAAAAAGTGTAATGCTTAGTTTTAATAGTTCAAACCTTCGTTTTACACGTTTAAGTCTTTGTATTACAAGTTTAGTCCTTCGTTTTATAAGTCTGAATCTTAGCTTGAATTTTACAAAACAAAAAAAGGCAATCCGTTATAGATTGCCTTAGTTTTTATAGTTGAGATGAAGGGTTGTTATTTAACTATCTTCATTTCTTTTATTAGGTTTTGGGCGTTTGCAAATTTGTCTATTATGAATAGGACGTAACGTATATCTACGTTGATGCAGCGTTGGAGTTCTGGGTTGAAGGCTATGTTGCCACTCATTGCTTCCCAGTTGCCGTCGAATGCTATTCCTACTAGTTCTCCTTTGCCATTTACTACTGGGGAGCCTGAGTTTCCGCCTGTGATGTCGTTATTGGTGATGAAGCATACTGGTACTGTGCCATTTTGTGCATATTGTCCGTAGTCTTTGGTTTTATATAGCTGCTTTAGTTTGGCTGGTATGGTAAATTCCCAACTTGATGCGTCTTCTTTTGCCATTATGCCTTCTAGGGTTGTGAAGTAGTGATATGTTACTCCGTCTTTTGGCTCATATTCTTTTACTTGTCCGTATGTATAGCGTATGGTTGAGTTGGCGTCTGGTGCAAAATGTTTTGTACTATCCATTTCCATTATTCCTTTTACAAACAGTCTTTGTGTGGTGTTCATTTGTGCATAAGCTGTTTGAACTGCTTGCAAGCGTGTGCTGTAGTTATCAATAAAGTCTATATATAATTTAAACATTGGGTCTTTAGCTATTTTGTCTGCTGTTGGGTTTTCTAGTAGCTTATATGCTTTGTCTTTTTCAAGCATTTGTGACTTATTAAATATTTGTATTGCTATTTTATTGAAGTTGTACTTGTTTTTCTTTGCTAGGTTTAAAAACTCTTGACTTTGGTGTTTTTGTGGTACGTTATTATAATATACTTCTAATCCTGCTGCAAGCAGTTTAAGTTCTGTTGCGTGGTTGTAGTCTTTGAATATTTCTTCAAGATTTTCTTTTATTGATTGTGCTTGTTTTTTTGCTTTATCAGTATTTCCGTTTTCTCTTAGTGTTCTTTCTAGTGAATTAAAACTTCTTGCTATTGCTACTCCTGAGTTTCCTCTCATAAATGCTTCGTTGGTGTATATTCTAAGTAGGTCATATTCATTTGTTACCTTAGAATAGGTTTCAAGTTCTTTTAATACATTACCATACTCTGCTCTTCTTGTTGGCTTTTCTGATATCCATTTTGCAAATCTATTTTCTAGGTCTTTCTTTGTGGATTTTACATCAAGGTCTTGCAAGCATTTTGTTTGTCCAATATAGAACTTCCAGTAGTTTGATAGCTGTGCAAATTTTGTAGCATACTGTATTCTTACCTTTGGATCGGCTTTCATATCTGCATCCATAACATTTCTTAGGGCTGTTCTTGCAATAACTACTGATGGGTTGTAAACGTCAATTGCTTGTTCAACTCCATAAGAGGTCATAAAACGGTCTGTTGAACCAGGGAAACCAAGTATCATTGTGAAGTCATCATTCTTAACTCCTTTAAGGCTAATAGGTAGAGAGTGTTTTGGTTTAAATGGAACATTTGTTTGTGCAAACTCTGCTGGCTTATTATCTTTGTTAGCATAAACTCTAAACATCGAGAAATCACCAGTATGACGAGGCCACATCCAGTTATCGGTGTCAGAACCAAACTTACCAATTGATGAAGGTGGAGCTCCAACCATACGAACATCTTTATATGTTTCATACACAAAAAGAATATATTGGTTGCCGTCAAACATAGGAGCAACTTGAGCAGTATAACCATTATCCTTTTCAGCCTCTTCCCTTATTTTCTTAATATTATCTCTAATAATACTAGTTCTCTTTTCTTCAGTAGTTTCCTTAGTAATATTCATAAGAACCTTAGCACTAACATCATCCATCCTAATTAAGAACTTAGCCGTCAGACCCGGACAAGGCAACTCCTCCTGTTTAGAATAAGCCCAAAAGCCATTCATCAAGTAATCATGCTCAACCGTAGAGTGCTGTTGAATTTGAGGATAACCACAGTGATGATTAGTCAGAAGCAAACCCTCATCAGAAATAATCTCACCAGTGCAACCCCTACCAAACTGCACAATAGCATCTTTCAAAGAAGCCTGATTAATATCGTCAATCTGCTTAGAACTTAACTTAAGCCCCTTAGATTTCATATCTTGGTACGTCTGTTTGTCCAAGAACATAAGTAACCACATCCCCTCATCAGCCTTAGCCAGTGGAGCGAATGCAAATAATCCTATAAGAAGGAATAAAATTGTTTTTTTCATCTGTTTAATTTTTTTTGTTTATTATTTGTTTGTTTATTATTTTGTTCTATTTTTTAATCTTTCTATTTCTATAAGCACTAAAATCATATACTTTCTTTATATAACTGTGGTTATTGAATAGTTCAGATGAGATTATATAGTCGGCTGTTGAACGGTTGGAGGCTGTTGGAATATTGTACATAACTGCAATTCTAAGTAGTGCTTTAACGTCAACATCGTGTGGTTGCTGCTCCATGGCATCCCAAAAGAAAAAGACAAAATCTATATTGTCTTCGCTTATTAAGGCTCCAAGCTGTTGGTCTCCACCTAAGGGCCCTGATTTAAGTTTTTGAACGCTTATATATTCTCTTGAAGAAGGTTCTAAGCCTTTGTTTATCTCCTGTTCAACCATAATACCCGTTGTTCCTGTCGATATTAGGTTATGTTTTGCGAGTTTCATTTTGTTGAAAGCTACCCACTCAGCAAGGTCTTTCTTACAGTTATCGTGTGCAACAAGTGCTATTGTATATTTCTTTGTTTTTACCATTTTAATTTTATTTGAGTACTTTGTTTCTTTGTTTTCTTGATTTAAATATGTCAGCGAAATTATCGTATTCTCTCTTATATCTTATACCTACGCCTTGAGTATAAGGGCTTATATTGTATTTAGTGAAGTCGTCTGCATTGGATTTATTAAAAGCTTTTAGGCGGAAATTATCAGTTATCTTGTATTCCACATTGATATCTCCAATAAAGGTTGATGCACCCTCTGCTTGTTCCTGTGTTTTACCTCCAAAGACTGAATTAAATTCTATCTCCCATCTGCCAATGTTTTTAGAAAGGTTGACGTCAATTTGATCTGTTACTGCTTCTGAACCTGGTGTGTAATTTACTCCAACATCAACAAAGGTTATCATGTTTGCAAGCATTCCCGATATTTGTCCAAATGCAACTTCAAAGGCTGATGATGAGATATTAGGTCCCCCAATATTGCTCTCCACTGATGATGAGGCTGAATAGAACTGACGAGTAACAAGTAGGGAAACGGTTTGTTCTAACATTTGCTTTTCATCATTTCTATCAACGCGCATAAAAAGATCATCAACAGTTTGCTGGTCGGTGTTTGGAAGACGTATGTCGAAAGATGGGACAGGGTTCATTAGTTTTCCTGAAAGATTGATTACACTTTGAACATCAACTTGTTTTACATATTCTTTTCCAAGTATTGGTGCAAGTGAAGCTTTTGTTTTATATACCGCATTAACGTTAAGATAAGCATTGGTTGGGTCACCATTAAATTGAATTGTTCCTCCCTTTTCCAAAGCAAAAGTCTTTTCTATAACATTCATAAGAGAAAGCCCAAAGGTTCCTGTTTCAATATCAATTAAACCATACATATTGAACTTCCCTTTGCTGTTGATTTCCATCCTCAAATCCCCCGAAC
The DNA here is from genome assembly GCA_041673165.1 of Bacteroidales bacterium. Lineage (GTDB taxonomy): Bacteria > Bacteroidota > Bacteroidia > Bacteroidales > P3 > UBA10566. The sequence continues at coordinate 31,431 of JBAYYI010000019.1, forward strand.
CTGAAGCTTTTAAATCTCCTCCAATTTGATTGAAGTTCATCGGCATTCCTATTTGCGCATCAGGTGTAACGGTTAGGTCAACATGGATATTAAGATCCATTTCTTTTTCTGGTGCTTTAAACAATTTGATTATTGTATCTTCTTTTTGCTTATTGAAATCAACGAATTGTATAAATGAATTTTTTGAAACATTTGTTTTACTTGAAATTGGAAGATAAACATTTGTACCTTTCTCTGTTTTTGCCTTAACATCTATCTTTAGGGTTGAAAGGTCGCCCATTATGGTTGCTTTTGCAGAGGCATAAGCTTCTCCATAATACATTTGATCAACAGAATATCTTGTATTAAGGATTTTAATTTTATCGGCATTTACAATTAAGTTAATGTAGAATTCCTGGAATTTATCGTGGGTTACGGTTCCATCTATAACTAATTTATTGTTTTCAATGTCGGTAAGGGTAAACTTATTTAATATAAATTTATTATTCTTTATGGTTAATTTGTCAGAAAAATAATACTTAGTATTAATAATATCAACCTTTAATGCTCCCTTATCAACTTTCAAAGTTCCTAAAATATCAGGGCTTGTAAACTTTCCTTTAATCTTTATATCATCACCACTAATAAACCCTTCTGCCTCAGAAGAAAAACTATTTAAGAAAGGCTCAATAGCATTCAAATCAAAGTTCTTAAGGCTTAAACTTAAATCTAAATTGTTGGTTTTGTTTTTTGGATAAATAAAACCATTTATTGATAATGGGGTGTTTTGATTTCCATTACTACCTTTATATAGGAGCTTTATATTTACAAGAAACTCATCATTTTTCATAGTATTACTAACATTGAGGTTGGCTATCCCCAAGAAGTTATTATTTAAGAATAAGCTGTCTATAATTAGGTCGGATGTCAGACTTGGTTTATTAAATAGACTGGTAAATGTAATGTTCCTATTTATCCTTCCCCCTAATTCAATTCCACTTGATTTAAGGAATGGATTGAAAGCACTAAGGTCAACATTATTAAAACCAATTTCTATTTTATCAGTACTTTTATCAGAAGCTATACCATTAATTGTTATACTTTCCTTTATCTTATTTAAAGAGAAGTTTAGGATAGCTAACCGCTCTCCATCATAACCTATTACATTGTTATTATTGATAATAATTTCACTTCCCATAACCTCAAAATGAGAATCTTCAAAACTACCTTGAATGCTATTGTTTGTGAAAATTGATTTAAAACTTATTTGTCCTTTTGTCCTATTTACAGTTTGATTATCAGCAAAATTAAGAGCCAAATTAACCTTTTTAGAATTAGAAATAACATCTAAAACAACATTCCTAATCAAAAGGCTATCGGTTATCATAAATTTTGAAGAATTTAGACTTGTGAATAGGTCATTATTTATAACCTTTGCATTTAACTTTATATCATTGAAGGTTATATCTCCAAAACTTAACTTATTTGTTCTAAAACTTAGTCTCAGCTTATCGATTGGATTTAATGAACCTTCAATGATAGTATTGCTACTTATAGCAAAGCTTGGTGCAAAGAGTGTGAAAACAGGCTCTGCATTCTTAATTGTTGAAGAAAAGTTTAGT
>JBAYYI010000020.1:0-32844 GCA_041673165.1 Bacteroidales bacterium
TATGGAAGAAGAAATCCAAAAAGGAATGGATATGATAAGAGCTGATGAGAACTGGTTTAATGATATAAAGAAGAAAGCCAAAGAAAACAAAAACACAGTCGATAAACAGCTGTATATGGATGTCTGCTGGACAATTAAACTTAATGAACAGCATGGAGAAAGCAATAATAGGTTTAAGAGAAATCCAAGAACAGGAGTTTATAGCTTCCTCTTGGTTATTGCTGATGAAAAAGCCTTAAAAGAAATACCTAAAGAGATAAAGAATATTGGAATATCAGACTCTATTAATGGCTTTATTAATCCTTATGATTACTTTTTAAATGGTAAAGGCAAGAGCATAAAAGGAATTAGTACAAGTTTTTCAAAGGAACAATTAAGCCTCAAAGCTATTATCTCTCCAGAAAGCGGAGTATATGTTGATATTCTTTCTTATCCATCTGAAGACTTTAAGATAAGTCCTAATAATGGGAAACTTGGCAATACTGATACATTATATTATAAGGCACTCTACCAACAATACTTTCATAATGTGCCAACAACTCATTTCTTAAAGAATATCCCCTTAGTTGAAGACGTCCTTGATGATAGCTATACAACAAAAGAATATAATGAAAACCTTAAGAAATACAATAATAGTTTAAGCCTTATTGTTGACCATCCATATATTACAGACTACCCAGGAAAGACTGTTAGGGTGGATAATGCGGGAAAGTATATTTCTTTAATTAATCCTGGTAATGAAAACAGGAAAGACAAGCCAAAGAAAGAAAGTGTTGGTATTAGTTCAAGGATTGGTTTTACTTATGGTAAGTTTAGGGGGAAGATAAAATTCCCTGCACAGCTTAATAAATCCGGTGTTTGGAGTGGTCTAACTAATGCTTTTTGGCTAATCTACCAATCGGAGCAAGAGTGGAACCAAAGAAGAACGTGCGATAAGGGTGGCTATGTTAAATATGCTCAAGATGACGGAACAAAAGCTGAAAGAACAAAATCCTCAAACTATTCTGAAATTGATATTGAGATAATAAAGACTTCAAAATACTTGGAGGACGGCAGCGAAATCATTCCAAAAGGTTATAACTCATTTAATAAGGACGAATGTGTCTTAGCTTGCACAAACTGGGATTTAGCTTGTCCAAGTCCTACGAACTTCTTTAATGGAGGAAGCCATAAATACAAATATCTTTCAAAAGAATACTCCTATCTGCGCTGGTATGATGCTTATCGAGCCTTGACTTCAAGAGAGACCATTTCTAATAATATATTCCATAACGAGTACTACTATTACGAAATTGAATGGAAGCCAAACGAGATAATTTGGAGGATTGGTGAAAGCCCAAATAAGATGTATGTAGTAGGTTATATGAGTGATAAGTTTACTGTGATACCAAACAACCAAATGATTAGCGTAATTACTCAAGAATATCACTACTCTGAATTTTGGCCACCAGTTATCTATGACCAAAACTTCCTACCTTATCCAAAGAAAGATATTGAAGGAAGAGTTTACGAAATTGTGGTAGAATAATATCAAAAGAAAGAACTATGAAATCAAATCTAAAAAGCGTATTTCTTGTAATTATTGCAAGCTTACTTATATCTGCGTCAAGTTTTGGACAAGAGAAAAGACCTGACTTTGTAAATAATAGGGAATATCCTCAGTGGTTTAAAGATGCTAAGCTCGGAATATTTATTCACTATGGCTTGTATTCTATCCCTTCTTGGAGTGGGAAAGAACAGTATGCAGAATGGTTCTATAAAGGTTTGATTTCTGGAGATACAGCAAGGATAGAATTTCAAAAGAAAGTCTTTGGAGAGAATTTTAAGTATGAAGACTATAAGGATATCTTCAAAGCAGAGATGTTTAATGCTGATGATTGGGCTGATTTATTTGAAAAAAGCGGAGCAAAGTTTGTTCTCTTTACCTCAAAGCACCATGATGGATATTGTATGTGGGGTTCAAAATATGCAAAGGGTTGGAATAGCGTTGAGACTGGGCCAAAGATAGATTTCTGCCAAGAGCTTACCGATGCAGTTCGCAAGAAAGGATTGGAAATGGGTATGTATTATTCCCTAACAGAGTGGACTAATCCTCTTTATAGATGGACAATAGACACTAATATAACGATTGAAAGATACACAACAGAACATCTAATCCCTCAATTCAAAGAAATGGTTGAACGTTTTAAGCCAAGTGTAATATTTTCTGATGGAGATTGGGACCATAGTTATAAAGACTTTCATTCAGACGAGCTTGTTGACTTCTATTATAAGACAGTTGGTAAGAAAGGAATTGTTAATAATAGATTTGGTGATGGATTTAAGCACGGATACTTAACACCTGAATATAGTGCTGGTATTATTGAGTCAAGCCAACCTTGGTCTGAATGCAGAGGAATAGGCAGGAGTTTTGGCTTAAATAGGAATGAAGACCTTGAAACTTATAAAAGTTCTGACGAAATCATTAAACATTTTGTCCAATTAGTTGCTGGAGGTGGCGGACTAACCCTTAATGTTGGACCTTCCGCAGATGGACAAATCCCACTCTTGCAACAAGAAAGATTATTAGACCTTGGAGCATGGTTAAACATAAATAAAGAAGCAATATATGGCTCAAAACCTTATCAGAAGCCTTATGATGAAAAGGAATCCACAGCAATAGTTTATTATGATTCCGTTATCGATTTCAATTGGGTAAGGAACTCCCCTATCAAGCCTGTTTCAGAAGATAATTTCAAAGTTAAGTGGGAAGGCGAAATCACACCTAAGTTTAGCGAGAAATACACAATCAGTTGCCAAGCCGATGATTATGCTATCGTTTACCTTAATGACAAACTAATAATTGACACTAGAAACAAGATAAACTCTTATAATATCACCCTTAGCAAAGGAGAGAATTATAATATGCTAATTGATTATCATGAAACCGACCTTGAAGCAAGCATTAGCCTAAACTGGCAAAGTAAATCCCAAGCAAAAGAACCTATTAATGCAAAATGGAATGCTACCTACACTTGGAACAAAACCTATGTCTGTTATACCACAAACCAATCCAACCTCTACGCCATATCCTATTCAATCCCAAAAGACAACCTAATTCTAAAACTAAACACATCTCCAAAAAAGGATATGAAAGTCTCTTTCTTAGACAACCCAGACCTTGTAATCCCATGGGAATACAAAAACGGCAACCTAATAATAAACACCTCCAACATCAAATACTCAGACGTTAAATCCAAGTCTTCTTTTGTCTTCAAACTACAAGATTATCTTAAATAAGAGAATCAGGACTTAATCCCCTCAAAGACCAAGACTTACAAAAATAAATCCGTATAGGAATTTTCTCGATCTTTGCATTCATGCCCCTCCATTGGCAATAGAGAGGGTCTTCATTGGCAATATAACTATTCTCCATTGGCAATGGAGACCCTCTCTATTGCCAATGGAGGCTCATCGAAGCGCTGTAATAAATAATTAATACGCAGGTTTAGAAAATTAATACTGCGTTTTAATTTTCTGAAACGGAGTGTTATTAAACAAAAAGAATTGATTTACTTCCCAAGTGTTTTGGTCGATAAATCAATTCTCTGTTTTTGATTGACTATTTAGTTTAATTAATCTTCAACTATCTTAGTCTACTATTACAATTCCTAAGTATAAGACTAAACCTATTAAGCCTTCTTTTGAGAAACGGGCTTTCTTGATTTTGTTATTTCTAGGGTCGATTATGTAGTTGTGGGCAGTGGTAAGGTCTGCTTTCTCAAGGTTGGTATTAGAGAATAGGGCACTTGTTAGATCGCAGTTTTTCAGTACTGACATTGATAAGTCTGATTCGCTAAAGTCAACTTCGTTAAGGTTGCATTCTACAAACTTTGTGCGTTTTAGTTTTGTCCTCATAAATGAAGCATATTCTAAGTGGCATTTCTCAAAGCTAAGTGACGAGAAGTCTTTCATATTAAGAAAGCTTGTGCCTGTCATCTTGCATTCTTTAAACCTAACGTCCCTAAACGATGAATCCATTTTTGTAAGGCTGAAGTTGGAGAATTCAAATGTGCAGTCTTCAAATACAATATTGCATAATTGCATGCTTGAAAAGTCACAGTTTGAGAACGTGCAGTCTTCGTATTCCTCTTCTAATGCAGTTTCGTTGAAGTTTATATTAGTTAGTTTCTCGCCAATTACCATATCAAAAATTAGTTTCCGAAGTCGTCAAACCTTATATTCTCTGGTGGTACTCCAAGTTTATCTAACATTGCAACAACTGCATCTGTCATAAGCTTTGGTCCACAAAGGTAGTATTCAATTTCCTCTGGTTCTGGATGGTCTTTTAGGTAGTTATCATATATTACTTGATGTATGAATCCTACATAACCTGTCCAATTATCTTCTGGCTTTGGCTCACTTAGGGCAATATGGAACTTAAAGTTTTCATGCTCTTTCTCAATTGCTTCAAAGTGGTCGCAGTAGAATAATTCTCTTAGTGAACGTCCTCCATACCAGAAAGTAGCTTTCCTATGTGTGTCTTGGGTTAGGAATTGGTCGAAGATATGTGAACGCATTGGTGCCATTCCTGCTCCTCCTCCAATAAACATCATTTCTCTATCAGTTTCTTGAATGAAGAACTCTCCATAAGGACCAGATATTGTTACTTTATCTCCTGGTTTTAGTGACCAAATATATGAAGAACAAATTCCTGGATTAACTTTCTTAAAGCCTCCTATTTTTCTGTCGAATGGTGGTGTTGCTATTCTAATATTTAGCATTACAATATCACCTTCGGCAGGATGGTTAGCCATTGAATAAGCTCTGAATATGTTTTCGGTATTCTTCATTTTCAAATCCCAAACCTTCATCTTATCCCAGTCTTCGTGGTAGTTGTCTAAGACTTCAAAGTCTTTGTAGGCAACCTCGCATTTTGGAACATCAATTTGAATATATCCTCCTGAGCGGAAGTTTAGTCTTTCTCCCTCTGGAAGTTTTACCACAAACTCTTTGATAAAGGTTGCTACGTTGCAGTTAGAAACCACTTCGCATTCCCATTTCTTTACTCCAAATATTTCTTCAGGTATAACAACCTTCATATCTTGTCTTACCTTAACTTGGCAGCTAAGATGTACATTTTCCTTTTGTTCCTTACGGCTAAGATGTGGCTTTTCGGTTGGAAGAACCTCTCCTCCCCCCTCTGTTACCTGACACTTACAAAGTCCACAAGTTCCCATTCCTCCACAAGCTGATGGAAGGTAGATTTTATTATCAGAAAGAGTGTTTAGTAGGGTTGAACCTGGCTGAACAGTTAGTTCTTTCTCATCGTTGATTGTTAGTGTAACCTCTCCCTGAGGCAGTAGTTTCTTGCGAGCAAACAGCAACATCCAAACAAGAAGTAGGATAATCACTAAGAAAACTAATACACTTATAATTATTATTTTTACCATTTCTTCTAAGTTTGTTTTAGTCCTACAATTTTATTCCTAAAAAGCTCATAAAAGCTATTGCCATAAGTCCTGTTATGATAAAGGTTATACCTAATCCTTTTAGTGGGGCAGGTATTTGAGAATAACGTAGCTTTTCTCTTATGGCTGCTATGCCTACAATTGCTAAAAACCAACCTATTCCTGAACCAAATGCAAATGCTGTTACTTCGCCTATGTTAGAATATTCCCTCTCTTGCATAAATAAAGAAGCTCCAAGAATAGCACAATTAACAGCTATTAGAGGAAGGAAAATTCCTAATTGAGCGTAAAGAACAGGAGATGTTTTTTCAACAAACATTTCAACAAGCTGAACCATTGCAGCAATAACAGCAATAAAGATAATAAAGCTTAGATAACTTAAATCAATTTCTGCTAATTTAGGGCTAATCCATGCTAAGGCTCCTTCTTTTAAGAGGAAGTTATCGATAAGGTAGTTTACTGGAACAGTTATTAAGAGAACAAAGACTACTGCCAAACCTAATCCTATGGATGTTTTAACAGTCTTAGATACCGCCAAATAGGAACACATTCCTAAGAAGAAGGCAAAAATCATATTGTCAACAAAGATTGACTTTACGAATATATTTATTATTTCTTGCATAATTTCAAATTCTTAAGTGTTGTTAGTTTTCACAAAGTTCTTTATTCCTTGACCTTTGTACCCATATTATTAATCCAACAAGTATTAGAGCCATTGGAGGCATAATCATTAGACTGTTATTTTGGTATCCCATATCGTAGAAGGACTGAGGTATTACTGGATAGTCCCAAAGTGTACCACTGCCAAATAGTTCTCTAATAAATCCAACTATAATAAGAATAATTGAATAGCCTAATCCATTTCCAAGTCCATCTAACATTGAATCAAATGGTTTATTACTCATTGCAAAAGCTTCAAGTCGTCCCATAACAATACAGTTAGTGATAATAAGACCAACAAAGACTGAAAGTTGCTTGCTTACATCGTAAACAAAAGCTTTAAGCACTTGGTCAACTAAGATAACAAGGAGTGAAACAACTACTAATTGAACGATAATTCTAATTCTTGATGGTATTGTCTTTCTAAGAAGGGAAATAATTAAATTTGCCATAATTATAACAACAATTACACTTAAAGACATTACCACTGCTGGTTCAAGCTTTGCAGTAACGGCTAAAGCAGAACAAATACCCAATACCTGAACAGTGATTGGGTTTTCCTTTGAGAGAGGATTCTTTATTAGTTTAAAATTTATTCCTGCCATAAGATTATTTTTTTAGAGAGTTAAAGTAAGGGATATAAAATTTCAAGTTATTGCTTAGCATATCGCTAACTCCATTAGAAGTTATTGTTCCTCCTGAAATAGCATCAACCTCATGAGGCTTGCTTTTATCAGCTGCTTTCTTTACCTCAATAGATGTGAAATCCTCACCCTCAAATATTGTCTTACCTTTAAATTGATCTTCAAACATTGGAGTAGCAATTTCTGCTCCAAGCCCTGGGGTTTCTCCCTTATGGTCAAAATTAACTCCTACAATTGTGTTTAGGTCATCGGCAAAAGCAATGTTTCCCCAAATTCCGCCCCATAGTCCGTTGCCAATTACTGGAACAACATAGGTTTTCTTCCCTTCTTTTTCATAAACAAAAACAGGAAGAACGGCTGATGGGTCGTTGGTTTTAACAAGTGCCATTTGTTTTTTTGTGTCAATGGTAAATGGATTAATCTCTCCAACTGTTTGTTCACCATTAATAAATGTAGCAACTACCTCTCCTTTTGAATTTACTGCATGTTGCTCTTTGAAGTATTTGTTAAATAGTTCTTCTGCATTATTTGCGTCAGACTCAAGTCCAACTGCTCCTAATAGTTGTTGCATTTTCTCAACCCTAATATTCTTATCTTGGAATGGCTTCAAACCAACCGCTGCTAAGGTTAGGATAAGTGCTGAAAAAACAACTAATACTGTTGCGTATATATAAATGTATCTATTACTAAACATTTGTTCCTCCTTTCAATTTCCAACGTTTTGTTCTCATTATAATGTTTGCATCAACTACGAAGTAATCTATTAGTGGTGCAAAGACGTTAAGAAGTAGTATTGACAACATCATTCCTTCTGGATATGCAGGATTCACAACCCGAATAAGGACTGCCATAACTCCAATTAAGAAACCGTATATCCATTTCCCCCTATTGGTCTGTGCTGCAGTTACTGGATCGGTTGCCATAAAGACTGCTCCAAACATAAAGCCTCCCATCACGAAATGATAGTAGAAAGGTAGTTGTGTGTATGGATTTGAACCAAAATAGTTAAAGGTTAAGCCCATTGCTGCTCCTCCAAGGAATACTGATAACATGATTTTCCAGTTACCAATGCCTGTTATAAGAAGAAGAATAGCTCCAAGTGCAATTGCAATTACAGATGTTTCTCCAATACTTCCTGGCATAAAACCAATTATCATTTCTAAGATAGAGGTTGATGGCATAGTTCCTCCTGTCATCATTTCTGAAAGTGGTGTTGCTCCTGAAAAAGCATCTGCCTTTTCTGCTATCCAAACCTTGTCGCCTGACATTGAGCTTGGAAAAGCAAAGAATAGGAAAGCACGTGCTAAGAGTGCAGGATTCATAAAGTTCATTCCCGTTCCTCCAAAGACTTCTTTACCAATTATTACTGCAAATATTACTGCAAGAGTAAGCTGCCATAGTGGAACATCTGGAGGCATAATTAATGGAATAAGCATACCTGAAACCAAGTAACCCTCATTAACTTCGTGACCTCTCCACTGTGCAAATGCAAATTCAATTCCAAGTCCAACACCATAGGAAATAACTAAGATAGGTAGTATTTTCACAATACCATACCAAAGGTTTCTCCAAATATCATCGAAAATACCTGTTGTTTCTCCTAAAGAAAGGAAGTGTTGGTAGCCTATATTGTAGGTACCTATTAGAAGAGCTGGTAGCAATGCTATAATAACAATAGTCATTGTCCTTTTCATATCTAATGCATCTCTGAAATGTGCTCCTGACTTTGTTGTTGTCTTCGGTACAAAAGCAAATGTTTCAAAGGCATCAAACGTAGAATGAAGCCAAGGGAACTTGCCCCCTTTTTCAAAGTTAGGCTTTATATTATCTAATAAATTTCTTACCCATTTCATTCTCCAAGTTCCTTTCTCATTAGTTCAAGACCTTCTCTAATTATTTGTTGAATATCTGTTTTTGAAACATCCACAACTTCGCAAAGTGCAAAATCTTCCGCATCAACTTCATATATTCCTAACTCTTCCATCAAATCAATATCTCCAATAATACAAGCCTTGATAAGTTGCATAGGATAGATATCTAATGGTAACACTTTCTCAAACTCTCCTGTCATAACAAATGCACGTTTGCCACCATGAAGATTGGTATCGATATTAACTGGCTTTCTATTTTGTTTTGGGAGCAGTTGAAGGAAACCAGAAAGGAAGGTGCGATAGAGACTAAATTTCTTAAATCCTGGAAGAACCCAGCCTAAGAAATCATAGTAGTCACCCTCTGTTATAACAGAAACAAGATTATCATAAGCCCCAAGGTAACCCATAGGACTAATTGTCTTTCCTGTCAAAACACTTCCACTTATATATCGTAGATGATTTTCTTTATTAACATTGCCCTCAAACAAATGCTCTAAACAAGCTCCAAGTTTAAGTTTATAGTATTGAGGATTTATAACCTCATTACCAACTAATGCAATCATTCTATCTTTTTCAACCCTTCCTGTTGCAAATAGCTTTCCAATGATTGTTAAGTCTTGTGCATCAATATACCAAACACTATCTCCCTTATTGATTGGGTCAAGTTTTGCTATCTGAATGCTAACATTTCCAACCGGATGCTGACCTTTGAACTTATTTATCTCAACTCCTTGCAATTTTAAAAGCTCATCGCAAGTGGTTTTATCACAACTAAGGTTCACATGTACTTTTCCATTGGTTAGTTTCTTTAAAACATCAACCCCCAATTGAATCTCTGCAGCCTTTCCTTTAAGTAGGATATTGTAATCTGCAGCAAGTGGAGAGGAATCGAAGCCAGAAACGATTATACATTTAGGACTTGACTCTGGATTAGGAATAACTGAATAAGGACGCTTACGAATAAGGGCCCAAAGTCCAGACTTAAGAAGTTTTTCAACTACCTCATCCCTATTCATCGTTGCTAAGGATTCTTTACCGAAATCTTCGTATTCTTGAACTGAGTCGGGAGTGATAACTACTTCCTCAATAACTCTTTTTTCGCCCCTAATGATGGATTTTACAACACCACTAACGGAAGAAGTGAAAAGAATTTTCTCGTTATGTTTTGCATAGAAAATTGGGGAGCCAGCCTTGACCTTATCACCCTCCTTAACCATCATCTTAGGAATTACTCCAATGAAGTCAGTGGGTTTAATAGCATAAGATTCCACCCTTGGGATTAAAATCTTATTAGTTGCCTCGCCAATTATCTTTATGTCAAAACCTTTCTTAACTGTAATTATATTAGACATAAATAATTGAATCAATTTATTCTTACGTAATATTATTTTTGATTAATCGACAAAATTACAATATAAAAATCGAAGCAGCAAGTATAAAACCAAATTTTGATTGTTATTTGAAATAAAGGCTTAACTCATAGATTCTATTAGGCTTTGACTTAGTAGCTATTATTAGAAAAGCTGACAATAAAGACAAGAAAAATGAGATAAATAATTGAATCAAAGAAAGAAGAAAAATGAATCAAAGAAAGGATTTCTTGAATCAAAGGAATAATTTACTGAATCAAAGGAATAAAAAATTAAAACGCTATAATAAATTACTGAATCGCTGTTTCAATACTCAAATGATGCACATCTTTCATACCAAATGATGCACATCTTTCGGGGTGAAAGATGTGCATCATTTTATTTTAAGGAAATTTAAGGGTAGTTTTGGATAGAAAACTTCAAGGTCTTAATCCCATTGTTTCTATTATGCAAATATACGAAATATTCTTGTATTAATCAATAGTTTTACAAAAAAAAGTGGCTACCTTTTTCAAGATAACCACTCCTTAGTGTTTAAGAGTTTTTATGCTCTTATTCTATTTGCTATTTAACAATTAGCTTTTGAGTTCTGCTTATATCTGAGTTTTGAATTCTGATATAGTAAACTCCCTTTGCTAAGTTGTTAAGGTCTATTGTTTGTTCTAAAACTCCATTTACAGGTTTGGCATCGATTGTTTTAATAACTCGTCCTTGAACATCACTTAATGCAATCTCAACTTCACCATTTATTCCAGTTACAATTAGTTTTGTTTGGTTAGTTGCAGGATTTGGATACATAACAATTGAGACTTCGTTTTTAATTTCTTCATTCAATGACCATGGAGCAGAGGTTAATATTTGTCCATAAACTTTTATTCCACTTACTGTTCTTGCATAAGCTCTTACATTATAGGTTGCTCCTTCTGTTAATGTAGTTAAATTAGCTGAAATTTCTTCTAATCCTGATGCTGCTATGTTAGATGCGTTATCCCAGGCTTGCGTTGATCGTTTATATTCAAATCCTCTTACATCTATTTCTTCTGATTTCTTTATGATTGTTCCATAGAAGGTTGCAGAGGTTGGAGATATTCTAACTATAGAGTCAGTTGTTACTACTGGAGGAAGAATATGTTTTGTTGTAAATATTTCTATATTTCCATAAACTTTTCCATGTGTTGCTGTGGTTACATATGCTCTAACAGTATATTGTGTAGCAACTGACAATCCTGTTGCAGTATAAGTAAATGATGATGTTCCTCCTATTACTTCGAGTTCTGTCCAGGTGCTTGTTAATGTTGATTTATATTCAAATCCCATTGTTTGTATTGCCTCTGATGTTTGTACGTATGTTCCATTAAACACTGCTGATGAATGGAGTATTTGGGCTGCAGGAACTGCAGTAGTTACTATTGGAGGCGTTGCTATACTGGTTGTAGTAAATTGTTTTTGTCTCCATGAAGAATATGTAGTTCCACAATTTGCTCTAATATATAATGTATATGAAGCATTTGGTGCTAGTCCTGTTAGATTAATGCTTGTATTTGTAGCTATAATTGGAGCACCTGCTGTTCCTACTTTTAGCTCCCATGATGATTCGGAACCAACTGCTGACCAAGTTACGCTAGCAGAAAGATTAGAAGGTATTATTGCAATATTAGTTGGAGGAGTGCATGGATTGAAAACTACGTCGTAAACTTTAATATCGTCTAATGCTACTCCACGTCCGAAACCTTGTTTCCCTTCAAAGGCTATTTGGTAGGATGTTGAAGGATTTGGAAGAGCAATAGAGTCTAATCTATATGAGGCAATGTCTGTTGTATAGTGTAATAATTGTACCCAAGAACTTGAAGTGCTTGTACGATAAAATACTTTTAATTCATCTTGGTCATTTACCCATTTTGGTTGCATATGCCAGAATGAAACGTAAGGTTGTATCAATCCGGTTAAGTCAAGTTCGGGTGAAACCAGCTTTGTTTTGTATCCTGTTAAATTATTCGCATAAAAGAAATTCGCAAAACCAGATCCTGTTCTTGCTGAGTTATATTGTGAAGTATTTGTCCAGTCATTTGTTCCTACAACATATTCTTTTCCCCAACAATTCAACCCCGATTCAAAACTTTCTATCCAAGGAAAAGTTATGATTGATCCGTCTGAACATGGTGTTATAAATAATACAGTTTCGGAATATTCTGTTGTATCTCCTCCGCAAACTGCAACAACTCCAACTAAGTATTGTGTTCCAAGAGTTAAGTTTTGAAGGGTAGTGTATGGGTTCAATGCTGACTGACTGTATAAACTAGAGTTGCTTACATTTCTTCTATAATATACAATATAACTATCCGCACCTGGATGAGACCAAGACAATTCTGCTGATGAGGATGTTAAGTTTGCTGCTACTAAATTAAAAGGTCGAGGGCAAACTTGTGGTTCTATTGATATATTATCAATTGCTGCAGCAGGATCATTATTAGAATTAAAATCAAAATAAAAGAATATTAATCTCTTGACACCTGAAACATTATCAATAGAAACTTCTTCTGTTTGCCAAATGGAAGATTCTGAAAAAACACCTAAATTATCATTTACATTTGATGGAAATGATGTAAGACTTAGTGAGTCTGATGTATTTCTTAAGAATACAATGAGACCAGAATAAATATCATTCCCTGATACGTCTCCTTGACATTTCCAATCAAAGGTTAAACCGTATGAAGCAGGGGTTGAGCCAAAGTCTATATCACGATATGTATAAGCATAGATATTCCCATCAGTCATTTCATAGGATAATCCATTATTATTTGAAATATAATTTGCTTTCGTTCCAGAGGTTGAAAGTCCATTACCTGCTGCACTTCCTTTTGCCCATTTATTAACGCCACCTGATATTGATTTCCATCCTAAGTTTTCTCCTGCATTTTCAAATCCATAATTATAAGGAACTGTTGCTGGGAGAGATTCTGTAACAAATGAATATAAGTCAGACCAATCTGAATTTCCATTAACGCATAATGAACGTACCCAAATGTTATATTGAGTTTGAGGTGATAAACCTGTTAATTGCAGAGAGCTGTTTGTTGTAGCTATAGGTGTGCCATTTGCAGGATCAGTTATTGTTGCTGATTCTCCATAGACGTATTCCCATGATAATGATGTGACATTTTCTGTGAAGGCGAATGTAGCAGTTGATGTAGTTATATTGGTAACGGAAGTCCCTGTAGGACGTTGACATGTGGTATAAGGTCTTACTTCAAAATTATCTATATGCAAGTCATTATCTCCATTGTAAATAGTCGATTCTCCATAGAAACCAATCTTTATTGTTCCTGTATATGGGATAAATGTTATTGGATTAAATAATGGTAATATTATATGAGTAGGGGTATTGGTAATATTATTTAATACTCTTGTTGCTGTTGGTGCATTTGACCAAATTACTGCATTATTTACATTCCATGTTAATCCATTATCTGTTGAAACAACAACGGCAAACCTATCATCTATTGAATTGGTCGATGCTGCATTTGCACTATTATAAGCTGTATAAAATAGATCAAATTCTAATTGTGCTACATTGCTGTTTTGACCCAAATCTATTGAAGGGGATATCAACCAATAATTAATTGAGGAACCATACATATTAATCTTTGCATTGTGTGGCGTTACATTTGAATTCCATGTCCAACCAGAAGGTGTTGATACTAATGTTGAGTTTCCTGCTGATGTCAACAGGCCTTTAAATTTACTCCAACAAACAGATGGAGGAACTGATGTTAAAAACTCTTCAACTTGACTTGGAACTGTTAGAGGGACACATTTAGTTTGGAATGAGATTATATTGCTTTCTTCTGATAAAAGAGGAGAACAATCTGTTTTAATATAAACAGAATATGTTGTTGCTGAGATTAAGTTTGTAAGAATATAAGGATTTGATATTACTTGAATTGAATCCCAAATTGTTGAAGTGCTTGGTTTAAAATAAACATACCAAGAATCATCATTCTGATTACCGTTAAGCCATGTTAATTCTACCTGATCAGAAGTTAAATTTGACATTTCTATATTTGTTGGCCTTGCACATGTAGGAATTTCATCTATCATTACATCATCTAAACGAAGATAATATCCATCAGGTGTATTTTGACGAACAAATGCTATATATCTATTACCTGTATATTGAGTTAGGTTAACTTCGTATTCTTGCCAACCCCCAACAGAAGGTAACATTTGATTAAAGATTTGCGTGAAATTAGGCATATTTCCATACTGACCCATTCCTACTGTATCTAATGTAATATCTGCATTTGATATATATATTGATATTTCGTCTGGTTCATCTGCTCCATCCCAAGCTCTCATTGCCCAGAAAAGCAATCTTTCATTGCCAGTTAAAGCAATCTCAGGAGTAATCAGCCAATCGTTATGGGAAGAAGATCCGTAATCGGTATAGCAAATAGCATGACCAAGACCTGTGTGACTTCCATCACCTTCAAATCCTGCAGAACTGTGCTGCCAATAAAAGTCAATATCGTCATCAGTCCCCTTATCAACAACAGTCCAACAATTTGGAGCAGGTTTGTTTCCTGGTGCAATTGGTGAAAACCAGTTAGGAGATTCAAAACCCTCATACCAAGGAAATAAAGAGATAGAACCACAAGACGTTGCCAAATCTATTGGAACAGACCATTCACTTAATTCTACTCCACAATTTGATTGAACTCTAACTTTATATACAGTAGAAGGATTTAAATTTGTAAAAGTATAAGGGTTTGTCACTCCAGAAATTGTTATTGCATTTGTCCAATCATTTTCTGATGATTGAATATATTGAATATTCCATGAAGAACCAATATTATCTGTCCAACCTAAATCCGCTCCACTTAATGTTGGATTTGAAACTGTAAGAGATACTGGCTTTGGACATGTTGGAACATACAAATCTGGACCTAAAATATCATCAAGACATAAACCATATCCATTATTATCATTGTGCTTAAATGCAATATATATCTCCTGACCCACGTAAGCTTGAAGACTTATTGTCCATTTCTTCCAGTCGCCAGTTATTTGAGTGCTCCCAATGGGGTACGAAGGAGAAAGGTCTACTAAAGCAGTTGTTGAAAAAGAAGATACACTATTATCTGTTGTTGAAACAAGAACTTTTAAAAACGTTTGATTAAACGTTGCATTAAAATTGCTCATCCTTGACCAAAAACTAATTGAATCAGTAATGGAATTAACAACTAATTTTGGCGTTATTAAATAATTTTCAGTACCAGTTGAATTGTAATCTACATAAGCACAAGCCGAACCTGAATGGTAAAAATTAGCCTCCCTTGTCCAGGGCGTTAATGGACCTGTTGTATTAATGCTAACCCAATCGTCAGGAGGAAACAACGATCCTTCAAAACTCTCATTTAAAGCACCCTGTGCCAAACTTTGAACAGCAAAAGCTAACGCTATCAAAAATAATAATAATTGTTTCATATGTATAAACTTAATATAATAATTAATCTAAAGTTCTTAATTTAGTCTAATCTGTATGCAAAAAACAACAGTATCAGACTACAAACATACAAAAAATATAAGTTGAAACAAAATTCCAAGCAAAAAATCGTACAAATATTATTGTTAAGCCTCCTTAAATAGTTATCTATTTTAAGTCTTACGTTCTTTCCGAATAGGTTTTTATATACCTTTAGTTAACTATTTTACCTTCTTTATATCTTACTTTTCCATTAACCATAGTTAAGATGATTTTTGAGCTAAAAGTATGACCCTCAAGTGGTGACCATTTGCATTTAGAGAATAGGTTCTCTTTCGTAACGGTTTCTTCCTTATTTAGGTCAACTAAAACAATGTCTGCAAAACATCCTTCTTTTATCTCTCCCCTATCTTCTAAGTTAAAATGTTTGGCAGGGTTATAAGACATTTTTTCTTGCAATTGATTTAGGGTTAGTTCTCCTTGTTTAACGAGTTCTAGGACAATTTGAAGGGAATGTTGGATTGAAGGAATGCCTGAGGGAGCGTCAAAATATGGTTTTTCCTTTTCTTCTATAAGATGTGGTGCATGGTCGGTTGCAATAAAATCTATCTTATCATCTCTAAGGCCTTTTCTAAGTGCTTGTCTATCTTGAAAAGATTTGATAGCTGGGTTACATTTAATCTTATTTCCTAAGGTGTCGAAATCCTCTTGAGTAAACCAAAGGTGCATTGGGCTAACCTCTGCTGTTATATTCTTGGTTAAAATCTTACCTGCTTTGAGTAGGGATAATTCTTTTTCGGTTGAGAGATGTGCAATATTTAGTTTGGTTTTCTCTTTTGCTAATTCAATTGCAAATTTGGTTGAAAGATAACAAGCCTCTGCATCTCTAACTAATGGATGAATTGAAGCGGGTGCATCATTATTAGGATATAGTTCTTTGTATTTTTGAGTATAAGCGTTGACTCTTTGCTCGTCTTCGCAGTGAGCAGTTATAACATAGGGGCTTCTTTTAAATAATTCTTCAATTGTATCTCCTCTATCAACCAACATATTCCCTGTTGAAGAGCCAAAAAAGACTTTATAGCCACATGTATCTTCTTTGGGAACCGATAGGGCTTGCTCTAAATTTTTATTGGTTATTCCGAAATAGAACTTATAGTTACAAAGCATTTTCTGTTTAGCTAAGTCGAGCTTAATTTGAAGTGCTTCTTTGCTTATTGTTGGAGGATTTGTGTTTGGCATTTCAAAAACAGTAGTTACGCCTCCAGCAACGGCAGCACTTGATTCGGAAATCATATCTGCCTTATTTTCTAAACCCGGCTCACGGAAATGAACATGAATATCAATAATTCCAGGTAATAATAATAAACCTTTTGCCTCTATAATCTCTGTATTAAAAGGAAGATCGGATATCTCCGATTCTGAAATCATAGTTATCCGATCATCCTTAATTAATATATTAACTTCTCTTTGGCCAATCTCATCAACGATATTAGCTAAGCGTATATATTTATAATTTGCCATTTTATTGTTCTTCTACTTCTGCAATTATTGTTTGGTCAACTAAAATTCTACCACAATATTCACAAACGATTATTTTCTTATGCATTCTTATATCCATTTGTTTTTGGTGAGGTATTTTGTTGAAACATCCACCGCAAGCATCTCTATCAACCTCAACAACAGCTAATCCATTTCGTGTATTATCTCGAATTCTACGGTAAGCTTTTAGATATCTTTCTTCAATTAGCTTTGAGTTTTCTTCACTTTCTGCAAAAAGAACTTTTTCTGTTTCTTCTGTTTCAGCAATTATCTCATCTAATTCCAATTTCTTGTGTTCTAAGTCTTTTCTCTTATCCTCAAGTATAGTTTTAACTCTTTCAACTTCTTGTTTGTGATTTTCGAGCTCTATAATTGCTTCTTTAATTCTTTTTTCACAAAGCTCTATTTCAAGGACTTGAAACTCTACTTCTTTTGCTAATGACTCATATTCTCTATTATTTCGAACATTTTTTTGTTGTTCTTCATATTTTTTAATCAGAACATTGCATTCTTTCATCATTTGCTTTCTCTCAGCAACCTTTTGATCTAATGCAACTTCTTCTGTCTTAAACTTCTCAATTCTTGTCTCCAAACCAATAACCTCATCCTCCAGATCTTGAACTTCTAATGGCAATTCACCTCTAACAATTCTTATCTTATCAATCTGAGAGTCTATTTGTTGTAATTTATATAAAGCAATCAATCTTCTTTCAACAGTAATATCTGCTTCTTCACTTTTCCTGATTGGAGCAGCAGCTGCTTCTGCTTTTGTTTTTGCTGTAACTTTCTTTGCCATTATTATTTATTGTTTAAAAATATTTTACTCTATTGGTGGATTCATCCGAAATTAAGGGTACAAAATTACAAAACTTTTCAGAAAGAATTGCAATAATCCTTTCTTTTATAAATTGTTCACTTTCATAATGCCCTATTTCTGCTAATAATATTGATTTATCGTTATCCAATAACTCATGATATTTTATTTCTCCTGTGATAAATATATCTACATTTGACCTAATTGCATCTGGAATAAGGAAACTTCCACTTCCTCCACAGATTGCAATATTCTTGATTTGCTCTTTTTCTTTTGAGTTATACGTAATTTTAGAAAGACCTAAGCTTTCTTTAAGATGATTAAAGAATTCATCTTTCTGCATTGGTTTTTCAAGCTCCCCGATTGCACCTGAGCCTAAAAAGTTTTCACTATCAGAAAAACTACCACAACTTAGGGGTTTTAAATTAACTAATCCTATCTTTTCAGCTAAGATTCCATTAACTCCATTAAGTGCATTGTCAATATTAGTATGTGCTGCGTAAAGAACTATATCATTCTTAATTGCTTTAATAAGAATTTTCCCTATTTGAGAAGTATAATCAATCTTCTTTAATCCTTTAAATATTATTGGGTGATGAGAAATTATAATATTGCATTTCGATTTAATTGCTTTATCTATTATTTGTTCTGAAACATCTAAGCAAACATATACTCCTGTGCATTCTTTTTCTGTATCGCCTAAGGTTGTGCCTGAATTATCGTAAGCCTCTTGCCAAACAAGGGGTGCAATATCCTCAATTCTCGAGATTATGTCTTTAATATAAACTACTTCCATTAAATTCTTTCAATAAGTTTTTCAACAATAAGCATCATTTTTCCTTCTGCTTCAATGCCTGATTCAAGAACTTCCTTCATTGTAGGCTCTGCTCTTAAATCATCTCTAAAAACATTTGAAACAAGACTCATTGCAAAGACTTCCATAGAGGAATGAATTGCAACAATAACTTCTGGCGTTGTACTCATACCCACTACATCTGCACCAATTTTATGATAGAACTTATATTCTGATGGGGTTTCAAAGGTAGGGCCAGTATTTCCTAAGTAAACTCCTTTTTGAAGTTTAATATTATTTTCTTTTGCTATCTGCTCTGCTTTTTCAATTAAAGAAGAAGAATAAGCTTTGTTCATTGCAGGGAAACGTATTCCGAATCTCTCATCATTTCTTCCAATTAATGGATTTGGAAGAAGGTTAATATGGTCTTCAATAATCATTATATCTCCAACACTAAAGTTTGGATTTACTCCACCTGCTGCATTAGTTAAGATTAGTTTCTCAACCCCCAGCTCTTTCATAACTCTGATTGCAAAAGTAACCTCTTGCATTGAGTATCCTTCATAGAAATGGAATCTACCCTGCATTGCAATCACTTGTTTGTTGCCAAGAGTTCCAAAAATCAGCTTGCTCTTATGACCTTCAACTGTTGAGAGAGGAAAGTTTGGAATATCTGAATAATCTAATATCTTTTCTGTTTTTATTATATTAACTATGTTTGCCAGTCCGCTCCCACATACTATCCCTACCGTTGGCTTATTACTTATTTGCTTGTTAATATGTTCTGCTGTAGCTTTTATTTTGTCGTACATCATCTATTATTATTTCTTTAAACGTTGTTGATTTCATTGCTGTGGAAGTTATTGTTAGGCTTATAGGAAGAACGAAAATAGGTAGTTCTCTTAGTTTTTCAAATTCTTTTAATCTTGTAGCGTCTTTCTCTGTTGTTATTATTATTGTATTGTCTTGCTTTATGGAATTATAGGTTCCAAGGATTCTTTCTATATCTTTGTCCTGAAAATTATAATGGTCAGGGAACTCTATCTTATCTACTATATTTGCAGTTTGACTAATATAATCAACCATTTGACCATTATCAGCTATTGCAGTTAGTAGGATTATTGAATTGCTTGAAAAATCTTCAATAACTTGATCTGAAAAAAGAGAATAAAGAGGTTTATAGTCTATATTGCTAAAGAAAACTTTTTGATATTTCTTAGGTCTTATTCGAGATTCAAAGCAAACCTTATCACCAATTGTATGGTTTTGCGGAGATTTACTAATAATAATATAATCCGCCCTCTTATATCCTTTCTTCTGTTCTCTCAGAAGTCCAAAAGGCAGAACCCTATCACTAAAGAATGGCTTAGAGTATTCGGTTAAAAGAACTGAAAGATCTAAACTCAAAGACCTATGCTGAAAGGCATCATCAAGTATTATTAGTTCTAAGTCTTTATATTGCTTTGTCATTGCTTCAATAGCCTTATTCCTATCCTCACAAACAGCAAAGACAACATCTTTATATTTTTGCTTCATCTGCAAGGGCTCGTCCCCAACACTTAGTGCATTATCTTTTTCAAGGTCAATGATTCTTAACCCTTTCGTCTTCCTTCCATAACCCCTACTCAACACTCCAACCTTATATATATCGGAAAAGACATCTATTAGATATTCTACATGAGGAGTCTTTCCTGTTCCTCCAACTCTTAGGTTGCCAACCCCAATTGTAGTAACATTATGTTTAGTAGATTTCTTCCAACCTAAGTCATAGAATAAATTACGCAAATAAACTCCTATACTATATAATATAGTGATAGGATAAAGGAGGTATGCAAAAAATGTTCTCATATTAATTACAGTTATTTACAAATAAATCTGTTCCATCGAAGTACGTACAGTAAGAATATAAGTTTCTTTTAGCCTCGCTTCCTGAGGTTGGAGAGCCATCGTAGAAGATAAAACTTGAATTACACTCAGGACAAACAAGAATTACATTTGTTGATGGGTCAACCTCTAATCTTCCGTGACAATTTTTTGCGGTACAGGTTCTTTCATAACAAACATATTCCCCATAGTTGAGCCTAAAGACAACAACCCCTCTCATTCCTCCTTCAAAATACTCCCAACCACGATTACCAGAGTTTAGGTTATAGTATTCTGTGCTTTCAGGGTTTACTGAGAAGTTTACCCATCCAAAGTCAAAAGGTTCTTCTTTGCAACTCACAAAAGGGATTGCAATGAATGCCAAGAGTATAAAAAGACCTTTATTCATTTACTTACAACGTTTAAGAGGCGCTATATATTGCCACAAGACAAACATCGCCAACAGCCTTTAAAGTATTTTTACTTATACAATTAATATCATCTTTCACGGTATGCCAATAAGGGAAGAAACTACCTGCTGGGTCATGTTGAACTATATCAATCATTGGGATTTTTGCATTAGTATTTACCCATACATGGTCATCCATAACTCCACCTGTTGCTTCATCAACAAACATATTACCATATCCCTTATCCTTTGCTATCTGCCAAACCTTATTCATTATTGAAGAGGCATAGTACATCGATTGTTGCTCCTTAGTAAAGCGAGGATTTGAATAGCCAACCATATCTAAGAGAATGCCATATTTTGCTTGATAGAATGGAACGTGGGTGTTTTTTGACCAATACTGAGCACCTAAGCACCAGTCCGACTGATCTTCAATGTCAGAACTATCCCACTCAGGTGTTCCTTGGTCTTCAAGGTCAAAGAAAACAATATCCACTCCCACTTTTGCAGGACTTAGTTTTAAGTGTCTTGCAATTTCCATTAAGACTCCAACTCCTGAGGCTCCATCATTTGCTCCTATGATTGGGGTTTTGTGATTCTTTGGGTCAGGGTCGTGATCTGCCCAAGAACGAGAGTCCCAATGCGAAGCAAAAAGAGCTCTATCGGTTGATTGAAGGTTAAAGCTTGCAATTATATTACGCCCCTTAACAACCTTTCCGTTATATAGCTTTGAAGTAAAGTTCTGTTCAATAACAGTATCGGCATATTGCTTAAGGAAAGAAACCAAATAATCGCCACAAGCCTTATGAGCCTTTGACTCCGGAACTCTTGAACCAAAATCACATTGCGTTTTCACATAATGATAAGCACTATCAGCACTGAAGTTTGGCACCTCAACACTTGCATAAGTAAATGCCTCTGTGCTATCTTTCTGTTTTTTCTCTCCACAGCTTGCAAAAGCAAAAACCAAAACTATTATTAATAAACTATACCTCTTCATCTATAAATTCTTTTATTCTATTGTCCAGCTAACGCCTTCTTTACCATCTTTTATCTTAACTCCTAAGGCAGATAACTCATCTCTTAACTCATCTGACTTCTTCCAATCCTTATTATCTTTTGCCTCTTTCCTAAGATCAATTATCATTTTAACCAAACCCTCTATTGTTGGCATCATATTGGAAGACTGCTCATCTAAAAGCCCAAGCACCTTAGTAAACCAATCATCAAAAAGTTTGTTTAACTCTTCTAATTCCTTAGCATTAATTTTCTCTGTTCCTTCAATAAGCTTATTAATTATTGTTGCAGTTTCAAAAAGATTAGAAATAACCATTGGAGTGTTGAAATCATCATTCATTGCATCATAGCATTTCTGATTGATTGTTGCTATTTCAACTGTTGTTTCTTGGGAAGGGTTTATCTTTTGAATGTTTCTCTTCGCTTCAAGTAGTCGTTTCATTCCTTTTTCTGCGGCCAAGAGTGCATCATTTGAGAAATCAAGTGTTGAACGGTAATGAGCCTGAAGAATAAAGAAACGTATTGTCATCGGAGCATAAGCCTTCTCTAACATCTTGTGAGAGCCTGTAAAGAATTCCTCAAGAGAAATAAAGTTGCCTAAGCTCTTACCCATCTTTTGTCCACCAATTGTTATCATATTATTATGTATCCAATACTTAGCTGGCTCATGCCCAAAAGCACAAACAGATTGAGCGATTTCTGATTCATGATGAGGGAAGAGCAAATCTAATCCTCCTCCGTGAATATCGAATCTTTCTCCAAGATACTTTGAACTCATAGCAGTACATTCCAAATGCCAACCAGGGAAACCCTCACTCCAAATAGATGGCCAGCGCATTATATGTTCTGGTTGTGCTTTTTTCCAAAGTGCAAAGTCAACTGAGTTCTTCTTTTCCGACTGTCCATCTAAAGCTCTTGTTGTCGAAATCATATCTTCTAAGACACGATTAGAAAGAACGCCATATTTATTAGTATCCTTTTGGTATTTCACTAAGTCGAAATAAACAGAACCTTCTGAAATATAAGCATAACCTGCGTCTAATATCTTCTTTATAATCTCTATTTGCTCAATTATATGACCAGAAGCCGTTGGTTGAATGCTTGGACTTTGAACATTTAACATATCCATTGCATCAATATATCTCTTAGTATAGTATTGTGCAATCTCCATTGGCTCCAACTGTTCAAGTCTTGCCTTCTTAGCTATCTTATCTTCACCTTCATCAGCATCATTTTCCAAATGCCCAACATCTGTAATGTTTCTAACATATCTAACCTTGTAATCTATGAATTTAAGATAGCGAAATACAATGTCAAAGGTAATACCTGGACGAGCATGTCCTAAGTGAGGATCTCCATAAACGGTGGGGCCACAAACATACAATCCAACATGTGGTGGGTTTAGTGGTTCAAAGAGTTCTTTCTTTCTTGAAAGGGTATTATATACGTAAAGTTCCATATTATTGATTTATTTTATTATCAAATTTAATTCTACTTACCATTATAGCAACTGAAACAGCTCCAATTGACAAAACTAATGAAAATATTGAGATTATATCTAAAATTCTAAGCTCTATTGGGAAGGCATCAATAATTACAATACCTGCACCCATCTTTATTATTCCAAACTGCTGTTGAACTAAGCAAACTCCTATTCCAAGCAAAAGACCAATTAAGGCTCCAACAAAGGATAGCATTAGACCATTGAGGAAGTAAATTGAACGAACAGACCCTAAGGTTGCACCCATAGAACGAAGTATTAGAATATCTTTCTTCTTATCCATAATCAATAAAGATAACGAGCCCATCACATTGAATGTTGCAATAAAGATGATAAACGAAAGTATAACATAGACTCCCAAACGCTCAACCTTAACAACCTTTTGGTAAATTGGCTCTTGCTCAAATATATCTTTAACTTCGTAATCCTGACCTACAATTTCCTTAATCTCTGTTTTCAATTTCTGAATATCGCTTTCAGACTTTGGTCTTATAAAAATAGAACTTACTTCGTTATTATCGTAATCCAGAAGCTGACGAACAAAACCAATTGGAAGAAACACATTATCCTCATCCATTTGTGCGTCCATCCTAAAGCTGCCTGAATAAAGAACATCCTGACTATTAAATGTTTCCTCTTGAGACATTGAAATCCTTCCCTCTCTCTTAGGAACAATAAATTGAATTGTAGCACCCATCCTTTCAGCATTATTAGGAATGCCTATTTTTGCAGCAACACCAACGCCTAATACACAAGCCTCTTTTCCAAAACTACTTAAAGAAAACTTACCATAAACAATTGAAGTATCTATCCTATTAATTTTAAAATAGGTTTCATCAATTCCCTTCATCAAAACCAAACCTTGGCTCTGACCAAAAGAAATTAAAGCATTCTCTTTCAAAACAGGAGAAATAGCAGAGACCTTTGATAGAGATTTTATTTTATTATAAGGAATTGAATCTAAAGAAAAGACTTTACTCTTCTTTGCCTCAATCAAAAGAGGTGGGTTGGAGGAAGAAAGTATCTTGGTTCCAACAGATGTGAAACCATTGAAAACAGAAATTACTACCAAGAGAGCCATTGTTGTTATTGCTATTCCTATCAGAGAAATTAAAGAAATAATATTTATTACCTTAAGCTTCTTCTTTGAAAAGAAATAACGCCAAGCAACATATAAAGGCAGGTTCATAAATCACTGTTTATTTAAGAAGATTGTCAATGTTTTCGATATAATCTAAACTATCATCTAAGAAAAACCCAATATGAGGAACAATCCTAAGCTGATTCTTAACTTTTTGAGAAAGTTTCATTCTTAGGAGAATCTTCTTTTCTTCCAGCAGTTTAACAATATCTGCAACAGTTTTAGAATGTAGAGGGAAAATACTAACATAAATTCTCGCCACAGACAAATCTGCACTCACCCTAACACTTGTAACCGTAATCATTGCCCCTTCAAACAAATTCTGAGCCTCTTGTTGTAATATCAAACCCATATCTTTTTGGATTAGGCGACCAACTTTTTGTAATCTTGTATTATCCATAGCTTGCAAAAATACAAAATATTTCCCAAATTTCTCATTAAAAGGATCCAAGAAATAAAAATTATTAAACAGACCTAAATATCTCCAATATTTCTTTTTCCTTTAAATATCCAAATTAAACATCTATCTTTGAGGCATAAAAGAATACCTTAATAATTTCAAACATGTATCGATTACTTATGTGCTTCTTGCTCTTAACAAGTTTTGCTCCTATCACAAACCCTAAATTGACAATAGAGATTCACAATATTGAAGTCCTAAAGAGTAATATTAGAATTGGTATTTTTGATAAACACGGAACATTCTTAAAAGAAGCTTCTGTCTTCAAAGGCTATATAATACCTGTTAAAAAAACGACTGAAAGGATAGTAATTAATGATTTACCAAAAGGCGAATACGCATTTATTATTTATCAAGATAAGGACTCAAATGGCAAATTAAACGAGAACGCCATAGGAGTTCCTAAAGAACCTTTTGTATTTTCAAATAACGTAAGACCCAAATTTTCCAAACCCACTTTTGAAGAATGTAAATTTTCACTAACAAGCGATCGTGTAATCAAAGTTAGATTAGACTATTATAAGAAATAAATAGGACTTATAATGAAAATATCCTAAGCCTATTTAGATATACAATTCTCAAACGCAAATCCAAAAAGGCTTAAGACATCTTTTTTTATCTTTATAGCTTAAAACTTAATCCCAAAGTTAGATATGATTTATCCTGCTTAAAGGCAGTATTTGTTAGATTAAGGCTATAACCATACTGAACTTGAAGTTTAATTTTTTCAAACCCACCTCTAAGAGTTATTGCAGGCTCTACCAAGAAATTAGTCTTATTATCATTTAAGTAATCCATCTGATTGTTTCCACTATAAATCAAATCTCCTTCAATATTACTATAGATTAGACTTACAATCCTTGTTGAAATTGCAGCCTCAAAGTACTTGGATTTATAACCAAAGCTTGGCTGAACACCAACTCTGAATATAGTTGAAGAAATATCCCCATTTGTACCAGGATTATCCTCAACAGTTGACTTGAAGTGGTTTTCCATTGAGCCCATACCAAGAATACCGTATGCCTCAAAGACAAAAACTTCCTTAATTGATTTAAAATAACCACCACCAACTTCAAAGAAATTGCCCGAGCCACCATCTCCATTATCCAAATTCCTTGGAATAAAAAGTCCTGCATTAGCCTGAATTGCAAAAGCATCAGTTAAACCATAAGCTCCTTGCAGTTCAACCTGATTTCCATTACCTGCAACCGTTATTTTATTATCTCCCTTACTTGAAATCATAGGGACATTTTGCGTATTTGGGGTATAAAATATAGGACTACACCCAGTTACTAAAAAACTAACTAAAACTAAACCTAAAAATGACTTTTTCATATTATTAATGTATTATTGGCTAAATTAAAATTCTAATCTCAACTTAATTTATGCAATTAATATTTTATTTAAATGTACGATATATTCTAAATAAACGAAGATAACTTAAAGAATATTGTATAAAGACTGAACTACTGCTTTTTTCCATTCTATCCATTATATATAACTGGTAAATGATTGAAGAAAAACATAAACTCTAACAAGCTTTATAACTATGAGTGTAAAAAAACAATAAAATCATTCACTCTTGCAAAACAACTAATTATCATTTTTCCAAATACAATTTAATCATTCCAAGCCATCCAAACACAAATTAAACTCCCAAAACGCAGAAACAAACTCCCAAAACAAAGCAATAAACTCCTAAATCAGCCTTTCAATCCCAGAATCATGCCATGATACCGTCAACATCATGCCATGAAACCAATCAATTCATGGCATGAAATGAGTAGAATCATGGCATGAATTGAACATCGAATCAAAGAATAAAAAGTTTAATGCTTTGATTTATTTGTTTGAATCTTGGTTTAATTTTAATGGTTTTACCTTTTTATTCATCTTATAAAGGGAGAAAAGAGAATTTTATGTATCTTTGTCAATTAAAATCTTTGTAATTTGTTTATGAGTTTAAAGGACAAAATCAATTCTAAGTGCTTACCCAATCACGTTGCAATCATTATGGATGGCAATGGTAGGTGGGCAAAGTGTCATGGTAAAGATAGGTTGTTTGGGCACCAAAATGGGGTCGAAAGTGTTAGAGAAGTGACTGAGGCTTCGGTGGAGTTGGGCATTAAGTATCTAACTTTATATGCTTTTTCTACTGAAAACTGGAACCGTCCTCAAGAAGAAATTGAGGGGTTGATGCATCTTATGATTCAAGCAATAGAAAACGAAACTCCAACCCTTATGAAGAACAATGTAAGGTTTGAAACTATTGGTGATATTGAGAAAATAAACCAAGAAACAAGAGATGCTATTGATAGGATTACTGAAAAGACTAAGAATAATGATGCTCTTACATTAATTATAGCCCTTAGTTATAGCTCGAGATGGGAGATTGAAAAAGCCATTAGGGATATTGCTGTTGGGGTTAAGAATAATGAGATAGAAATTGAGGATATTAACCAAGATTTAATTTCAAAACACCTTTGCACTAAGAACTTTCCTGACCCTGATTTACTAATTAGAACATCTGGAGAGTGTAGGATAAGTAATTTTTTAATGTGGCAGCTTTCCTATTCTGAGCTTTACTTTACTCCTACCTTTTGGCCAGATTTTAAGAAAGAAAACTATTATGAAGCAATACTTGATTTCCAGTCTCGGGAGAGACGTTTTGGCAAGACAAGTGAACAATTAAATAACTAAATTTTACGTAAACAAAATTATTTGCAATTATTTGCGTTAGAGTAGCATTATATTATAAAGATAGACAATGAATATATTTAGAACATTCCTTATTTTCCTCTTCTCCTTAAGCATTTCAAGCATTGCTTTTGCCCAACAAGACTCAATCAAGAACAATAAAATAGAATTAGATTACTTCTTCCCAAAGGAATATGAGGTAGGTAATATTATTGTTTCTGGTGCTGATCATCTTGACCATCCTTCTATTATCCTTCTTTCAGGACTAACAGTGGGCGATAAGATTCTTATTCCAAGTGAGAGAATAACGCAAGTTATTGATAAGCTTTGGAAACAAGGTATTTTTGATGATGTTCAGATATTAATTGATAAGATTGAAGGGAAAACTATTAGCATAATTTACCAACTTAAAACAAAACCTCGTCTTGCAAGCTTTAAGTTTGAGGGCATTTCAAGGAGTGAGGGCGACAAGGTTAAGGAAGCTATAAGTATTACTTATGGGGATATTGTTACTGAGAATTTAAAGATGAATTCTATTAATATAATAAAGGATCACTTCTTCGATAAAGGTTACTATAACACAGAGGTAGAGATTGATGAAAACAAAGATACCTCAACTACTCGTAATGATGTTACTTTGCTTTTCAAGATTAAGAAAGGGCATAAAATAAAGATTAAGGATGTTGTTATTAATGGTAATGAAAAGATAAGCGACAATAAGCTTCGTTCTCAGATGACAGATACAAAACGCTACCGCTGGTGGAGGGTTTGGAAAAGTTCTCGTTTTGCGGAAAAGGATTTCAAAATCGATAAGGAAGCTATTATTAAGAAATATAATAACGAAGGTTTTAGAAATGCAAAGATAGTTTCTGATACTGTTTATTTGGTTAAGCAGAAAAACAAAAAACAACACCTAATTGTTGAAATTAATGTTGAGGAAGGACAAAAGTTTTTCTTTAGAGATATCACTTGGGTAGGAAATACAAAATATACATCGGAGGATTTGAGTCGCAGGTTAAGGATTGAAAAAGGAGATGCTTATAATAGAACTCTTTTAGAAAAGAATATACATTACGACCCAACAGGTGCAGATATTTCAGCTCTTTATCAAGATGACGGATATTTATTCTCTCAAATTATTCCTATTGAAGTTAATATTGAGAATGATTCAATTGATATTGAGATGAGAGTTTATGAGGGTAAACAAGCAAGAATTGGTAAGGTTACTATAACTGGAAACACAAGAACTAACGACCACGTTATTATGAGGGAGCTAAAAACTCTTCCTGGACAACTATATTCTCGTGAAGATATTTACCGTTCACTTAGGGAACTTCAACAACTACAATATTTTGACCAAGAAAACATGCAACCAGAAGTCTTGCCTGACCAAGAGAATGGATTAGTAAATATTGAATACAATCTAAAAGAGGTTTCATCTGATAAGTTTGAAATATCTGGCGGTTGGGGAGCAGGAATGGTTATTGGAACCGTTGGAGTTGTGTTTACAAACTTCTCAACAAAGAATTTCTTTAAGAAGGATGCTTGGCGACCACTTCCAGGAGGCGACGGACAACAACTTGCCTTAAGAGCTCAAACCAATGGTACATATTACTATTCTCTAAGTGCATCTTTCACCGAGCCATGGCTTGGAGGAAAGAAACCAAACGCATTAAGCACATCTCTTTACTATTCTTACCAAGATGATGGCTACTTTAACAATTCTGGAACTCCTAAATATTGGTTAAGCATATTTGGTGCCTCTGTTTCCTTAGGCAAAAGGCTACAATGGCCTGATGACTACTTCACTTTTGTTCAAGGGGTATCTTTCCAACAATATAATGTAAAGAACTATCAAGCAATAACAGACTTTAATAATGGTAGGTCTAATAACCTTAACTATAACTTCACTGTTGCAAGAAGTTCTTCTGACTCTCCTATTTTCCCAAAAACAGGCTCCGATGTTTCTGTTTCAACACAACTAACCTTCCCTTATTCATTAGTTAATGGAAAGGATTATACAACTATGAGTACTGAGGATAAGTATAAATGGTTGGAGTATTATAAGGTTAATGTTAAGTCTTCATGGTACTTTAACTTGTTTGATAACTTAGTTATGAGCACAAGAGCAAGATTTGGTTTCTTAGGTCAATATAATAAGAAGGTGGGCTATTCTCCATTCGAGCGTTTCTATGTTGGTGGTGATGGTTTGCAAGGCTGGGCATTAGACGGTAGAGAAGTAATTGCTCTTAGAGGTTATTCAGCTGGCTCTCTTTCTCCAACAAGTGGTGCAAATGTGTTTGATAAATTCACTTTAGATATTCGTTACCCTATTTCTCTAAACCCAATGGCTACAATTTATGTTTTAAGTTTCTTCGAAGCGGGTAACTCATGGGCAAACTTTGAAGGCTTTGCTCCATTCAAAGCTTATCGCTCTGCGGGCATAGGGTTAAGATTATATATGCCAATGTTTGGTTTGATTGGTATTGATTGGGGTTATGGATTTGATAATTTACCAGGTAAAACAACTCCTGGTGGCTCACAATTACATTTCTCAATTGGACAATCAATCGATTAGGCACAGTATTTGCTGTAAGTAGTTTAGTTTAATATTTAAAACAAGGAAAGACATGAAAAAATTATCAGTATTATTATTCTGTTTATTATCAACAACAGTTATTTTCGCACAAAAATTTGCTACGGTTGACTCTGAATATATATTAAGTAATATGCCAGAATACAAACAATCTCAAAAGGAATTGGATGATTTATCTGTTCAATGGCAAAGAGAGGTTGAATCAAAATTTCTTATTGTTGACAAACTATATAAATCGTTTCAAGCAGAAAGTGTTCTCTTGCCAGAAGACTTAAAAACAAAGAAAGAAAATGAAATCATTGCAGCAGAAAAAGATGCAAAGGATTTACAAAAACAACGCTTCGGAAACAATGGAGACTTATCTAAGAAACGTTCCGAGCTTGTTAAACCAATACAAGACAAGGTTTATACCGCAATTGAAAAAATAGCTCAAGAGAAAAACTATGCTGTAATCTTCGACAAAGCAAGTGGAGCTACTATTCTATATGTTGATTCTAAAACAGACGTTAGTGATTTAATCTTAGCCGAACTTGGTTATAGAATTAATAGTTCAAAGAAGAAGTAGATAATATCAATTAATTGTGTACTTTTGCACCCTTATTTAAACGAAATTTAATAATAATAACATATTTAAAAGAATGAAAAGAACAATTCAACTATTAATTCTTGTTGTAGCTATAACGCTTTCAGGAAATTCATTTGCCCAAAAATCTATTAAGATAGGTCATTTCTCTTCAACTGACTTAATTAAGAAAATGCCAGAGGGCGATTCTGCACAAAAAGAGATGCAAAAATATATGGAAGAGCTTCAAGGGGAAGCAGAATCTATGCAAAAGGAATACCAACGTTTGGTTACAGAATACCAAGAGAAAGAAGCTCAACTTTCAGCTATCTTAAAAGACAGCAAACAAAAAGAGATTCAATCAGTAAATCAACGTTTCCAAGAATTTCAACAAATTGCAGAAAATGATATTCAAAAAAAGCAAGGAGAACTTATGCTAGCAATTACTGAAAAAATCAAAACAGCTGTTGCAGAAGTAGCAAAAGAAGGAAAATACACTTATATTATGGAAAGTACAGGAATACTTTGGTATGCAGAAGAGAGCGAAGATGTAACTTCTCTAATATCTAAGAAGCTAAACCTTAAGCTATAATAAAACAAGAGAGGAAAAACTGCATAGGTAGATAGAAAAAAATCAAATATTAATTTGGTGAATTAAAAAAAATATCTACCTTTGCAACCTCAATAAATGCGGATGTGGCGTAATTGGTAGCCGCGCTAGACTTAGGATCTAGTGTTGAAAGACGTGAGAGTTCGAGTCTCTCCATCCGTACGCAAAGGGATTAAGTCGCTTAACTGTAATATGTTAAGCGACTTTTCGCTTAAAAGTGACACAGAAACGACACAGCAGAATAATTTAGGCTTAAATTCTCTTAAAGAAAGAATGTTGCAATACATTAATTTTAAGAAGATTAATCTATCAAATTTTTGTTAAGAAATTGAAATTGCTAAATCTAATTTGTCCTCAATAGGTCTTAAATCGTCAATAAGTAGCGATGTAATATTCAAACATATCAGCCGATTTGTTGATAACAGGGAAAGAATAAATGTTAAGAAACTGTGCCAATCCATTAGAATTAGAACTCTTAAAAGAAAATAGAGAACTCCGATTGGAAATAGACAAATTGAAAAAAGAAAAGGAAGCCTTAGAAAAAGGAAAGAAATTAATAAATAATAGCGATTCCTTGTGTGGAATGTAAATGCAAGCTATTAGCTAACATAATTAATAATTAAAATAGAAAAGAAATGAAAAGATTAGTAATTATTACTTTATTTGCTGGATTTGTTTTAACATCCTGTTATCAAAGTAGAGTTATTATAGGAGAGCAGGACGTTCCCAGAGTGAAAGTAAGGACAAAATGGAACTCATCATTTTTTGGAGGACTAATTCCACTATCAACAACCCTTAAGGTTGATAATCTCAAATACAATAGTTATGAGATTTACACAAGACATACAATATTAAATATGTTTGTAACTGGTCTAACAGGGGGTTTTTACACGCCAACAACAACAACAATATATATAGGATTGGATAGGATACAACCCTTGCCAACAATTCAACAAAAACAGTTGATTATATCCGATACGACACAAAACTAACCCAACAACCAATTTAAAAACATAGAGCAAGTGCAGTAATACACTTGCTTTTCTTCACTTCAAAAATGACACAAAACTGACACAAACCACCCCCGATTTAACACAAATTAACAAACTTAACTAATTGGAAACCAATGCAAAGACCTCACAAAATAGACATTTACAAAACCTCTCCATCCGTACAAAGAGTAAAAAGAGGCTGTTTTGATTAATATCAATTCAGCCTCTTTCCTTTTAAAGAGATTCATTGTTGTCCGATAAAACTTTTTCAATAATATAAAAATATAGGCTAAACTTTTGCAAGTTCAGCCTATTTTGATTTACTTTGTTTCTTCCACAAAAAAAAGATAAATCATATGGGCAAAAGTAC
>JBAYYI010000021.1:0-31719 GCA_041673165.1 Bacteroidales bacterium
AATGATGCCAGGGAATCGTGACCTTCATAATGGGGCTCCTTTTCATCCTTTTGCACGTCAAGCCCAAATAAGACTGGATTACCAACCTTATGAAAGATTAAACCTTGTTGCAGCTATTGGATTTCAAAGAGATTTTGCAACAATTGGAGTTAATTCTTCAAGAGATTTTAAGCAACAATGCAATACCCTATCTCCTGAAATAAATCTATTAATTCAATATCGCTCACCACACTTATTTTTTGGTATTGGAGGAAAAATATCCACACTTCAGCCAAGAGAAGAATTTAGCGTAGATGCCGATAAATATGGTTTAAGTACTAAGGTAATTAATTATACAGCTACTGCATTCTTAAACTATAAGAAAGGTAATGATAATTTAAAAATACAAGCTATATTAGGTGAAAGTATGAATGATTTAAGTCTTTTGGGAGGTTATTATGAATCTTCATTTGATTCAATCAACCATTCATTTTCCTATAAACCAACAATGGTTTTCTCTTCTTGGATTGACTATGCACATAGTTTTGGAAAATTCAAACCAGCTCTACTAATGGGATACACACAGAACTTTGATATTAATGAATCCAATTATCTAAATGCTTATGGTGTAGGTATGGATGTAGATAATTATTTTAGAATAGCACCAAGAATTGAATACTTCTTCTTAAGTAATTTTTCTCTAACTTTGTCTGTTGAATATGCAAGCGTAAAGTTTCAGGATGAGGTTGTAATTCAAAGAGTAGAAGGGTTTAGAACAGCCTTTGGTTTATGTTATTTATTTAATTACTAAGATGAAAAAGCTATCTTTTGTAAAATACCACGGAACTGGAAATGACTTTATCCTTATTGATAATAGGAATAACGATTTCCAGTTAACAGATAATGAAATTCAGTTAATATGTGATAGAAATTTTGGAGTAGGATCTGATGGTCTAATTCTTTTAGAAAATGCCGTAGGAGCTGATTTCTCAATGGTGTTTTACAATCCTGATGCCACCAAAGATATGATGTGTGGTAATGGAGGAAGATGTATTGTTGCTTTTGCTAATAGTTTAGGTATTATAAAGAATGAAGCTAAGTTTCTTGCACCAGACGGAATGCATTATGCTGAAATTATTACAAACCAAGACAATAAAACAAATGTTAAGCTAAGTCTTTTAGATACGGATAAGATAGTAGAATATTCAGATGGGCAGTTTCTAAATACAGGGACTGCTCATTTTATTTCCTTTGTTAAAGACCTTAGTAATTTTGACGTTTTAACAAAGGGAAAAGAAATTCGCCACGATAAGAGATTTCAAGATATTAATGGCACAAATGCTAACTTTGTTGAAATAATTAGTCAATGCAACTTAAATATTAGAACATTTGAAAGAGGTGTTGAGGGGGAAACTCTTGCTTGCGGAACAGGTATAACAGCTTCTGCAATAGCTTATGTTGATAGATATTCTTTAGAACAAAGCCCAGTAATCATTAATGCAAAGGGAGGTGTTTTGAAAGTTTACTTCAAAAGAACTAAAGAAAATAAATATACCGATATATTCCTTGAAGGATTAGCCGAAAAAACCTTTGAAGGCGTTTTCTATTTCAACTAAAGAAAAAACTTATATAACTAACTCTCTATAAGGGCTTAATGAATCGCTGATCTAATTTCTTGAATCAAAGAAAGAATTTACTGAATCAAAGAACTAATCTCGTAGATCAAAGAAAGGATTTCGTGAAGCTAAAGAGTTAGTTTTTTGTCCAAATAGTCTTAGAAAACATCGCAATAAATGAGTAAATCTCTAAGCGACCAATCATCATCAATAGCATAAGAGTAGATTTTGAACCAAAGTTAAGGGATTCGTAAGTTACCTCTGGAGACATGTATCCAATAACTGGTCCAATATTACTTATGTTTGCTGCCGACATTGCAATTGAAGGCATAAATCCATTCCCAAAAAGAGTTAGTGTAAAAGCTCCTGCAATAAATATTATTAAATAGAGGAAGAAGAACCCAAAGACAAGATTTGTTGCCTCATCAACCAAAACAATCTTATTATATCTTATTGGAATTATTGCTCTTGGATGAAACATTCTCTTAAAGGAGTTATTTGAATATTTGAAAAGAATTAGTAATCTAATTATTTTTAAACCAGTGCTTGACGAAGAGCTACATCCTCCAATAAACATAAGAAGTAGGAGTAGGGTTGAGATGAAAAGCCCGAAACTTTGTGCCTCTGGAAGATAATAACCTGTTGTTGTCACGACTGAAACAATATGAAGCAGTGCAACTCTAAAGCTTTTTTCTATTTCGTAGTTGCGAAGGAAGAATAGAGAGCTAAATAAAATTATTGTTCCAATAAGTATGATAATAAGATATACTCTTGATTGTTCATCACGGAATACTTTTCCCCATCTACCCATAATAAGCCAGTAAAGAAGAACATAACTTATCCCAGAAAACAACATTATCCCTGTTATTACATATTGTGAGTAGGCAGAGTATTCCCCAATATTTATGTTGGAAGTTGAGAAACCTCCCGTTGAAACAGCTCCAAAGCTATGGCAAACTGCAGTAAACAAATCCATCTCTCCAAGTGAAAGAAGGAATATTGAAATAACGGTTAGACCAACATAAATATATACTATCTTTAAAACAGAGTCCTTAATATGTGGACGAACTTTTTCCTTATCCAATGAGGTAAACTCTGCATTGAAAAGGTAGTTTGAACCATTCTTATAGTTTTTTATTAGTAAAATAACAATTAAGGTTAGTCCCATTCCTCCAATCCATTGGCTTAATGCCCTCCATATCAATATGCTTTTTGGTATTTCCTCTAAGTCTTTAAGTATAGTTGAGCCTGTTGTTGTTAGTCCTGAAAAGGATTCGAATAGAGCGTTTATTGGAGATTGAAAGTAGATTGGGCTAAGCAGATAGGGGAGAGCAACAATAATAGGAGCCACAAACCAGATTAAGCCCACAATAATTCTACCGTCTTTTTTTGTTAGGTATTGAGGATAGTTTCTGTTGAAAAGCATTAGAGAGTAACCCAAAATAAGAGAAAACCCAATGCTAATTGAGAAGGCGTAAACGGTCGGTTCTTTATTAACTATTGCTAATATTAAAGGAATAGCTAAGCTAAAGCCAATAAAATTAATTACTAACCCAAGAATATATTGGAAGAACTTATAATTAAATCTATTTCTAAAAGGCATTAACTAAGTAATTTAACAAATTTATCTGCCGACTCAGGAATTGTAAATGCCACAACCTTATCATTAGGTTCAATTAGGGTGTCTCCATTTGCAATCATAGCCTTACCATTTCTAACTAATCCACCAATATTTACTCCCTCAGGAAATTTAATATCCTTTAACTGTTTTTTGGTTATTGTTGAGCCTTTTTTTGCAACAACTTCAACAACTTCTGCATCAATTCCAGAAAGCCATTTTGAAGATGTAATCTCTCCGCCTAAGGTAAAACGAGTGATATAACTTGCGGTGATTAGTTTCTTATTAATAATTGTATCAATACCTATATCTTGCGAAACATCAATATAGTTAAGGTTTTCAACAAGAGCTATTGTCTTTTTAACACCTTGGCGATGAGCATAAAGGCATGCCATAATATTTGTTTCTGTTGATTGAGTTAGTGCAATAAAAGCATCTGTTTCGTTAATTCCTTCGTCTTGAAGCAAAGAAATATCGCTACCATTACCATTTATTATCATCACATCATCAAACTCATTTGCTAAGCGGTTGCAACGATCAATGTTTTGTTCGATTATCTTAATGCTGACTTTGTCATGAAGGTTGATTGCAGCTCTTCTACCTATTCTTCCACCCCCAACAATTATTGCATTCTTAATACTATGGTCTTCTTTGCCTCCCAGTTGCTTAATCTTATTCACACTTTCTGGCTTTGCAATAAGATAAATCAAGTCATTAATCAAATAGGTTTCATCTCCCTTAGGAATAATAGTTCTTCCTTTCCTTATAATACAAACGGTTCTAATGCCTAAATTAGGATGTTCTTTTGCAACTTGAATAAGAGTTTTATTAATAACTAAGGCCTTTTGATCAACTCTAAACATATATATACATAGAAGCCCATTAGAAAAATCGAAAAGTTCGGTTGCAACATTCCTAACAAGTAGGTTAGATATTTCTTTTGCTGCAATCTTCTCTGGACAGACCAGTTCATCAACACCCATTCCCTTAAACATTCCTTTGTTAATGTCGTTTAAGTATTCCTGTGTATTAACCCTGGCGATAGTTCTCTTAGCTCCGAGCCTCTTCCCAAGCATACAGGTTATGATATTAATACTCTCTTCGTGCAAAACTGAAATCAGTAAATCAGCATTTGCAACATCTGCATCACGTAAGGTCTTTAGAGAAGTAGAGTTTCCAGCAATTGTAAGAAGGTCAGAGTCTGCTTCAAGCATTTTTAGTAGTTCAGAGTTTGGGTCAACAACAGTAATGTTGTGTTTAACCTTAGAAAGAGAGCGAGCTAAATGAAAGCCTACCTCTCCATCACCTGCAATAACAATATTCATAATGGGATTTTAGCATTAATAAAACAAAAATACATGTTTTTCCACTGCAAAGTTAATATATTTTTTTAAATTTGCAGATTATTACGATTAGAAATCGTTTTATCGCAAAGGCTTGAAAATTATTAATATTTATAAATAACAAATTACTATGTACGAAAAGTTTCAAAACTTCCTACAATCAGAAATAACAGGAATTAAAGACGCTGGTCTTTACAAAAAAGAGAGAATTATAATCACTCCTCAATCTTCTGCAATTAAGACAGCTGAAGCAGGTGATGTGTTAAACTTCTGTGCAAATAACTATCTTGGATTATCAGATAACCAAGAGTTGATTGCAGCTGCAAAGAAAGCAATGGACGAAAGAGGATTTGGAATGAGCTCTGTACGTTTTATTTGCGGAACACAAGATTTACATAAGGAATTAGAGGCAACAATATCTAAGTTCTTTGGAACAGAAGATACAATATTATATGCTGCTTGTTTTGATGCAAATGGTGGAGTCTTTGAACCACTATTAGGAGAAGACGATGCAATAATCTCTGACTCACTTAACCACGCTTCAATCATTGATGGCGTTCGTTTATGTAAGGCAAAGCGTTTCCGTTATGCTAATGCTGATATGGCTGATCTTGAAAAACAACTTATCGATGCAAAGGATTGTCGTTTTAAACTAATTGTTACCGATGGTGTTTTCTCAATGGACGGTAATGTTGCACCACTTGACAAAATCTATGCACTTGCTCAAAAATATGATGCAATGATTATGGTAGACGAATCTCACTCTGCAGGAGTTTGTGGAAGAACAGGTCGTGGAACAACAGAACAATTTGACCTTATTGGTAAGGTTGAAATCATCACAGGCACATTAGGAAAAGCATTTGGTGGAGCAATAGGTGGATTTACAACAGGTAAAAAAGAAGTAATCGAGATGTTACGTCAACGTTCTCGCCCTTATCTTTTCTCTAACTCAATTCCACCAATGATAGCAGCAGCAGGAATTGCAACTTTCAACCTACTTGACAAATCAAATTCTCTTCAAGATAAACTACACTCAAACACTGAATATTTTGTTGCTAAAATGAAAGCAGCAGGTTTCGATATCAAACCAACACAATCAGCAATCTGTGCAGTAATGTTATATGATGCAAAACTATCACAAGAAGTTGCAGCTCGCCTTCAAGAAGAAGGAATATTTGTTACAGGTTTCTTCTTCCCAGTTGTTCCAAAAGGACAGGCAAGAATACGTGTTCAAGTTTCAGCAGGACATGATATGGCTCAATTAGATAAATGTATTGCAGCCTTTACTAAAGTTGGTAGAGAATTAGGAGTTTTGAAATAGGAACAAGTAAGACAAAACAAACAAGAATGAAAAATATATTAGTATTAGGTTCAGGAGGACAAATAGGTTCTGAACTAACAATGCGATTAAGAGAGGTTTACGGACAAAATAACGTTGTTGCAACAGATATAAGACTACCACTTTGTCAGCAAATAATGGAGTCAGGTCCTGTTGAACAATGCGATGCAACAAAGGCTGACCAAATTGCAGCAATAGTTAAGAAATATAAGATTGACACTATCTATAACTTAGTAGCAATTCTTTCTGCCACAGCTGAAAATAACCCAATGTTAGGTTGGAATATTGGAATGGGAGCAATACTTAATTGCTTGGAAGTATCAAGAGAGTACAAATGTGCAATCTTTACCCCAAGTTCAATTGGAGCATTTGGAACTTCAACTCCCCAAGACGGCACCCCACAAGACACAATCCAAAGACCAAACACCATATACGGAGTAACGAAAGTTGCAGGTGAACTACTATCTGACTACTACTTTGAACGCTTTGGCGTTGATGCACGTTCGGTAAGGTATCCAGGACTTATCTCAAATGTTACCCTACCAGGGGGAGGAACAACCGACTATGCAGTAGAGATTTACTATGCAGCAGTTAAGGGAGAGAAGTTCTTCTGCCCACTAAAGAAAGGTACACAATTAGATATGATGTATATGCCAGACGCACTAGACGCTGCAATCAATATAATGGAGGCAGACCCAACAAAGCTTATACATAGAAATTCATTCAATATAACTTCTATGAATTTCGATCCAGAGGCAATTTACAATGAAATCAAAAAACATAAGCCAGACTTTGTGATGGAATATCAATTTGATGAGATAAGACAAAAGATTGCTGACACATGGCCTAATTGGATGGACGATAGATGTGCAAGAGAAGAGTGGGGATTTAGTCCTAAGTTCAACTTAGAATGCACAACAATTGATATGCTTGAAAAACTATCAAAGAAACTTCTAAAATAAGACTTATTCTGAGAAAAAGATAGAGCCTTAAAAACAATCGACTCGTTAAAAATAATCGTTATTAACTTAACCATTATTTTTAACGGGTCTTTTATTTTGTCTGAGCAAAGAACAAACAAATTAAAACAAAGAAAGAGAATCTTAATTCAAAGAAAGAGAATCCTAAAACAAAGTAATATTTCAGTAACCTGCCACCTTACTATAAGTAACCTGCCACCTTACTCGAGTAACCTGCCACCTTACTGTGAGTAACCTGCCACCTTACTCAATTAAGTCTTTGTTTTGCTAAACTAAAACGCTGATTTATAATATTATTACTTGATATTACAAAAATAGTATTTGATACTTATATACTAATACATTTATTCTGGTAAATAATGATAGTTGTAGGGCAGACAATTATGCAATATTGTTCTTATAGATAGGCTTGCAACTGCTGGGTTTGGGCTCTTTCTTTTAATCTTTTAATTGCTCTGTCTTTGATTTGCCTAACTCTTTCTTTTGTTAGGTTGAAATGAATAGCAACTTCTTCCAATGTGTAGCCGTGGTTTTGTCCAATGCCATAAAATAATGCTATAATCTCTCTTTCCCTTTGGTTAAGAATAGAAAGGCAGCGGGTTATTTCTGTTGAAAGGCTTTCTTGCATAACTTTTTTATCGGTTCCATCTGCATTATCTTCAACATATATATCAATTAGATTAATATCTTCGTCCTCCGTTACGGGGGCATCCATTGAGATAGCTTTAAGCGAAATTGAAATAAGGTCTGCAAGCTTTTCACGAGGAGTGTTTAAGGTGTCAGAAAGCTCATCCAAGGTAGGGTTACGTTCAAGTCTCTGTTCTAATAGTGAAGTTTCTTTCTTAATCCTATTTAAAGCTCCAACCTGATTGAGTGGAAGTCTAACAATCCTACTCTGTTCTGCTAAGGCTTGAAGGATAGCTTGACGTATCCACCAAACAGCATAAGAAATAAACTTAAAACCTCTTGTCTCATCGAAACGTTTTGCTGCTTTTATCAAGCCAAGGTTGCCCTCATTGATTAAGTCAGGTAGACTTAGTCCTTGATTTTGATATTGCTTAGCAACAGATATCACAAAACGAAGATTAGCCTTAACAAGTTTGTCTAAGGCATCTTGGTCGCCATTCTTAATTCTTTGTGCTAAGATAACCTCTTGTTCAGCACTAATCATCTCTTCCTTACTTACATCTTGAAGAAACTTATCCAAAGAACTAATTTGTCTGTTTGTAATAGTTTTGGCAATTTTCAATTGTCTCATAAACCCAATATTTGAATAAATCCTCTAAAAAGACGAACCTATTGTATTACGTTGCAAATGTATATCAGAATTGCTATGATTTGACACCTAAGGGCTAAAAGTTATCAACGAGTTTTCAACATTCTGTTTTAGAGTACAAGAATAAAATAATACCTCCTATAGTCGTTAGGATAGAACCCCTCAATGATTACCTTACCTTTCTTAGAGTTTAAATTCTTTAAATCACTTGCCTTAATTTCTGGATTTTTGTCAATACTTGTTATAATAAAACTTCTTTTTAGTCCCAAACGAGCAAAAGGAGTGTTAGTTAGCTTCTCAATCATAAATCCATTTTCAACTCCATATTCCTTCTTT
Source organism: Bacteroidales bacterium (assembly GCA_041673165.1). Taxonomy (GTDB): domain Bacteria; phylum Bacteroidota; class Bacteroidia; order Bacteroidales; family P3; genus UBA10566. Next base: position 8,488 of record JBAYYI010000021.1, read on the forward strand.
TCTTTGGAAGAAATCTCTCTAAGTTCAGCATTTAGAACCCTAAACATATTCTTTTCTTCTTCTTTAACGATTGAAGTGTTTCCTCTCTCATTAAGAAGGGTAAGTTCCTTTTCGTAAATCTTCCCTTCCCTCTCATACTTAACCATAATCTTATCACCAGGGGAGCTTTGAGCTAAGACCTCATTTAGTTCTGAGTTATAATTAATATCCTTGCCTGAAATTTGAATTATTATATCACCTTCCTTAAGCCCCGCTTCTTTTGCTGAGCCTATATCTAAAATAGAAACAATATAAACACCATTTAAGTTTTTTATACCCTTTGTTTCAGCTAATCTTGAATCTATTTCGGCAGTGCTAATGCCAAGATATGCAATTTGTGTTATGCCATATTTGATAATGTCAGAGGTAATCTTCCTAACAATATTTGAAGGTATTGCAAATGAATAACCAGCATAGGAGCCAGTGTTTGAGGCAATGGCAGTGTTTATTCCGACTAATTTCCCATCCAAATCAACTAAGGCACCACCACTATTTCCTGGATTAACAGCAGCATCAGTTTGGATAAATGATTTGAGAGGATTGCTATTCATCTTATTTCCTAAGATATTTAAGTTCCTTGCCTTTGCACTAATAATTCCTGCCGTAACGGTTGAGGTTAGGTTAAATGGATTTCCAACAGCTAAGACCCATTGACCAATTTTTGAATTATCGGAATCGCCAAACTCAACAATTGGTAAGTCACTTGCTTCAATCTTAATAACTGCCAAGTCTGCTGAAGGATCTGTTCCAATTATCCTTGCTTTGTATCGCCTCTTATCGTTCAAAATAACTTGAATGCTATCGGCATCTTGAACAACATGATTATTTGTTACAATATAACCATCTTTATCAATAATTACGCCCGAGCCAGAGGTTTGAAATGTTCTTGAACGTTGTTGAGGTATTAGGAATCCAAAGAAATCCTCATAGAAATTGGTCTGCTGGGCATAGTCACATTGTATATGAACAACGGCATGGACTGTATGCTCGGCTGCCTGAGTGAAATCAATGCTTGGAATTGTTTGAGCCTTAGTATTATTAAAACTCAAAAATGTAATAATAATTAATAGAAGGGATTTTTGGGTTAGATTTTTCATAAGTTTTCGCTTTTAATTTAATAAATAATTTAATTACGTTGTTTTTTATACTCCTTATGATAAACTGAACGAAGAAAACGAATAATTATTTTATAAATCCAAAAATCTATGTTTTTATCTTGGTTTTTTCTTCCTTTTATTGGGCGAAATCCTTTCTTTGATTCACGGAATTCTTTCTTTGATTCACAAGATTAGATCAGTGATTCATAGAATTAGTTCTTTGATTCATTTTAGGGAAAGAAAGAGGTCTTTTTTTGCTTAGTGCGTATGTGCTGGTAGGAGTATTACGATTGCAAATGCAAGAAGGATTATTAGAAATCTTGTTAGGTTGAATTTGTGGCTTTCTTCTGAATCGAAAAGAGTTGTTGTTGCAACATGGAGCAAAATACCAACCACAATTCCAATAATTATGTTTTCATACGGATGAAGGACTGACAGCATTTGATTTAGCTGAGAGCCTACTATTGCCATTGATGCAAAGATTGCAAGCATTATAAGAGAAAATGTCTTAGTTGAACCACTACGGATGAAGGAACCAACTAATATTATGCTTATTGGGATATTGTGAATAATTATTCCTGTTACCATTGCAGTGTTAAGTTCTCCTTCGCTAACTATTGGGAAACCTTCCAAGAAAGCATGAATACTAATACCTACTAAAAGCATTATGGATGACATCTTACTTATAGTCTCTCCATTTGAATGCACATGCCCATGTTCCATTCCTTTTGAAAGTTGCTCAAGGAAGAGTTGAAGGAGAAACCCAATAAGGATTGAGGCTCCGATGGGGAATATTAAATGCGATAATTCTTCGTCGTGGTGGTGAGCTTCGTGGAAAACTTCTGGTATTAAATTGATGAAACAAACTGCAAATAAGAAAGCTCCTCCAAAGACTGTTATTAGCTTTATGGTTTTCTTATTAGTGTTCTTTAGAACCAAAATTGACCCTCCACTTACCATTGCTCCAAAAAATAGAAGAATATATGCTATTAGTATTTCCATGTTTTATTATTATTTGATATTGCAAAAGTAAGATTATATGTCATCTTATCAAAACAAATTGTTAAAATTAACTATCTTTGCAATCAATTAATTTTTTCAGAATATGAGTTTTATTAAATGGATAACTGGATTGTTGGGTTTTTTCTTTGGTGGAGGAATTTGGGGAGGTCTTATTGGCTATGCTGCAGGAAGTCTTCTTGAGGGCTTGGTGAATAAGGAATATCAGGCTGTTCCAAAGAAAGAAGCTAATTTCTCGATGAGCCTTTTAATTCTTGCTTCTGCGGTTATGCGTTCTGACGGAAAGATTATGAGAAGTGAACTTGAGTTTGTTAAGGCTTTCTTTAATCGGAATTTTGGTCAAGATCATGCTAATAACCGTATGGCTATCCTTCAGCAAATACTTCAAAAAGATGTTGATATAACAGAGGCTACCAATCATATACGCTCTTCGATGAGCTATTCTTCCCGTCTTCAACTTCTTCACTACTTGTTTGGAATTGCAACTGCCGATAATGATTGTTCGGAGGTTGAAAAAAGAACTATTCAAAAGATTTCTCAACTCCTTTGGCTAAATGAAGCAGACTATAAGACAATTGAGGCAATGTATTTTGTTTCAACCGACTCATCTTACACAATTCTTCAGATAGAGAAAACAGCATCGGAGCTTGAGATTAAGAAAGCATACAGGAAAATGGCTATTAAATATCATCCAGACAAAGTAGAATCGCTTGGAGAGGATGCAAAGAAAGCTGCAAAAGAGAAGTTTCAAGCCATTAGCAATGCTTATGAAACAATAAAGAAAGAGCGTGGTATGGTTTAATCCATAAAGCGAATAATTATAATAAAGACTGAAATAAATAGATTAGAATATGTTTATAGAATACTCCCTTTGGTTCTTAATTCCTTTAGTAATAACTGCTGTTTTAGGGAGCTTTATTCTTTATTTTTACCCAAAGAGGAGATTTTTTTCTAAGACTCAAACCATTTTTCTTTCTTCACTTCGTTTCCTTGCCTTGCTTTTTGCACTCCTTCTAATAGTTTCTCCAACCATTAAGCATAAGAAAACTATTATTAAAAAGCCACTCATTGTTCTTGCACAAGATAATTCATCTTCAATCTTGATGACAAAGGATTCTAATTTCTATAAAAATCAATACTTAAAGAAACTTGAAGCACTAAGAGAGTCTTTGGGAAAACAATTTGAGGTTAAGACTGTTTTGTTTGGTAATGAGGTAAAAGAGATTAATAATGATGATACTAAGTCTATCAAGTGGGATGATTATGCAACAGATATAACAAATGTATTTGATAAGATAGAAGAAAAATATATAAACTTAAACCTTTCAGGCATTGTCTTAATATCTGATGGGATAGTTAATCAGGGGAAGAATCCTCTAAATATTGTAGCGAATCTTCAAGTTCCAATTTTCACTGTTGCTATGGGTGACACCACAATTAAAAGAAATCTTTCAATTGGTAGTGTTAGGAATAATCGATTTGCTTACTTGAATAATAAGTTTCCTATTGAAATAACAGCATTAGCAAAAAAAGCAAAAGGGACAAAGTCTATTCTAAAAGTTTCAAAGGATGGAAGAGTGCTTTTTGAAGAAAGATTTGATGTTGATAATGATAATTTCTATAAGAATTTTGAAACAAGTTTCTTAGCTGATAAGGTGGGATTGCAAAAATATAGGATTAGCTTAGAGACAGTGGAGAATGGAAAAACCATTATTAGCGATACAAAAGATGTGTTTGTGGAAGTTCTTGATGGAAGGCAGAAAGTTTTGCTTGTAGGAAACTCTCCTCATCCTGATTTGTCAGCAATAAAACAATCGATTGAAGAAAACGAAAACTACGAGGTTAATTCTTTCCTTTTTAATGATATTCCTTCTTCCTTCTCTCAGTATAATATAGCTGTTTTACATCAGATGCCATCTTCCAATCCTCAGCAGCTTAAACTAATTCAAAAGCTAAGAGATGAGAATATTCCTATCCTATTTATTATAGGCTCACAAACCAATATCCCTCTTTTTAGCTCTCTTTCAATTGGTTTGAAAATTACAGGCAATAAAGCCACACAAAATTCTGCAACTGCAATATTTAATAATAACTTCTCCTTATTTAGCATTTCAAAAGAGACAGAAAATCTGCTTAATAGATTTCCACCACTTCAACCTCCATTTGGAAGATATCAATTATCACCTCTAACTCAGAGTTTAGCTTATCAGAATGTTGGCATAGTGCAAACTGATTATCCGTTAATAGCATTTACTAATGATAATTCAACAAGATATGGGATTGTAGTAGGAGAGGGGATTTGGCGTTGGAGACTTCAAAACTATCTAATCAATCAAACCCATGATCAGATAAATGAAATAATTCATAAATCTATTCAGTATCTTGCAACGAAAATAGATAAAAGTAGGTTTAGGGTTATTTGCGATAAGGTATTTGCGGAGAATCAACCTATTGTTTTAGATGCAGAATTATATAATGAAAGCTATGAATTAGTTAATGATGCAGAGGTTAAGATTACTATAAGAAATCAAGATAAGAAGCAGTATCCATATATGTTTTCTCGCACTTCAAATGCTTATCATTTAAATCTTGGTGTATTTCCTGCGGGAGAGTATAGCTATATAGCAACAACCAATTATGGAGGAAAAGCATTAAGGGTTGAAGGAGTCTTTTATGTTTCTTCTCAAAACCTTGAACAAATTGATCTTGTGGCTAATCATAACCTTCTTTTCAATATATCAGAGAGGACATCAGCAGAAATGATTTATCCAAATGAAATAGAAAAACTTAAGGACTTAATAGAAAAAAGAGATGATATTAAACCAATTGCAAATCAAACAATAACAAATAAGAGATTAATTGATGAGTGGTGGTATTTACTTTTAATAGTCTCTCTTTTTGGCTCAGAATGGTTCTTAAGAAAGTTCTGGGGAAAGATATAGATATAAATAATACCTATTTAGAAATAAATAATAAATAATACAGTAAAATGGATATAAAAGAATTTAATGTTAAGACAAAGGATAATGAAAAGAGAAATCATCCTTGGGAAATGGCAAGATTAGAGCTTGTTAAAGATATCCTAAAACCATACCTTAGAGATAAAGATAATAAGAAAAATGTCTTAGATATTGGTTGTGGAGATGTTTATTTTATTAGTGAGTTCTGTAAAACGCATAAAAACTTTATGCCTTTTGCTGTCGATATTGCTTTTACTGATGAAATCATTAGTGGCTTAAAGAAAGAGTATGATGATACTTGTCCTATCGAATATTATAAAGATGTTAATGATGTTTCTTTAGGAAGTGGAAAGGCTAATCTTATATTCCTATTGGATGTTATTGAGCACATTGAAAATGATATTGATTTCCTTAAACAAGTTATTAGCTTACCATATATCGATAAAGAGACTTTGTTCCTTATTACAGTTCCTGCCTTTAATGGTTTGTTTTGCAATCACGACACTTGGTTAGGGCATTATAGGAGATATACAAAGAAGATGTTAAGAGAGCATATTGAAGAAGCAGGCTTAAAAGAAGTAAAGGCTGGTTATTTCTTCTTCTCATTACTTCTTCCTCGAATTATTCAGAAAATGGTTGAGAAGCCTACTAACAAAGAAACTGTTGAAGGGATTGGAAACTGGGACAAAGGAAAGCTTTTCACAGGTCTATATAAGTCAATCCTGCTTATAGATTACTATACTACTAAGGGTCTATCTAAGATAGGGATTAAGCTGCCTGGTCTTTCTACTTATATAATTTGTAAGAAGAACTAAGAAAGCATTGTTTTCACTCTCTTTAGTGATTCGATGAAATAGTCTATCTCTTCTTTTGTGTTATAGATTCCAAAAGAAACTCTTGCTGTTCCAACAATACCATAATGTTGCATTACTGTTTGTGCACAGTGATGACCTGTCCTAATTGCAATTCCTAATTGGTCGAGTAGGGTGCCAATATCGAAAGGATGTATGTCTTTTAGGTTAAAGGATACTGAGCCAGCTTTATGTTTAGATGTGCCGTATATCTTTAAGTCTTCTATTTCCAATAATCTCTTGGTTGTGTATTCCATAAGGAAGTCTTCGTGCTTTTGAATAAAATCATAGCCTATTGCATTAATATATTCAATTGCAGCTTTAAGTCCAAGCACATCAGAAACTGAAGGAGTGCCTGCCTCAAACTTAAAAGGTATTTCATTAAATGTTGTACCCTCAAATGACACTTCTTTAATCATTTCGCCTCCTCCGTGGTAAGGGGGCATTTGTTCAAGATATTCTCTCTTGCCATAAAGAACTCCAATACCCATTGGAGCATACATCTTATGACCAGAAAAAACATAGAAGTCGCAATCTAATTCTTGTACATCGACTTTAAAATGAGGAACCCCTTGAGCTCCATCAATCAAGACAGGTACACCTTGTTTATGTGCGAGTTCTATGATTTCTTTTATTGGATTAATTGTGCCTAATGCGTTTGAAACATGAGCTACACTAACTAATTTTGTCTTGCTATTTAATAAGGTTTTATAGACTTCAAGGTCTAATTCCCCATTGTCTTTAAAAGGAAGTACTTTGATTTTAAACTTAAACTTTTCTTGAGCCAATTGCCAAGGGACAATGTTTGAATGGTGTTCAAGTTCTGAAACAATAATCTCATCACCTTGGGTTATAAATTTCTCACAAAAAGAAGAAGCAACCAAATTAATACTTTCAGTTGTTCCTCTTGTGAATATGATTTCCTGATGCTCCTTTGCCGAAATAAAGTTTTGAACGGCTATTCTTGAAGATTCAAACTCATCTGTTGCTTTTTGGCTAAGAGTGTGAACCCCACGATGAACATTTGCATTAAGATGAAGATAGTAATTCATCATTGCATCAATAACTTGAATAGGTTTTTGAGCTGTTGCTGCACTATCTAAGTAAACCAATGGCTTATTATTAACCTTTTCTTGGAGTATTGGAAAATCTTTTCTTATTTCTTCAGGTGACATGATATTGGTTTTATTGTGTTTTCCACATTATATACATAACAAGGAAGAAGATAAGGATTAGAAGTAAAAATATATAAAATATAATGCTTCCTCTTTTTGAAAGGTTTACTAAATCCTTATTCTTGGGTTTATCTTCTGCGTCCTCTTTGTATAGATACTTCTTGGCAAATGCTGTATAGAGGAAAAAAAGAGCCGCAATAAGGACTAAGACACCTATTACTAAAAATGCATTATTCATTATCTTATTATTTTTATTTAACTAAAACTAAATTAGGCACTTCAATCATGTTTTTAACATAATGAAATCTTATTCCTTCCAAGTATTTCTCAGATATATCCTCTACATCCTTTCTATTTTGTTCTGAAATAATAATATCGGTTATATTAGAACGCTTAGCTGCAAGTATCTTTTCTTTAATCCCTCCAACAGGTAAGACTTTCCCTCTAAGAGTTATTTCTCCTGTCATCGCAAAATTAGCTTTTGCTTTCTTATTAGTGAAAATACTTAGCATTGCAGAGAACATTGTAACTCCTGCTGATGGACCATCCTTAGGCGTTGCTCCTTCTGGAACGTGTATATGTAGATTAACCTCTTCAAATATCTTAGAGTCTATATTTAGTTCTTTTGAATGTGCTTTCAAATATTCGTATGCCAAAGTTGCAGACTCTTTCATCACATCTCCAAGGTTTCCTGTAAGAGTTAAGGTTCCTTTTCCCTTACTAATGCTTGCCTCGATAAATAGTATTTCACCACCAACCTGAGTCCAAGCTAAGCCTGTTACAACTCCAACCGTATCTTCTTCAAGATGCATATCGTGCTCTGAGGTTGGAAGTCCTAATATTTTATTAAGCTCCTCTACCTTTATTGATTTAGAGTACTGTTCTTCTTTTGCTAATTGAACAGCTCGGTAGCGAACTATCTTTGCAATACGTTTTTCTAATTGCCTAACGCCTGACTCACGTGTATAATCATTAATTACTTTTAAGATTACAACATCTGGAATGCTTATATGCAATTTTTTCATCCCATGCTCTTTCAACTGCTTAGGCATTAAGTGTTTCTTTGCAATTTGTAGCTTCTCTTCAACTATATATCCTGGAATATTAATTATTTCCATTCTGTCTATAAGCGCAGGTTGAATACTGTTTAATGAGTTTGCTGTTGCCACAAACATAACTCTTGATAGGTCATATTCCAAATCAAGGTAGTTATCGTGAAAAGCAGTGTTTTGTTCTGGGTCTAAAACTTCCAACATTGCTGCAGAAGGGTCACCATTTACTGTCATTCCTGAAACCTTATCAATTTCATCAAGAACAAAAACAGGGTTTGAAGACTTAGACTTATTAATAGATTTAAGAATTCTTCCTGGCATAGCTCCAATATATGTCTTCCTATGTCCTCTTATCTCACTCTCATCATTTAAACCACCTAAAGCCATGCGGATATAGTTCCTTCCAATAGCCTTAGCAACTGATTTTCCTAATGATGTTTTGCCAACCCCTGGAGGTCCAACTAAACACAAGATTGGAGATTTCATATCTCCTTTAAGTTTAATTACTGCAAGATATTCTATTATTCTTTCCTTAACCTTTTCCAATCCATAATGGTCAGAATCCAATATCTTCATAGCCTTATTTAGGTCGAAGTTGTCAACCGTATAATCATTCCAAGGCAGTTCAACCATAAAGTTTAAATAGTTCAATTGAATAGAGTAGTCAGGTGAGCTACTATGCATCCTTTCTAACTTTGTAAGTTCTTTATAGAATGCAGTTTCTATTTCATTTGTCCAATGTTTTAACTTTGCTTTTTCTGTTAGTTCACTAACAGCTTGCTCAGTAGGGTTGGAGCCAAGCTCTTCTTGAATAGTTTTTAGTTGTTGATTTAAGAAGTAATCTCTTTGCTGTTTGTCAAGGTCGGTAGATACTTTCTTTTGTATCTGCAACTTAACTTCTTGCATTTGCACATTCTTACTTAAAATAGAAAGTACTTTTGTTGCTCTTCTTGTGAAGTCGTTAATCTCCAATAGCTTTTGCTTATCTTCAAGTGAGACATCAATATGAGCAGAGATATAGTTTAGTAAGAAATAAGGATTATCAATATTTTGAATTGCAAAAGTAAGGTCTGTTGGCAGGTTAGGAGTTAGTTTGATTAGTTTCAAATAAACATCCTTCATTGCTGCAACAAGTGCATTTGCATTCTTTGGTATATTCTTTGACTCATCGTGATAAAGGCTTACCTTACCAGTCCAGAAAGGTTCTGTTTTTGAAATACTATCTAAACGGAATCTATCTAAGCCTTGAATTATAACCATAGTGGTTCCGTCAGGCATATTTAATGTCTTGACAATTCGGGCAATTGTTCCTATTTTATATAAGTCATCATAGTCTGGGTCATCAACATCATTCTTCTGAGCAACAACACCAACTATTAGTTTTTTCTTATATGCATCTTTAATAAGTTGTATTGACTTGTCTCTTCCAGCTGTAATTGGCATCACAACACTTGGGAAAAATACATTTCCTCTTAAAGGTAATATAGGTAGTTCGGAAGGTAATTCTTTTACTCCAAAATCTAAAGTGTCATCGTCAGTTAATAATGGAATGAATTCAGGCTCCCCTGCGATCAATTTAGAGAATTCAATCATTGTTTCGTCGTACATAATTTATCTAAGCTTCTTGTTTCTTAAAGTTTGATTAAATATGTGGCGTAGTATTTTTTTATCTTCTTCAGTCATTACGACATTTCTTCTTTCCATCATCTTTTCACTTACTTCAAGAGCCTTGTCAAGTTCATATAGTTTTAAACCTACATTTGTGCCTCCCCAAGCAAAAGATGGAATGAAATTACGTTGATAACCTGCTCCGTATATATTAGAACTTATTCCAACAACGGTTCCAGTATTAAACATTACGTTTATCCCACACTTAGAATGGTCTCCAAATATTGTACCAAAGAAAGTTTGTCCTGAGCTAATAAAGGTATGTTGCTCTATGTCCCATATCCTCACGTCTTCATAAGTGTTTTTAAGGTTAGAGGCATTTGTGTCAGCGCCAATATTACACCATTCTCCTATGACAGAATTTCCGATAAATCCATCATGAGCTTTATTAGAGTAGCCAAATATGACAACATGGTCTAATTCTCCACCAACTTTTGAATAAGGTCCAAGTGTAGTTGGCCCATATATTTTAGCATTAAGTTTCAAAACGGCATTTTCACACATAGCAAAAGGACCTCTAATAACAACCCCTTCCATAATTTCGGCATCTTTACCAATATAGATAGGTCCATTCTTTGCATTCAAACGTGCACATTCAACAGAGGCACCTTCTTCCACAAAGATATTTCCTTCTCCAATAACAGTATTAGTTGAGCTTAGTTTTTGAGACACACGACCCTTTGTAATGAGTTTAAAATCGTCTTCAATAGCTTTGCCATTATGAACAAAGATATCCCAAAGATGATTAACTTTAATAAAATCGTCTTCAAATTCAACCTTCTGAGTGTCTTCACTTTCAGAAAGGAAGTCTTCTCTTGTCTTAGTCATTGCAATGATATTGTCATTATAAACTAAAACTTGATTGAAAGATAGGTTCTTTATTGCTTCAACTAATTTTGGTGTAGGGCATACAGAGCCATTAATTAGAGTCATTGAATCTGAAAATTCAATAGGATATTTTGAAGAAAGATATTCTTCGGTAAGAGTAGAGGTTTTCTCTCCTAAGTACTTTTCCCATTTCTCCCTGATAGTGAGTATTCCAATGCGAATATCACAAACAGGTCTAATATAGGTTAACGGCTTTAATGATTTTCTTGAAACGTCGTCAAATAGTATGTAACTCATGATGAAAATGTGTTTTGATTATATTAAATATTACAACGCAAATATATGCATTTTGTTTCATATAAACGTAACGCATAGTTAAATAAAATGTGATTTAAAGCAAAAGAGTTCTACCAGTGATGATAGAACTCTTTTAAAATACATAAAATTAGTATGTTATTTTACTTCTTTACGGTTTTTGTATTTATTCATAAACTTATCAACACGACCTGCAGTATCCACAAGTTTAACCTTACCAGTGAAGAAAGGGTGAGATGTATTTGAAATTTCCATTTTGATTAAAGGGTACATTACTCCGTCAATCTCAATTTCATCTTTTGTGTTTGCACATGATTTAGTCACAAAAACTTCGTCGTTAGACATGTCCTTAAAAGCGCAAGGACGATAACTTGTTGGATGAATATCTTTTTTCATATTTATTTATTTTACCGTTTATCCATTGATTTAAACGGGTTTAGTTATTATTTCTATTAAATTTCAGAGAGCAAAGGTATAAATAATTATTTAATCTACAATACAATTAGCTAATTTATTTTGTTTCAGAGTCATTTGACGCATCTATCATTTTTAATTTAGCTTCATTTAATGCGATTTCTTTCCTTGCATTTTCCATTTTCTTCTCAAACTCATTCTTAAGAATGTCAGCTTGTTTAGAGTTTGCCAAAAATCCAAGATTGTTTTCCCATAAATTCACATCCTCTTTAAGCTTTTGAATCTTATCTTGTAAAAATCTCTTTTCCTTAGAAACCGATCTATCATCACCACCTGTATGGAATACTCTTTCTTTATATGTATTAAGTTGGAATTCACGAACATCAATTTCAAGCTTTTCAAAGTGAGCATTTATTGCACCTCTAAACTCTTTTTGAAGACGTTCTTTCTCAGACAATGGCACATATTGTATTTCTGACCATTGGCGTTGGAAGTCCTTTATTGCGTTAAGGTTATCTTCCTTATTGTCTCCAAACTGGAATCCTATAACTTGTTTAATCAGTTCTTCTTTCTTAGCAAGGTTTTCGGTTTCCTTTGCACGGTTCTCAACATAGAAAGAGGATTTGTTTTCAAAGAACTTATCACAAGCACTGCGGAAACGACCCCATAGCTTATCAGATAGTTTCTTAGGAACATAACCAATCTCTTTCCAATCCTTTTGAAGAGCAAGAAGTTCTTGAGTAGCAGATTTCCAATCAGTTCTTTCAGAAATAGACTCAGCCTTAAGACATATTTCAACCTTCTTATTATAGTTTATGTCTTGTTCTTCTTTAAGCTTGTTAAATATCTCTTTTTTATTTGCAAAGAAAGAATCTAAACATGATTTGAAACGAGTCCATATAGCTTCATTATCTTTTTGAGGAACAGAACCGATGGTCTTCCAAAGCTTAAGCATATCATTCATCTCATTTGTGGTGTCGTTCCAATCCTTAGGAGATTCATTGTTTCTCTTAACAATCTCTTCTGCTTTTTCGCAAAGTGCAACCTTAGCAAGTAGATTGCTATCAAGCTCAACCTTCATTGTCTCGTAGTAATCTTGGCGTAGCTTGTTTATCTTATCTGATCCAATCTTAAATCTTTCCCATATTTCATCATTCTTATCCATTGGAACACTTCCAATCTCTTTCCATTGTTGATGAATTTCTTGAAGAGCTTTGAATGACTTGTTGATAGAAGGTTCTAAAATTAAACCCTCAACCCTTTCACAAAGTTCTATCTTAGCATCAAGATTACGTTTAAGGTCTAAATCTCTTAGTTCACGATTAATCTTAACCTTATCATAGAACTTTTCAATAAGGAAGTGATAGTTTTGCCATAGTCCATTAACCTCTGTTCTTGGAACCTGACCAACCTCTTTCCATTTGTCTTGAATAAGATTAAATTTATCGTATATATCTTTTAGGCTCTCTTCAGAATTAAGAAGTTCACGTAAGTCTTCTAATATTGCATTCTTTTTAGCAACATTTTCAAGTTTAGTTTTTTCTTTTTGTTCTAAGTAAGCTTGTCTTTTCTCTCTATAAATTGAATAGTACTTGTTGAACTCTTTGCTTGTTGAGTCATCTTCAAATTTGAATTCTTCTTCAAGACCACCATCAGCAAGGAACTTTTCTTTAGCCAAATTAATAGCCTCAGTAGTTAGTAGCTTAAATGCATTGCGAATTAAGCTTGCACGCAATTTCATTTGTTGAATGTTTTCCGAATTCACCAAAGTCTTGATTTCTTCCAAAAGCTCTTGAGTATTCATTTTAGAATAATGAGCAGTTAACTCTTCTGCTGATTCATGAGTTTCTTCTTCTGAGTCATCATCATTTTCAACAGAAAGGATTTGGTCAGAATAATCGTGACGAGTAGCCTCTTGAATAGTTGGTTTTGGAGCCTCTTGTTTTGGAGAAACCTCAATCTCAGCTTTTTCAACTACTTCTTTAATAACTTCTGCAGCCTCAACCACAGTTTCTTCAACAACTACTTCTGTAGCTTCTTCAATTACTTCTGTTGCTGGTTCAACAACTACTTCTGCAATCTCTTCTTTAACCACCTCTGAAACTACTTCTGTAGCCTCTATTGGTTCTTCTGTTGTCAGGTCTGTTGCTTGTTCAACAACTTCCTTTACTTCTTGTTCTGTAGGATTAACTACATTTTCTTCAACTGAATTAACAGTGTTTTGATCTTGGTTGTCCATATTATTACTTTGTTAGAATGTCTTCCATCCACTCAGGAATAGAATTTGTAATGGTTATATAGTAAACATACTTAAAGTTCGTTTTTTTTGAACATTAAGACTGCAAAAATACTAATTTTTTCTTTCAAACAAATTTTTTATAGTATATTTGCAGATATAACTTAAAATAAAAATTAAACTTGGATATGAAAAGAGTTTTAACCACAATAATAATTATCATAATTGCAATATCGGCAAACATCGTTTATGCTCAAAAAAATATTTTAAAAGTTGAGATAGAAAACTTAAGTCTCAGAATGCCTGACCATTGGCTGATTAATAAGACAGAAAAGAAGATGCTCGATTTCAGAATTAGATTATATAATGAAGAAGATAACAATTCGGTAAGCATTCGTTGTATTAAGCATGTTCAAGATCAGGAGGCGGCAATAATAAATGCATCTTCGGAAAAAAGCTTGAAACCAGGCTTTGAATATATGATAATTGAAAAAGTTAAGACTCAAAAACTAAATAAATACAAAGGTAAATTCGTAGAATACACAAATAGTCCACTAAGAGATTATTTTAGAGGAGGTTTTTACGGCATTATTGACAACGGCTATACATATATAATAGAGTATTATTCTGCCGACACCCCAGAGGACAGACAAGAGGTGGCAAAAATACTTAAGAGCTTGAAAATACTTAAACCAGAGTCAAGACCTAATTTCTTTGAAGTAGAGAAGATTTACCAAAAAGAAAACGTAGCAATTGAGAAACCAGAAGAAGAAACATTGGAAAGCGAAACTAATGACACACCAAGTTTTGACATAGAAAATGAAGAATCAATGGATAAATCAACTAATGAAGACAATGAAGACTTTATTGCTCAAATTGATGAGCCAGCTAAAGAGAAGAAATCATTTTGGAAAAAAACAACTTCAATCTTTAGAAAAAAGAAATAAACCACTTTCCTAAAATAACTCTTTGTTCTACGGAATTAGTTCTTTGATTCAGTAAATCCTTTCTTTGATTCAGAGAATTAGTTCTTTGATTCATTTTCTCTATTCTTCAATCTCCCTAATCTCTTCAATAATAGGCACTTGTTTCTGTGCTTTAGTCTTAGATTTGAAGAATACCCTCATTAATACATTTGCTTTCGGATAGCGTCCAATAATAAAAATGAATATCGAACAAATCAAGATTGAGAATAGGACAGTTGCAAAAACCACACTCTTAATCAAATCACCTTGAGGAAGTCCCATTTGTTCTGGAATTGAAGCCAAGACAGCAGCCGCAAGCCCCTTTGGTATCATTAGAGCTATTATGCTCTTGTCGTATCCGTTTGATGATTTTGGAGAGAAGTATTTTGCAATATATATCCTCATTATTAGTAAAATGATTGTTACGATAAGACCTGTGGCTAATGCTATAACATTATTGAAAGGTATTGATATGCCGATATATACAAAGAAAAACGTTTTCAAAACAAATACTATCTCACCAATAAATGCTTTCTCGTTTTCGGTTTGTTTGAGGTTCTTACCTTTTTGGTGCTTTTCTAAGAATTTGAAGTTGAAGAAGTCCATATTAGTAATTGTAATTCCAACTGCAAGGGCTGCAATTGCACCACTAAAACCAAGAGATTCTGATATTCCATAAACAATAAATAGAAAGGCAGGGGTTAGGAACATTGAGTTTTTAAATGTCCTTATCTTATGAAGTAGGCTTGCCCAAACAAGTGCAGAAACAAAGCCAATAATTGTTGCCATAACGAAAGAAGAGATAACTCCTCCTGTTATTGAGCCAATATCAACACCACCTCCAGCCAGAGCAGACTGCATGAAAGCAAGAGCTAAAACGAAACAAATAATATCTGTAATTGCACTTTCTAAAATAAGAGCAGTCTTTGCATCTTTGCCCAATTTGAGTTGTTGAGTTAGTGGGATAACAACGGCAGAGGATGTTCCAGAGAGGATAATCCCGATAATAAAACTATTCAAAAAGGATAATCCCTTAGACTCTGAAGCCAGTTCACCTGCGGCGAGTGTTTGGGGATTTAATAATCCAGAGGAATATGCAACCAATTGTCCTATTCCATAAACTATTAGAGTTACTAAAACTATTGAGCCTATGACTGATGAAATGGAAAGAGTTATTGTTGGTTTCCAAGCGTTCTTCAGGTCGTGTATGCTGATGTCGGTTCCTGCATCAAAAAGAATTACAACCAAGACAACGGTTGTGAATATGCCTCCTGCTCGTCCCATAAAAGTTGGAGATATCAAGCCTAAGAGTGGTCCAACTATTATTCCAATAATCAATAATAGTAAAACATCTGGAATCTTCTTTCTTGAGAAAATCATTGAGAATAGATGTGCTGAAAAAATCAATATCCCTAAAAAGATTAATGCCTCTCCCATAATATTCTATTGTTTTATCTTTTTGTTATTTTGTTTTTAATAATCGATATCGAAGTCAAACTCTGTCCTAAGTTTCATTAGAGAAGGATTCTTTTGGGCAAGGAAATTAAACTTATCTAAAGGGCGGTAAAGCTTTTCTTTGGTTAGGTCTTGAAAGATTTTTGTTCTAAAAAGAAAACTATCACAAAGGGTTGCCTTCCTAATTATCCTTACAATTTCGTGTTTAGAGGCTTCAAATTCCTTTTCTTGCATTGAGTTAAGGAAAGTTATTGTTACCGTGTTATCATTATTGTTTTCAATATCGCAACTTGTTATAATAAAGAAGAGATTAGGCATAGAGTCCTTAATTGCATCTGCATACTCACTTAGTTTTGTTTTGAAAAGATCCCAGTCCAAAGCAATAGTAGGAGGGTTTAGTCTTTCTTTTTCCTTTTGGTCAAGTTGAATTGTTTGTTCAACCCCAACGTTAATTGAAAAAGAGCTTGTCTTAGGAAGGTTTATTGGTTTTGTTTTCTTTTCTTCTGCTTTTTCAACTTCTTCTATAATCTCTTTCTCTTTCTCAACTTCCTCTTTAAGTTCTTTGCTTGGTTTAAGTTCTTGTTTTTTAGTCTCTTGATTATTCTCTACTGGCTTAGTTTCATTTTTTTTTTCATCTAAGCTTTGCCTGGGAGACTCTGTTTGAGGTTGCAACTTCTTCATTATATTTGCAATCTTAAGAAGAGCAAGTTCAACACAAAGTCTTCTATTTGATGAGTTCCTATAGTCCATAGCGCAAGTGTTTGCAAAGTCTAAGGCTCTAAGAATGAAAGTTACGCTACACTGAGAGGATTGCTCTAAGTATTTTTGTTGTATGCTCTTACTTGCCTCCATAAGCTTAATTGTTGAAGCATCTTTGCCAACCAATAGGTTACGAAGGTGGGATGAAAGACCATTAATGAAGTGTGAACCCTCAAAGCCTTTATCTAATACTTCATTGAATAGGAGTAGGGTATTGTATATATCGCTTTGAAGAAGGTAATCGACAAAACGGAAATAGTAATCGTAATCAAGGATATTTAAGTTCTCAATAATGTTTGAGTAAGTTAAGTCTCCCCCAGTAAAGGAAACCAATTGGTCAAACATAGAAAGGGCATCACGCAAGCCACCATCAGACTTTTCTGCAATGATGTCCAAAGCCTCAACCTCTGCCTTAACATTTTCTTTCTTAGCAATATAATCTAAGTGAGTTGAAATATCTTCATTGCTTATCCTATGGAAGTCGAAGATTTGACAACGAGAAAGTATGGTTGGGATTATCTTATGTTTTTCTGTTGTTGCAAGAATAAACTTTGCATAAGCGGGTGGCTCTTCTAAGGTTTTGAGAAAGGCATTGAAAGCCGAAGCAGATAACATGTGAACCTCATCAATAATATATACCTTATACTTCCCTCCCTGAGGCGGAACCCTAACCTGATCAACCAAATCACGGATATCATCAACCGAATTATTTGAAGCAGCATCGAGTTCAAAAATATTAAAAGCTGAATTATTATTAAAAGAAAGGCAGCTCTCACACTCATTACAAGCCTCTGTTTCAGATGTCCTATTAGTACAATTAATTGTTTTGGCTAATATTCTTGCACATGTTGTTTTGCCAACCCCTCTTGGACCACAGAAAAGAAAAGCCTGTGCAAGTTGGTCTGTCTTAATTGCATTTTGGAGAGTTGTAGTGATATGTGATTGCCCTACAACACTTTTAAAATCTGCAGGACGGTACTTACGAGCTGATACTAAATAATTTTCCATATAAATGTCTTCAATTAAACTTTGTCAAAAATACAAAAAAACTTTTGAATTACTATTATATTCTCTTAAGTTTAATGACTGTGTAGGCAAAACGGAATATCATTAAGAAATTATACCAGAGGCTTGTGAAGAAACCATAGTATTTTTTCATTATTCTAAAGCGTTCAAAATTAGCTCTAATTATATTCTTTCTTGAAAGCCCTCCACTTAAGAAGCAAGCAACCTTATGCCTTGTTCCTACAATGTATTCTGCTCTTTTAAAGGACTCCAAGACCCACTCATAATCAGCAGCAATCTTATAATTCAAATCATATTTTGGAGCAATACTTCTTTTAACTAGTATGGCTTGATGACAAACCAACATTCCCCACTTAAAGCTTTTCCAGTTTAATTCTTTCTTTGGTTTAAGTCTTCTTCCGCCAATGTGATTTCCTTCATCATCAACAATAAGAGTGTCTCCATAGTAGATATCTCTCATAACAAATTCTTGATTGAAAAAATAGAAAAGGATGTCTTTCTTAGCAATTGTATCTCCAGCATTGAGAAACCAAACATAATCGCCTGTTGCCATTTCCAAACCCTTGTTCATTGCATCATAAAGTCCTTTGTCTGGCTCTGAAATCCACCTTGTAACCACATCAGGAAACTGATTAACAATATCAAGAGTCTTGTCCCTAGAAGCACCATCAACAATAATACTTTCAATATTATCATACTCTTGTTTTCTTATGCTTTCTAAGGTTCTTGCTAAAACTTCTTCAGCATTATACGTTACTGTAATTATTGATATTTTAGGATTAACCATTGTTTTCTTGCATTAATCTATTATAGTAATTATCTATTAAATACATTCTAAGCTTATTTCCTTTTCTTCTTAGCTAAAATAACTGTTCCAAAATATAAGCTCTTATTATTTGGTAATACTGTTGATAAAATCATCCCAAATAGAGTAAGCGGAAATATAAATATAGAATTCAAAATAATATTAAAGTATTTGTTTTTGGTGTATATAAGGTCGTGAACATATAGAATGATTAGTTGGGAAATAACCTCAATATAGGTTCCGTAGGTGCTTTTCTTAATGGTTTCAAAGCCAAACTCATCTAATATTTCAACTATACCGTTTTTTGTAAACCTCCTATAATCATAAGGCATTTCGTGTTCTGCAAAGGTGAAAGGTATAGTCATTAGTACTAACCCATTTTCTTTCACAACTCTTTCTATTTCTGATAAAGATTTATAAAGATTAGGCACGTGTTCCAATACTTCTGAGGAAAAAACTATATCGAATGATTCATTAGTAAATGGCAGTACTTTTCCATCATAGTAAAAGTCAATTTCTTCACCTTGATGATTATGTGATTCATTTTCAATATCAACACCAACGTAAGATGAGGTGTTTTTAAATAAACTCTTATATGGCTTTGCACCACATCCAAAATCTAATAAATCTCCTTTTGCCTCCTTCGCATTACTTTTTATTGCACTAAGCAAAGCCTTACGGTTAAAATAGAAAGGATTAATTAAAATGCTAACTATGTTAGGGAAGAATCTTTGTTTTAGATATAGGTTGTTTAACTTTTCAAACATATTAATAATGTATTGTTTACTTCTTTTATTATTTTCTCAGCTTTTCAGTGTATAAGGATTAGTCTTCTTGTATTAATCTCTTATAGTAATTTTCAATCGAATACTTGTTTTCAAATTTCATTCTGGCATTTGAAGTCAGCTCTTTATATAATTCCTTATTGCTAAACACCTCTTCAATATCTTGTTTTATTAGAGCAGTATCGCCTATCTCAACAACGAAACCTTCTTTTCTGTCTTCCACAACCTCTGCCATAACGGATAGGTTATTCACAATAATTGGGGTGTAATTATACATTGCCTCTAATAAGACCAAAGGGAAACCCTCATACCAGCGGCTTAAAAACAAAATAAGCTTAGTCTTCTTATAAAACTCAGCCATTTGCTTTTGATTAAGGAAACCTTCAAACTTAATATTTGAGGGAATATCTATGTTTTCAGACTCTTTAGTCCTTTCACCAGCCACTCTAAATGAATACTCTGGCATCTGTCTTGCAATCTCAATGAAGTCAAACAAACCCTTCTCCTTTGTTAACCTTCCAACAAAACCAATATATTCTTTCTCTTCAAGACAAACCTCCTCAACCTTTTGTTTAGGCATAAAGGTATTAGGGACGGTTCTTATCTTTTCAACAGGAAAACCATTATCAATTAGTTTATTCTTTTGAAACAATGACAAAGTATAGAAATAATCTACCTTATTATAGTATTTAAGTTTCCTTGTTACCAAACCTCTTAGAGCGAAAGAAAAACTTGCAAAAAAGGAGCCTGCACAATTATTCTTCAAACAATTCCATTCTCTACCACAGCCTAAACAGTCTTCGCAAATCTCACCCTTAGTATAAAAGATTCCTATTGGACAAAGCAATCTATAGTTATGCACAATCTGCCAAACGGGAATTTTGTTTTTATTAAGAAAAGGAATAATTGAGGGAGAGATAATAGGGAATAGGTTATGCAAAATGGCTATATCGGGTTTGAAAGAAGAGATTATCTTTTTTAAGTCTCTATGAGATTTAGGGTTATAAATTGATGTAAACAATCCACCAAAACGACCCAATAGCCATTTCTTCATTTCTGAATGCTCACGAGTATAAAGCATAACATTATGACCCTTAGATCTAAGAAGTTCTTCTTGTAGAGCAATAACACCTTCCTCACCTCCCTTAGATGAGTATATGTTATGTACTATTAGTATATTCATTCCCTTAAATTATTTCGAGTACAAATATACGTGATTTTTCTTAAACTCAAATAAAGATTTGAATAAAACAATCTCCAACCTAAAAGTTTAAATCTTCTTAGATGCTGTTTTTTTAAAGACCCAATACTTTTGTAGGTTATAGTTTACAAAAATAGAAACAATTAAATCAACAATTAAACGAGTTATCTTGTAGTCGATATTGAAAATTGTTGTTAGGAAATAGGTGCCTGATGCCTTAAGAACAATGCTATTAACTACCATGATAGAGAATTTAAGTAATTGCCTCAGTGTTTTGTTTTGATAGGTTTGGTCTTTTGAATGAAATGTCCAGTACTTATTAATTGAAAAGTTAACCACAGCTCCAATAATACCACCTATACCAATACTAATAGTGTAGTGAATGTGAAAAACCTCAGTCAAGAAAACCATTATCAGGTAATCTACACCTCCACCAATAAGGGCAGAAAACTGTGCTTTAGTAAACGTTAGTAATCTCTTATTAAATACTTTTATTAGTATCCTCATTTTCTTGTTTATCTCTAAGATCTGCTAATTTAAGTAAACTTACAATATCTCTAATATTGGAAAATAAAAGAATTGATGTTGATATAATTGCAAAGTAGAGGAATGAACCACTAAAGAGAACTTCAAGAACCAAAACCAAACAAATAACCACCCTAACCTCTGTTGGTCCAAGCAAGCCTGAATCGATTGAATACTTATTAGTTATCTTATATCTCAATAATGTAATAATCATTTCTAATGCATACATAACAATAAAACCATATCCAATTAATGCCCAATCAGACCCAAGATAAATAATAAAACCAACGCCAATTGCTGTAATTCCAATCCAATCTGTTGTCATATCCAAACAAAAACCATACCATTTCCTCGCTTTCTTTCTATAATATGCTAATCTGCCGTCAAGTGAGTCTCCATACCAATTAAGAATTGAACCAAAAATTCCTAATAAAAGGAAGTAAGGACTATAGAATGCACCTAAAATAAAGCTCAATCCTAAGATTAGATTGCCTGCAAGTCCAATACCAGTAAGCATATCTGAATTAATGAATGAAGGAACACATTGTACTAAGTATGCGATAGCCTTTTGTTCATACTTACGCATTATATTAGTTCTCTCTCGGTCTTTAGATATGATTTTTAAAGCCTGATCTAAAGGTATGTGATTTTCTTTCATAATTTAATTGCATTTAGTTATCAGTAAAATCAAAAGCATCAATCCTTAATCTTACAAAAAAGATAAATGTGTTTATTTTTATACTGCAAATATAGTTGTTTTAAGTGATAATAAGCAATAAAAAATGATACAATATTCTGAAATTCTACAATAATATTAGTTTTTACTAAAATAACTAATACCCAAAACCATCTATTATTATAATAAAACCCTATAATAATTTTCTAAATCTTTACAATGATGAGTATTTATTGCCAATCAAGAGACGTTATGTTGCCAAGGCAGAGGTCTTATGTTGGCAACAAAGAGGTCTTATGTTGGCAAGGTAGATATGCTATGTTGGCAAGGTAGTTTCATATTATGCTTATTATAAATTATTATTATGCTATATGATCGTCCTGAAATCAACTTTTGGGTTTTTAAATAAGCTTAAATTGAATCAGTCATTAAGATAAATCATATTTTCTAATCATTTTTTATTTACTTTTGTAGAAAATAACTATTAATTATGGAAGACAACCTACTATTAGATAAGGAGCATTGGGGAAAGTATTAGGAAAAGTATATCTACGAATCAGTGCCTGATAATCATTTGTTAGATAATTATTTACCAAAAGATATAAAAGGGAAAACATCCATTGAGATTGGAGTGTTCCCTGGTTTCTTATCTATTTATGCTTATAAGAAAGGATTTTCTGAGGTGAGTTTTATTGACTTCTATATTGACCCTGTAATCATTAAGAAGATAGAAGACAAAAATAATACCCCAAATATAATTAATTATATAGAAGGAGATTTTCTAAAATATCAGCCAGAAAAACAGTATGATTTTTTTACTCTTTAGGTTTTGCAGAACATTTTGATGATACAAAGGATATTATACAAAGACATTTGAATTTTGCGAAGAAAGGAGGTAAGGTAGTAATCATTATGCCTAATTTTGTTGGAATAAACGGCTTGGTTCAGAAGTTATTTGATAAGGAAAACTTCACGATACATAATCTTACATCAATGGATTATGATAATCTGAATTCAATAGCAAAGAGTTTAGATATTAGTGATTACTCGGTTGATTATTATAGAAAACCAATGATATGGTTGGAGCCGCAAAAGGGAATCTTTAATTATGTTGCAAGGAAATTAGTTAAGATTACAAGTTTGTTTTTGAAGCTAATACCCTTTCGCACCAATTACTTGTCCTCTTATATAATAATTTCTATTACTAAATAGTAAATCGCATATCTGGACTTATTGTAAGACTTAGTGTTTTTTTGAGGATAGGAGATTTCTTCTAAGGAATCTATAAAGTAGTCTTAAAGCAGACTTGTAATTATACTTTTTAAAGAAGAAATTATCAGCGTCTTTATTAATCTCTACTGTCTTTGGATGGCTTAGTGG